>NZ_DAMBYD010000021.1:0-14424 GCF_032051575.1 Aminipila sp. | reverse complement strand
AACTTAATGTTCTCTTGACTAATTCTCTACACTATGAAGTTTTCAAGGTTCTTGCTGCTTAACAAGCTTTGTTTGCACTCACTTGCGACAGCTATATTAGAATAGCAAAAGTTGAATAACTTGTCAATACTTTTTCGCAACTTTTTCAATTTATTTCATTATTATTTGCTTTTACTCTATAAGTCTGCAAATTTCTTGGAATAAAAACCGATTTATTCTGCATATATATATAGTAGCTTTCATTTTTATGTTCCCTCTTTTTTTGCAAATGTCTACTACATTAATTTACATTCTTTTAATTTTATATTTTAATACTTTATAAATTTAAAGCAATATTTATTCATCACTTTATCCTATTTGTTTATACATTTTTTGTATTTTTTCCTAAAATGCTTTTTTCACATTCTAATTTATCATGCTTTTAATGGTCTAATTTTGAATTATTTGCAAAGATTTTATCAAAAATTAACTACCATATTTTTTTATATGTATGCATGAATTTACATGCATATTCTTCCTTGACAATGTTTGATTACTCTCCTATAATGGAATTGTGAGAGTTGCGAAAATTTTCACACTATTTATCATTTTTATCATTTATTTTTTATTTATTTTAAGGAGGAATTATATTATGGGTAGAAAAATACCTATGTGGCAATGTGTTGTCACGATGCTCTTTACTTTAATTGCCTTAGCCTATTCTTTAGGAATGCTAGGGAAAGTATTCGGTCCGGCTTTTGCCTGTGACTATGGCTTAGTACATATTCCACTAATCTGTTCTGCAATATTCGCAGCAATAATCGCAATTATAAATGGGTATAAATGGTCATTCTTGGAAGCTGGAATACTTGCTTCCATTAATCGATCCATGCAGGCAATGCTTATTCTTTTAACTGTAGGTCTTCTAATTGGTTCATGGATTGCTGGTGGTGTTGTACCAGCTATGATCTATTATGGCTTAAAGATTTTAAGCCCTGGAATCTTCCTACTTGCATCTTGCCTCTTATGCTGTATCGTTTCTCTTGCAACAGGCTCTTCTTGGACTACAGCTGGAACTATCGGTATTGCACTAATCGGTATTGGCAAGGGTTTAGGTATGGATCCTGCTATGGTAGCAGGTGCAATTGTATCCGGTGCTTATTTTGGTGATAAAATGTCTCCTCTTTCAGATACTACAAACTTAGCTCCTGCTATGGCTGGTGCAACTTTATTCGATCACATCAGACATATGGTATGGACAGTTACACCTTCACTCGTGCTAGCTTTAATAATCTATGGAATTCTTGGTATGGGCAAGGCTGGTCAAACCGTTGATATGTCTGTTGTTAATGCATTACAGGAAGGACTTAAAGGCAACTTCAACATTAATTTGGCTTTATTAATCCCACCTATCGTGGTAATTGCAATAGTAGCTTTAAGATTACCTGCTCTACCCGGACTTATGGGTGGTATCATACTTGGTTGCTTATTTGGTTCCATTTTTCAAGGTGTTTCCTTAGCCGATTGGCCAGGCATTCTCCACAATGGATTTAAATTTGCAAATCCTGATGCTGTTATGCCTGACTTAGTTTCTCTTCTTGAAAAGGGCGGTATGGCTTCCATGTTGCAAACTATTAATCTGATCATCTGTGCAATGTGCTTTGGCGGTATTATGGATGCTTCAGGGATGCTTGCTACTATGGCTCAAGCATTACTCAAAGCTGCAAAAAACACTGGTTCATTAATTACAGTTACTATTTTCAGTTGTATTTTTATGAATGTTATAGCTGGTGACCAATACTTAGCTATCGTACTTCCTGGAAGAATGTACAAAGAAGCTTTTGAAGACAGAAAGCTTGCTCCTAAAAATCTTTCCAGAGCTTTAGAAGACTCAGGTACAATCACTTCTTGTTTAGTTCCTTGGAACACTTGCGGTGCTGCAATGTCTACATTCTTAGGCGTACCGACTGCATCTTATGGCAGATATGCATTCTTAAATATCATCAACCCATTAGTATCTATCTTCTATGGTTTCACTGGTATATCAATGGAAAAAATGACAGATGAACACTATGCAAAGATTATAGAAGAAAGAGAAGCTGAAAAGGCTGCTGCTTTAAAGGCTTTAGAAGCATAAACCTTTCAAAAACAAATTTTAGGGTGCTTACCACAAGCACCCTGTTTTTTATTTTACTTCTATACCAAATTATAATTCAGTGCATACTTTTAATTCATGTACAATCTCATCTATATTGATTATTTCAATTTTATCTGTGAGGTTTTGAAAAGCACTGCAGACCGTAATAAGATAACATTTTTCTAATTTAAATTGATTAAAATAACATTTACTTTCCAAGGCGTTTATACTCACCTGGATATTTCCATTCTTACTAAAATTAGTCTCAATTATATCTAGAGGTATATTCATACCTCTTCCATCAGCTTTAATATAACTCTCTTTCGTAGTCCAGACTTTATAGAAATAATTTTGCTTTGTTACGTCATCTAATTGTTCAAATTTATTATATTCCTTTTCAGTCATAAACTGTTTGGCAACACTAAAATCAATTATTTTGACTTCTTCTATATCAATCCCTACAGGAGAAGTCTCATTCATTACACATATTACCCATTCTCCAGAATGAGAAATATTATAATATATATTAGAGTTCATTAAATAAGGTTTTCCATATTCATTTGTTTTAAACAGAAGCTTATCATTAGGTATTCCAAAATTTCTATGTATCATACTTCTTATCAAAACATCTGATAATAAGCTTCTTTGAAAATCTTCCCACCTTCGATATCTACTAATTCTTATACTTTTTTCTTTAGAAATGAAATTCATTAAATAATGTAGCTTATCCTTTTCATTTTCCTGTATTAGTTTAATCCCGTATATCTTCATCACATTTTATCGCATAAATACTCCTTTCCTAAAATTCTTTTTGTATTATTGAGATTACAAATTATCCAAACAGACTATCTAAATCATCTTGGTCAACTTGAACCGTATCAAAATCTGATGGGGTAAAATGTACTTCTTTTATTCCGGCTGTATAATTGATTAGTTCTTTCAAATTTTCCCATACAAGATTCTGAAAACTGTTAATTGTTTTTTCTTTATACGCCAATCCATTATAATTCATTTCAAATTCAAGTACTCCGTTTACTATCATGGAATTTATGTCAATTTGAGCGGTCATATTGTTTTCACGAGAAAAATCATTACCAGTATTACCGCTATAATAAAAGTATTTTTCTGAATTGATAACATTATCAAAGTCTCCAAGATAGTTAAACCTTATTGGTACAATTTTCTCCTCATCTTCAAAACAGCCATTAATGTATTTTAATACAGGATAACCATTACCAGTAACAGGTATCTCTCTCAGCTGCTGCTTGACTTCTTTAATCTGTTTTTCTAAACCCTCTTCAGATAAATCTAACCTAAACGGATATATCGAAGTAAACCAGCCTATTGTTCTACTTACATTAACTTCATCTAAAAATCTTCCGTGGCTTTCCAGTTCAATTTTAATAATTTTATTTTGTGTCCATACCTTAATTGCTTTGACCAGTGCACATACTAAAAGTTCCTGGATTGTTGTATTATATGGCCTGTTTGCTTCATTTACCAGTTTTACGGTATACTCTGCATCTAAATAAAATTTACATTTTTTAATACAATCTATCGTCCAATTATTAGTTTTAATGTCTCTAGGCAGATCAAATACTGTTTGCTGTACTGAATTCCAGTATTCTATCTGATCAGTAAGCTCACGGCTGTTTGAAAATTTTATCAAAGCATCATACCACTCTTTCTGCGAAGCTGTCTTTACAGGAAGGGGCTTATCATCAATCAGATTAAAAAAATCCTCTAGTAGTATTCTCCATGAAACACCATCTATTATCATATGATGTGCGGTTATTATAAGTAGCTGAGATTTAGCCCCCCTGTCAATCAGCACAGCCCTGATAAGCAGTCCGTTATATATATCTAGACATGATTTTACAGTATTTCCTATCCTCTCTATCTCTTGATATTGTTCTTGACTTCCAAATGCGGATATGTCATAGTAAGCTGTTTCAAAAGACTTATTCAAATGCATATTATTATAGAATAAATTATTTTTATCAGAATTATAATTAAGTCTTAATCCATCATGATGTCTTATCAATATATCAAACGCACTATTTAATTTTTTTATATCCATTATTTCTTTCAGCCCTAATACTACAGTCTGATTATAATGATTAGTATTTTGAAATTTTCTATTAATAAACCATCTCTGTATTGGTATTAGTTCTACATTACCCTCCAGTATGCCTTGCTCATATATTTTTTCGTTACTGCACCATTTTATTTGACTACACAATCCTGATATTGTTTGATATGTAAGAATATCTTTTACATTTATATCCATTCCTTTTTGATTTAGCTTTGAAATAATTTGGATTGCTTTTATGGAATCCCCTCCAAGCGAAAAATAATTGTCTGTAACACCAATCTTGTCAATTTTCAATACTTCTTCCCATACCGAAACCATTATTTTTTCTACTTCATCTATGGGTTCTGTATACTCCCTATCAGCAATAATATTTTCCAGTGAGTTTTGTAAGGCTTTTTTATCTGTTTTACCATTAGATGTCAAAGGTATATGATTAAGCCAGATAAAATAAGAGGGTACCATATATTCCGGTAATTCTTTTATGATAAATTTCCTTAACTCTTCTGACTTTAGTATTTTATCTGAAACATAATATCCGCACAGATATTTACTTCCGTCATCATCTTCTTTTGCCATAACCAGCGCCTGATTAATCTCTTGATGCTCCAGCAATCTTTTTTCTATTTCAGCAGTTTCGATTCTATAACCTCTTACTTTTACCTGGTCATCATTTCTCCCAATAAACACTACGTTACCATTTGTAAGATGTTTTGCCAAATCTCCTGTTCTGTACATTCTTTTTCCATAAATAAATGGATTTGAAATAAATTTCTCCGCAGTAAGCTCTGCTTTTCCCAAATACCCTCTTGCCACGCCATCTCCGGATATATACATTTCTCCTACTGTGTTCACCGGAACAGGATGCAAATTCTTATCCAGCAGATATATCTGCACATTATCTGCCGGTACTCCTATAGGTACGGCTAATTCTATATCACTTGTATAGTCATACTGGTATATCATACAGCCAACAGTAGCCTCAGTTGGTCCATATTCATTATATATTTCAATATTGCCCCCAAAGCTTTCATATACTTCTTTTGCCGTCTGTGTATCTAGTTGTTCACCACCCACTATAAGGCGTTTAATTCCAAGATCCTTATTATTCCTGTTCTTTATCACCTTTAAATGTGCAGGTGTAAGTTTTACTACTCCTACTTTATTTTCCTCAAAGACCTTTTCTATTAATAGCTGTTTATCATCTTCATCATATATGACGATACTATTACCTGTTATTAATGGCACATACATAGAGGTTACAGTCAGATCAAACGAAATAGTTGTATATAGCGGCAAAGCCAGGATCTCATTCTTCACATAATTTTTTGCCGCCCACCATATGTAATTAATAACGGATCTGTGTTCAAGCATTGTGCCCTTTGGTTTACCTGTACTTCCCGATGTATAGATTACGTAAGCCAAGTCACCAGAATGATTGATACATTTAAGATTACTGTTATCTTGTCTGAGTAGTTCCTCGTTATTTACATTGATAACATTTCCCTCATATTTTAATGGTGTATTTTGATCATGCTCTACCAACAACCAAATTATTCCGCTGTCTTTTAATATATATTTAATTCTGTCCTTAGGATATGCCATATCTATAGGCAGATATGCCCCTCCAGCTTTTAAGACTGCAAAAACTGTAATGATAAAATTTATGCTTCTATCCATGACGATACCTGCTATATCTTCTCTGCCAAATCCCTGACTCCTTAAATAATTTGCAAGCTGATTGCTTCTCTGGTTCAGTTGTCTGTATGTAATTTTAACATCATTATATATAAGTGCTATATTATCGGGAGTTCTTTCTGCTTGCTCTTCAAGCAATTTTTGAAGTGTTTTATCTTTTGGATATTCTGTCTGAGTCTCATTGCAATCATAAATAAGTTCTTTTTTTTGTTCTTCAGACATCATTGAGATCTCAGATAGCTTAATCTCTGGGTTGTTGAGAATCTCTTCTAAAATAGTCATATAGTGCTGTCCCATTGTTTCTACAGTGTCCCGGTCCAGTATATTGGAGCAATACTCCCATTCAAATAATATACCATTATTGGTTTCTTCTGCAAAAAGAGTCAGGTCGAACTTAGATATTTTACTCAAATAAGGATATTTTTCTATGATAAGTTCATTTTCCTTAATCTGGGAAATATCCATATTCTGCAATACAAACATGGTATCAAACAGTGGATTTCTGCTTGTATCCCTTTTTAATTGAAGCTTTTCAACCAGTCTCTCAAATGGATAATCCTGATTGTCAAAAGCTGTAAACACTTTATCCTTTACCTCTGCAAGGAAATGACTAAAGCTTTTACCCCCTTCAGGATAATTTCTCAAAGCTAATGTATTGACGAACATACCTGTTACATATTCCACGTCAGGGTGTGTTCTCCCGGAAACCGGACTTCCTACTACAATGTCTTCCTGCTGTGTATATTTACTCATTAAAACATAGTAAGCTGTCAGAAGTAAAATATACAGGCTGCAGCCTTTTTGTTTCGCAAGTTTATTTAGTCTGTTATTGGCATCCTTATGGAGTTTCAGATATATTCTATCTCCCTGGAAACCTTGAAGTAATGGTCTTTTCCGATGTTGGAGAAGCCTGATAATCGGAACTTCTTCCTCCTGAAATTCTTTAAGCCAAAAGCTTTCTTGTTTCTTTATTATTTCTGAAGCACCTATACTGTTCTGCCATTCTGCATAATCCTTATATTGAATGGCAGGTCTTATCTTTTGTTTCCCGTTATATATATCAAAAATATCTTTCATCAGCAAGACTACTGAACTTCCATCGCAAATTATGTGATGTATATTAACAACTAATATATGGATATCCTCTTCAATCTCTAAGAGCAAAGTGTTTAAAAGGGGAGATTTTTTTAAATTAAATGGTTTTACAAAATTATCTATTATCTCATTAATTTCATGCTTTCCTTGCTGCAATTTTTGGTATTCTATTTCAAAGTCTACCTTTTCGCATATTTTTTGTACTGGTTCACCATTTATTTCTTCAAAATAGGTACGAAGAATTTCATGCATTTCTATAACTGATTTAAAAGCATTATTCAGTTTTTCCTTATTCAACTTCCCATTTAACTTTAAAGCTTGTACGATATTATAATGAGTTCTGTTTTCGTCTAATTTAGACATTATATATATCATCTTTTGCTGACTGGAAAGTTTATAATATTCTTTGTTTCCTAATTTATGAATAGGTTCATATGGCTTTTTATCCTCCCTATTCAAGCAAACTGCTAATTCTTTGATATTAGTGATTTCAAACATTCTTTTTAATGAAACATTTACGCCCAGTTGTTTTTGTGTTTTTGCAGCTATATAAGCTGCTTTTAAAGAGTTTCCTCCACATTCAAAAAAATTATCATATACCCCTATATTCTTTACATTTAAGACTTCTGTCCAAATGTCTATCAACTTTTTTTCAATCTCATTAGATGGCTCTGTTACTATTTTTTCTCCATTTCTTTTTTGAATCATACTATCAAGTTTTTGTATAACTTCTTTATATAATCCTTCTTCATATTCTTTCTTCAATTTATATCTTTGAAGTTTCCCACTTGTAGTTTTAGGAATATCTTTAACAGGTATAATACTATTAACTTCAAGTTCTGTTTTCCTGCTTATCTGTTTTTTTAAACCCTCTGAAATAGGTACAAAATCTTCTAAAGATCCATTATGAATTACAAAAGCCGTAACCTCTTCTCTTTGAGTAAATTCATTAAAAATACCACAAACTGCAATGTTTCCCAAGTCTATTCCATATGCATCCTGTGCTATCTTTTCTATATCATGAGGATAATAGTTTTGTCCATTTATAAAAATAATATCTTTTGCTCTTCCTGTTATTATTAGTCGTCCGTCTCTAAAAAAGCCCAAATCTCCAGTATCAAGCCATCCATCTATTGTCTTTACTTCTTCCGTTGCTTTTTTATTATTATAGTAGCCATTTGTTACATTATTACCCTTAATATGAACATATCCTACTATCTTCTCTCCTACTATTTGATTATGCTCATTGCATATTCTTACATCACATCCAGTTATGGGATAGCCCAAGTCTACAAACTTAATACTATTATCAGCTTTTGATGATATCTCTCTGATTGCACTTCCAATGCTCAGGGTATGCCTATCTATAGAAATGCTTCTTAAGCCTTCATTTATTGGTGGAAAAGAAACTCCAAGGCTAGCTTCTGCCAATCCATATACCGGAAATGATACTGATGATTTTAACTTCCATTTTGATGCTACATCATAAAATTCTTTGCTCAATTCCGTAGAAATTGGCTCTGCTCCATTAAATATTAATCTTACACAAGATAAATCCCAATCTTTCTGCATATCATTATTATAAAAATTTATAAAATGCCTATACCCAAAGTTTGGTGATGCCAGTAGAGAAACTTTATACTGGCTGGCTTTTTCAAACCATATCAATGGATTTCTTATGTATGTTTCTGTCTCCATTAAATACTGATTTATACCTGCCGCTAACGGGCACATATGTAATCCAATCAGCCCCAAATCATGTGTTAAAGGTACCCAGTTCAAGGCAGAATCACTATTGGTCACTTGTGCCCCTTTTAATATCCCATATATATTGGATAGCAAATTTCCATGAGTCAATACCACCCCTTTTGGCTCATCAGTAGAGCCCGATGAAAACTGAATAAAGGCAATGTCATCGTGGAGGGATTCTTGAAGGACTCCTTTTTTCTTATCATCTGTACAGCTATCAATAAATATTGATTTAATCATCATCTTATTTAACGTATCCTGCAATTCTTTTGTCTCTTGCTTCTTAGCTAATAATGCTTCTGCAATTTCTTTGTTTATCAGTAAGTTGGGGTGATTGAGTATCTTCCATATTTTAATTAATTTTAATAGATGTTCTTCATTTGTCCCAATAACCACCGGTACAGGTATAAATCTGCCCATTATACATGCCCAGAAAGCAATTATAAAATCTTGTTGATTATCAAGCTGAAAGATTAACTCGTCTTGAGGTTTTATTCCTTCTTTCTGTAAATAAAACAATAGCGACAATGCTCTCTGATATATCTGAGAATACGAAAGGAATAAATCATCACTTGAACTATTTATAAATGTAATTCCATTCCCATTATTCATAGCATTTCTTAATGGTTCAACAAGATTTTTATATTCACATATTCTATCATTAATCTCCATTAGGTCCTCCATTTAATATCACAGTGTATTATTTATTATATTAACAATATTTTCAGTGTTATCATTAATAAAAAAGTGCCCACCATCTAGCATTATTATTTTACATTGCCCATTTGTATGATTTCTCCATTCAACTATATCATTAAGTGTTAAGTCATCTTTTTTACCATTTAAAACAGTTATGTCGCAGTTTAATTTATTTTTTTTATCTTGATAACAATAATTTTCTATTATTTTAAAATCTGCTCTTAACAGTGGCAAAAAAAATTCAACTAATTCAGCATTTTCCAATATTTCTTTCGGCGTACCACCTAATTTTAAAACCTCGTTTTTGAATTCTTCATCAGGTAGGAAATAAGTCTTCTTATCTTTTGAAGCTACATTTGGTGCTCTATGTCCAGAAAAAAATACGTGTTTTGGTATGATTCCAAGTCTCTCCTGAAATCTAAGTACTAATTCATAAGCAATAATACTTCCCATACTATGACCGTAGAAGGCAAATTCTATATTTTTAATTTGATCCTTCATAATATTATAGATATCCTCTATTGCATCATCTAGCGTCTCATAAAAGGGTTCTTCATACCTTCTACCTCTACCAGCTAATTCTAGTGGGCATAATTCAATATATTTTTCTAAACTTTTTCTCCAATTGAAATAGATGTTAGCATTCCCTCCTGCATATGGTAAACAAAATAATCTAATTTTTCTCATATGTTACCTCTTTAATTTCTCCCATTTCCATCTTTATCACTTTATCCGCCGTATTAAAATAACCATCATCATGTGTTATTGCAATAACGGTCTTACCTTTTTTCTTAAGTTCTGGTAAAATTTGGTTATAAAATATCCGTCTGAATTCAGGATCCTGATCTGCTGCCCATTCATCAAACAAATAAATTGGACGGTCTTCTAAATAGCTTATCATTAATGCAATTCTTTTTCGCTGTCCTGTAGAAAGCTTGGTTGTACTAAGTTCCCCATTTGATATTGTCAGCTTGTTTTCAATCCTAAATCGTTTCATTTTATTTCTTATTTCTTCCACCTTATGCTTCCAGTCTATTCCATAAAGTTTATTAAAAAGATAATAATCACTAAATATAGCTGAATAATATTTCCCTAACCCTTCCTCATTTACCGCTGCACCATTTATAAATACTTTACCTTTATCTGGTCTATAAAGCCCAGTTATCAGTTTAGCTAAAGTAGATTTTCCACTACCATTTCCTCCGGTAATAAAAGTAATTTCTCCTGGTTTAAAGCTACAATTAACTGGGCCAACTTTGAATTCCAAATCATCACAATTCTTATAACTGTATTCAATATCTTTAAGCTCTATACAGACATTTTTAATTTGTTCACATTCTCTTTCTTCAGGCTTTACCTTAAATTCAGAAAGATATTTTTCCAACCCTTTTATCCTTTTCCAGCTTATTTTTACGTGCATTACTTCTGGTATAGAATCAAGAATACCATGTATAGGACCTGTCATATATAAAAAGATAAATACATATTGAATAAGCTCTGATCCTTCTATTTCCTTAAAAAGTAGCGGAAACAGGAATACAACTGCACCAATAACAAATGTGAATAATAATTCGCCTATTACAAACACATTTGCAAATTTAAAGTTTCCGTCTATGTTTTTATCACGATAAGTTCTACAGCTTTCTAATATGTCATTATTAAATCCTTCTCTTTTACTTCTATTCAAACTTAATTCCTTAAATCCATAAGCAAGATCATTTATATATCTTATAAACAAACTCTGATTATCCCTTACTTTATCCCAAAGCTTTTCTGCAGAAATGCCTACAAAATAATACATTGTCAATGCCAAAGCTGCAATAACTATAGAAACTAAAACTCCCCATAAATTAACCATACCTAAATATATAAAACAACAGATTAATGTAACACTATTTGCAACTGCGGTTATAATTATGTTTGCAAAAGTACTTATAATTTCTGTATCATTATTAAGACATGCTATCAAATCCCCTTTTTCCAAATTTTCAATGTCTTGATAGCTTGTCTTCTGTATACGTTCTATTAGGTTTACTCTCTTCTTATACACTATGTTATTTGTAACAGTGATAAGCTTTAATCTTACAATCCGCTGTCCTAACACATAAATAACAATACCTATAATGAAATAAAATAGTAAACCAACATCCAAATGTTTATCATCAGGGTCAAACTGACTTAATACCAAATTTATTATAAATATGATTAGTGCATTACCAAATCCGCTTAATACACTTAGTGTTATTACAGAAAAAAATGATTTATCATCATCCCTTGGAAATATACGATTCAAGTAATAATAAACAGTGAAAATACTTCCTGCACTAAAAATCAAACATAAAGATACTATAATACTCTGCGGAGCCCATACCTTTATAAAATTCCACGGCAGACCATCAAACAATATCCAAGGTATCATATACAAAGAAGAGGCATGGATTGTAATTGTTGCAGCTATTTTTAATAAAGCCCAAAATACATTTATTCTAGCTCCTGCTAATCTTCTATTTTTACAAACTATTTGATATAGTATATTTAGTAAATAATACAAACTGGTTATTAAAAACGGTATAGAAATACAAATAATAGCCACTGCAATATAGTCTAAACTTCTATACATATCCTTAGTTTTTTGTTTTGGAGTATTTCCAAGCATTATATCCATAACGCCTCTTGCAATTGTTCCTGCATAACTGGAATTCATATTACATAAAACTGCAACTCCCAGCTGTTCCTCCGGTCTAAATATAACATAGGAGGAATAGTTTGGATTTTCTCCCCCATGGGAATACTCTCCTCCACCTTTTTGATATACTATCCACCCTCCACCATATGAACCTCCATCAGAGTCTGGTGGAACTGTTCTATCAGGCATATGGGCTTTTTCTATAGCCTTTCCTAAAGAATTATCTGCCTGGTGTATATTAATTTGTTGTTTAAGCCACGTTGCCATATCTTTCCCATTTGTAATGATATAGCCTGCGGGAACATTCCCTCTATATTGAGGTGCTTTATACAAGAGGCTTCTTCCATAACCTATTTTATATCCTTCTATTATTCTCTTTTCCAGTTCTGGCTGCCGTCCTGCAAAGGTATTATTAAGTCCTAATGGCAAAAATACTTCATTCCTCATAAAATTTTCAAATGATTGTCTTGACACTTTTTCTATTACCAAGCCCAACACATCATAGTTAATGGTAGCATAAGAAAACCTGTCTCCTGGATTTGATTCAAGCTCTTTTCCAACCAAAAGCTCAACCGTCTTTTTTAAAGCATCCGGCTGGTTTGAAACAGGTATATCTCCTATCGTATTGGACGAGATTCCACTTGTATGATGTAAAAGTTGTTCTATTTTTATATGAGCAGGCTTTCCTTTATACGTCATAATAAACCCGGGCAGATATTTATCAACAGGAGCATTCAAATCTATTAAGCTCTCTTCTTCCAGTTTTAAAATTCCTAATGCAGTATAAGCTTTACTTGTGGATCCCAGTTCAAACAAGGTATTATCGGACACATTTCCAAATCCTTTACTGTAAATTGTTTTATTGCCATTAACAACCACAACAAACATATCCGGTATCTTACTCTTTTTATATTGTTTTTGAATAAATGCCTCGCAATTTTTACCGACATTCTGGCTTAAAAATTTGGAATAAGTGTCTGCATAGACAGAACATTCACATATCAATGAAAAAATAATAAATAAGCTGATTACTCTAATACCCCTCATAATATACCTCTTATATTTTTTAATAATTGTACTTTAAGCCAGATTAAATGGGATTATTAAATCCCATTTAATCGTTTATCAAATTCCTTTGAAAACATACTAATATCAGGCTGCTGAAAAATTGAAAAATGATTTCCCTCAATATCAACAATGCTTTTTAGGTTTTTACAATACTTTAACCATTTCCCAACATCGTTAATGTGGCTATCTTTTGCTCTAAAATATACAACTTCAGCTTTTATCATATCTACTGGCATATACAATACTGTTGCTCTGTCAAGAGACCTTATTAAATTCACTTTGTTGATTATATTGATATATTCCCCATCAGAATACTCAGATGCAAAAGGTATATAGCTATTCATAAAGTTGGCAACTTCGTCCACATTATATTTATGCTCTTCTAAATATTTTGTGATTTTATACCATATTGCTTCTATCTCATCCAAACTTTGTATTTTATCTCTAATTTTTGTTTCTATAGCTAACTTATTAATAAAATCTTTTTCTGACTCTACTGTAAATCCTTTAAATTTATTCCAATTTTGAATACCTTGCTTTGAATCCCCTGGAGCATCTGCATCAAACAGCCAAAGTTTTTCCACTTCCTCTCCATTCTTTTCCAATTGTGTTGCTAGCTCAAATGCAATGCTACCTCCTGTACTCCAACCACCCAAATGATAGGAACCATTAGGTTGAATATTCTTAATTTTCTCCATGTAACAACTTGCAATTTCTTCTATTCTTAGATTTTCAGGAGCAAGTCCCTTTATATTTTTTGCTCTTATCCCCCAATAATTAAAATCCGATGTGAGATTATTACATAAATGGGAGTACGCTAAAATATCACCGCTTACATCATGTATTAGGAAAAGGTTTTCTGCTGAAATGCTTCCTTTTTTAATAAGCACTACACTTTCATCCGTTAGATCATACTTTAATGGAATATCTTTATTTAAATAATCTGCAAGCGCTTTTATTGTAGGAGTCTTAAATACTTCTCTTAATGGAAGATCTACCTTTAACACTTTTTTCACCTTTAACGCAAGTAATGAAACCTTTAATGAATGTCCTCCAAGTTGAAAGAAATTATCATTTATCCCTATTTTCTCTACCTTTAATATATCCTGCCATAGCTCTGCCAGCTTCTTTTCCGTCTCATTTCTTGGTGCTTCATATTCTTCTCTCGTATTAATATGTCCTTCTGGTCTTGGTAATGCTTTTCTATCAACCTTTCCATTT
>NZ_DAMBYD010000006.1:0-324937 GCF_032051575.1 Aminipila sp. | reverse complement strand
CTCAGAGAATCATGATTTCCCGTCAGGGCAACATTAATGCCAAGAAAGAACTTGCTAAAGCTATTGCAGGAATTGAGCGCAGCTCATAATGTGAAGGAAAGGAATGAAATAATATGGGTGATGAAAATAACAAACTAGTAAAGGCATTTTCAACAAAAGATGTTCTAGCACTAGCATTTGGAACAATGATCGGTTGGGGCTGGATTATGCTTTCAGGACAATGGGCAGCAAGCGCAGGCATGCTTGGAGCAATATCCGCTTATGTAGTAGGCGCAATACTTTGTATATTTGTAGGTATGGCATATGCAGAACTTACACCGGCTATACCTTGCACAGGAGGAAGTGTAGTATTTTCATATAAAGCAATGGGATATTGGCCTGCAGTTATTGCAGGATTAGCAACCGCATTTGCTTATTTAGGTGTTGCAGCATGGGAAGGTCCTGCATTTGCAACGGCTATAGATTATATTGTTCCAATTCCTAAAATTGGTTTTTTATGGACAATAAAAGAATTTGATGTTTATGCCTCCTGGGCATTAGTAGCCATTGTTGCCTCTGTTATAATTTCTTTTGTTAATTATAGAGGTGCAAAACAGGCAGCTGTTTTCCAAACAATAGCAACTATAGGATTGATTGTAGTAGGTGCATTATTCGTATTTGGAGGCCTAACAAAAGGAGATGTTAGTTATACAAAACCGTTTTTTACAAATGTAAAAGGTTTTTCATCCGTTCTTCTTATGGTTCCTGCAATGTTTGTAGGATTTGATGTTATACCACAGTCCGCAGGTGAAATGAATGTACCACTAAAGAAAATACCTCGGCTATTAATTTTATCAATTTGTGCCGCAGCGCTTTGGTATATGCTAATGATTTTCTCCACTTGTATGTCTGCGCCGGTATCTGTTCGTTTAACTGGAACGATTCCAGTAGCCGATGCTATGGCATATGCTTATGGAAGTCCTATATGGGGTAAAATTTGTATAGTGGGTGCTCTTTGTGGAATTTTAACAAGTTGGAATGGATTCCTATATGGAGGAGCTCGAGTAATTTATTCTCTTGCAAATGCAAAGATGCTTCCAGCCTTTTTAGGTAAGATTCATCCTAAATATGGAACTCCATCAAACGCAGTACTTTTATGTGCAGCATTGTCAACATTCTCTTGTTTACTTGGTAAGTCAGCGTTATCTTGGTTTGTAAATGCTAGTTCTTTTGGAGTAGTAATTATGTATGGAATGGTTGTATTGGCATTTATTTTCTTAAGAAAGAATGCACCAAACTTGGAAAGACCGTACAAGGTTGCATATCCGAAATTTATTGGATTTATGGGCGTTTTAGTTGCAGTATTCTTCTTCTGGTTATATACACCACTTGGACCAAGTCCTCTTGTAGGAATCGAGTGGATGTTAGTAATTGTATGGTTCATTCTAGGCCTAGCATGTGCTATATATGCTAAAGGTAAATATAGTAATGTTACAGAGCATGAAAGAGAACAATTGCTATTTGGTGAATACGCAGATAAAAAATAAAAACGGAATAATTAGTTTAAATAATTAAAATTTATAAAATCAAGGGGTGTCTTAAAAGTAAAATATTTTAAGACACCCCTTATCATTTTAGTTAATTGTTATTTATTTCCTTTGCAGAATCATTTATATTATAATTTTATTTTTTTACCAAAATATTTTTCTAGTTTAAGTGATGCTGTTGGCTGGCTAATCCCAAGGGCCTTTGCCACTCCTGTTGTGGTTTTATGCTTTTCATAGCTGTTTAATAGCACAGATTTTTCTACAGTTTCAAGTATTTCTTTCAGAGTTTTTTCTTGTGATAAAGCAGAAATACTAATTTCATCAGGCTGAAAAACAGAAGGTAAATCTTGTTCTGTTATAACCATATTATCAGAAGTTAGAACTGCTCGCTCAATAGTATTTTCTAATTCTCGTATGTTGCCAGGCCAAGAGTAATTTTCTAAATATTCGATAGCTCTACTTGAAAATGACCGGGTTACATTATACTGTTTTGTAAACTTTTTGCAGAAATAATCTACTAAACAGAAGATATCACTTTTTCGTTCCCGAAGGGATGGAATATCAAGAGTCAGAACATTTAAACGATAAAATAAATCTTCTCTAAATTTCCCGTCTCTGACCATCTGTTTCAAATCTTTATTTGTAGCTGTAATTAATCGGAAATCAATTGATAATTCTTTTGTTCCACCAATATGTGTGATTTTTTTCTCTTGAATAACTTTTAGCAGTTTAACTTGCATGTGAAGTGGCAATTCGCCAATTTCATCTAAAAATAGTGTACCGCCCTCGGAAAGTTGTATTAGACCTGGTTTTCCATTTGTGTTTGCTCCTGTAAATGCTCCTGCTTCATAACCAAAGAATTCAGATTCTAATAAGTTGTCAGGAATCGCACCACAATTTATGGAGACTAAAGGCTTATTTTTACGGCTGCTATTCTGATGAATGATATTGGCAAATAGATTTTTTCCTACACCGGATTCACCAGTTATTAAAAGATTAGCATCAAAGCCTGAAAATTTTTCTGCAAGATAAATTGCATTTTTTATTTGTGGACTTGAGCCCACAATAGGATACTCTTGTTTGAATCGTTGTCTTAATTTGGATAATTCTATATCATAAGCATTTAGTGTCCGTTGTAGGTTTTCATATTCTTCTGAAAGATGTTGGTACTTCTCTGAATCACGAGTATAGCTTACTATTTTATATAAACTTCCATCGTCATTTAGAATTGGGATAGAAGTACACATAAGAAAAGTGCCGTTTATAGTGCGCTGAAGCATCGTTACAGGTTTCAGTGTACGAAGTACTACTAAGGAAACACAGGGATTAAATATTTTATTTTCTTCCATTTGCATGATTGTAGAACCAATAGCTTCGTGTATAGGAATTCCATATACAGTTTCAAAATTTTGAAGAACACTTTCAATAACACCAGTGTTACTGATAATGGTAAAGTCATCGTAAAGAGTTTCTAGAATGCGGTAAAAATCTGCTTCTATATAACCAACAACAGGGATTTTCATTAAATCATAATCTTTTACCATAAATATTTGTACAGTGTATTTCGTAATAAATACATCATACGCTCCTTTCTTTTTCAACCTCTAGCTTTCATGCATTTTTATCAGTACAAAAATAATAACCTATCTTTCTTTATTTCGCAATCAATTATTTAAATAAAATAGTTTGCTAATTATTTACTGAAGCATAAACTGAGAAGTTCTTTAATTAAAAAAAAATAACTTCTTTGTAAATATATAATAAAATGGGATTATATATAATAAAAAAGCAAAAGGCAATGCTTGATAGCCTACGCCTAACATTTGGAGTGGGACAGAGCAAGAAATAGCCCAGGGAATTAAGCCGCAAAGCACAATGGATGAGTTCTCTATATCTATAGCTAATTCAGAAGGGCTTCCCCCAGCAATTTCATAAGGTTTCTCAAGTAAATCACGACTCATCATAGAGGCTATAGTCTGATTACAGAAAACACAGGTAACTAGTGTAGAACAAATTAACATGGAGCCAAATAGACCAATCTTACTTATTAATAAGGTAAGACTATCTTGGATCACATTAAGCATATTTGTACCTTTAAATATTCCTGAATAGGCGGAGGAAAGTAATACTACGCCACAGACCGAAAGCATAGAAACTGCACCACCTCCATTTAATATAAATGCAAGATTGTCATTTTGGGAGTGATAACCTATAATACAACACTTCAGAGTATCCAAAACGCTCATATCCTGAAGTGTTATGGTAATTAAAAAGCCACTAAAAATACTTGTTATAAATACCCAGACGATGTTTATTTTCAATAAGGGCAGTATCAGCATAAAAACGGCGGGGAGAATGGCCCATAAGCTTAAATTAAAATCTGTCTGGAGGGCCTCCGATATATTTGTATCCACAGTTTTAAGTGGATTTAATACAGATAAAACAGCATATACGATAGTTACTAGTACTAGAGGGATACCAGCTGTTTTAAACATTAGTTTAACATTATCATAAATGTTAGTTTTAGTTATGGATGCTATTAGAATTGCGCTTGAGGAAACTGGGGATCCTCTGTCACCAAAATATATACCAGAAATAATAGCTCCAGCGGTAATAGCTTCGTTGACATTTCCGCTTCGGGCAAGAACCATTAAGATTACTCCTAAAGTTCCTGCAACCCCAAAAGATGTTCCTAATATGTAAGAAAGAATACAGCAGAGAAGGAATGAAATTAATATAAATAATCCTGGGGTGATAATACTGACGCCATAATATACGAAGAATGTAATGGTACCAGAAGAACGCCATACAGCAGTTAGAAATCCAATTAGAAACATGATTTCAAGTACTATGAAAGATTCTTTTATACCCTTTAAAGCCATTTCTTTTAAATTCTCATAAAAAAAGCCATTTAGGCGGCCTGCGATGGTAAAGGCAATAAGCCCCGCTAACATGGCAATTAAAATGGAATAACCCGTAGCAAGACAAAAAATCATGATTATTATAAATGTTATAAATGCAAATAACAATGGCACTATAAGCATCTCCTTTTTAGCTGAAATCAATTTAATTATATAACAATAATAGAGATTTACAACTTATATATCACAAAAAGTACAATTGTAAAATTTAGTTATAGATGATAGAATATATCCATCGTGAATATTGTATTCACAAGTAAAAGGAATGTGGTAGTAATGGAAAAAACATTAGAAAAGAAAAACTATAATATTGGTATGAGTTGTGCCTTGGGATGTGCAGTATTGTGGGGATTTCTTCCTATTTACTGGCAGGCTCTTAGACCTATAGATTCCATGGTAATCATTTTTTACCGAATATTTTTAGTAGGAGTCACAACTTTTGTTGTAGCATATAAATTGTACGGCAGAGAAAAGCTTTTTGCGCCAATGAAGCAGAAGGGCCTTTTGCCTACATTTATCATAGCTGGAATTCTAATTACTTCAAATTGGAGTATATACATATGGGCGGTCAATGCAAATTATGTTATACAAACTTGTATTGGATATTACATTGAGCCTTTAATGGTTTGTATATTTGGGGTAGTACTGTTTAAAGAAAAACTAAATAAATATAAGCTTGCAGCTTTAGCATTTGCTTTGGCAGGTGTTGTCGTTATTCTTATTCACTTTAAAGAGGTTCCTATTATTGCATTGAGCTTGGCACTAACATTTGCGACCTATGCTGCAATAAAGAAAAAGTATCAGATGGAAGCATTAATAACTTTATTTTATGAAACGGTATTTTTAACACCCTTTGCATTAGCACTTATTATATACTTTGAGGTTAACGGCAAAGGTGCATTTAGTGTTGCAGAACCTTATCAAATTGGGTTATTGGCATTTGTAGGTCTTTTGACTGCAACGCCCCTGGCCCTTTTCGCAATGGCTGCTAATAGGATTTCAATGGTGTCTTTAGGCATTACAGAATACATATCACCATCGATTGCTCTTATAATAGGTATTTTTATATTTAAAGAGCCCTTCGATAGTATACAATTTCTAGCATTTATAATAATTTGGATTGGCCTTGCTTACTTTACTTATGGTGAAATAAAGGAGTCAAAAAATGGAAGAGAGTCATAAACTTGGAATTTTAAGTGTTGCTTTAATGTATGTTGGGACTATTATGGGGGCTGGTTTTGCATCTGGAAGAGAAATCTGGCAGTTTTTCTGTGTATTTGGAGATAAAGGATATATAGGGATATTTGTAATTGGCGTGATGTTTATGGTGATTGGTGTCATGACTAGTAAAATTGCAAGAACTCTTGGGACTAATGATATGGGTAAAGTAATTGTTCCAGGCGGTAATGCTAAATTAGTAGATTTTGTAGGGTATTTTATGGCATTGATGCTTTTTACTGTTTTGATTACCATGTCTTCTGCGGGAGGCGCTTTATTTTATCAGCAGTTTGGGCAAAGCAGGGTTCTAGGCGGAGTAGTTATAATATGTCTTGTAATATTAACTGTAATCGGTGGATTTGAAAGAGTTTCAAGAGTCTTTAGATTTATGATGCCTATTCTTGTAGTAGTTGTTGTATCCGTATGTTTAATGGTAATTTTTATGGATTTACCACAGTCAAAGGAGCAGGCGGAAATCACCGTAAGTCCGTTAACACCCAATTGGTTTTTATCAGCTATGCAGTACATATCTTATAATGTTTTAGCATTAGTGCCAATTGTGGCTACCGCTTCAGTCAATGCAAAAAGTGATAAACATGCTTTCCTTGGGACCGCACTTGGTGCAGTATTTTTAGGATTACTGGCATTTGTTCTTGGGACCGCCATGTTTACTGATATGGGATTTTCTCAGGCAATGGATATGCCAATGCTTGGGTACTCTGCTAAAATTTCAAAGAGTGTAAATATAGTGTATACATGTGTATTGCTTTTTGCCATTTATGCATCTGCAACCAGTAATTATTATGGGTTTACTACAAAAATGAAATTTCAAAATCATAGGAAATTAAAGATTGTTATTATTGCATGGATAGGATTTCTTTGTGGGCTGGTAGGTTTCACAAATATCATTTCAATTATGTTCCCTATAGAAGGGTTCATGGGATTTGCTATAATCACCATGGTCATTATAAACTTCTTTAAAGTAATGAAAGATGAAAAAAATAAATTGAAAATCGAGTCTGATAAGAATGTAGAAGAGGAAGCGATAGTAAATGATCGATAAAATTAATATTGCCACAGTTAACTTTAAGACATCTTGGGGCAATAAAGAGGAAAATCTGGATAAAATTAAAGATAATCTTATTGAAGCTGCTGGAATGGGAGCAGAGTTAGTCTTATTTCCAGAGATGGCATTAACAGGGTATGATGATGTTAAAGAAACTTTAAAACCCGAAAAAATGCAGTCAAAATTAGCAGAAACTATTCCAGGGGTAAGCTCTTTAGAACTAGAGAAACTAATTAAAGAACTGGAAATTTATGCTGTAATAGGAATGCCTGAACAGGATGAAAAAGATTCTTCTATTATATATAATGCACAGGCTGTATTTGGGCCAGAAGGTTTAATTGGTTCATATCGGAAGATGCATTTACCACCTCCTGAGCCAAGATGGGCAACAAGGGGAGACAAACCATTTATATTTGAGACACCATGGGGGCCTATTGGAAATGCCATTTGTTATGATATTTATACATTTCCGGAAATGGTACGGTATTATGCGGCAAAAGGGTGCAGACTTATTTTGAACAGTACGGCATATGCTTATGAACACGGACCTTTGGTGGGTCCAAGGACTTTAGAAGCCTATGTGCTTATAAATGGGGTATATATAGCCACAGCTAATTTGGTAGGTCAGGACTTATCTAGTACTTTCTATGGCGGTTCACAGGTTTTAGGTCCTACGGAGAAATCTGGTGAATTATGCTATTATGCAGGATGTAGTTTTGCCGATGAGAAGGCAGCAGATTATACCATATGTAATGTGGAAATCGATTTGTCATTAGCCAGAAGAATGCAGTTTAATATTAATCCTAAAATTGGAACTACTGATTTCAGGCCAGATAAATATATAGAAATGTATAAGGAATTATTGTAGTCAGAATGTATGAGGTAGAAAATGAAGACATTAAAATTGGGACTTTTAGGTTTTGGTAATGCTGGAAGAGCTTTTGCAAAAATCTTAGAAGATAAAAAACAGGAAATAATGGATAGCTTTGGTTATAACATTATTGTAACAGGCATAACGACAGGTTCTAGAGGGAATTTATATAACGCAGACGGAATTGATTTAAAAAAGGCATGGTGTGAGCTTGAAGGCCAGGGACATTTTAATAAGGCGGGTAGTGACTATAGTCAAATGACTTCTATGGAATTAGTTGAGAACGGAGAATATGATGTTATAGTTGAAATGACTCCCTTGGATATATTTACAGGTCAGCCTGCTACTGATCATCTGAGAAAGGCTATGGGAAGAGGCAAACATGCAGTTACAGCCAACAAAGGCCCTATTGCATGGTATTATAATGACTTAAAAAAATTGGCAGATAAGATGGATGTTCAGTTTTATTATGAAACTACTGTTATGGATGGAACGCCTATATTCAACTTAAAAGATGAAACGCTAAAATTTTGCAAGGTTACAGAGATAAATGGCATTCTAAATACAACCACTAATTACGTTTTGGAGGAGCTGGCAAAAGGCAAGGCTTATGACGCGGTTATAGCTGAAGGAAAGAAAATAGGATTTGTAGAGGCGGACCCTTCTATGGATATAGAGGGGTGGGATGCTGCGGCGAAAGTCACAGCACTGTTAAATGTACTTATGGAAGCTGGTATTACCCCAAGGGATGTTGACAGAACAGGAATAGAAAATATAACCATAGAAGACATAGAAAAAGCCAATGAACAAGGCAAAATCATAAAATTACTTTGTAAAGGTACATTAGAAAATGGGCAAGTAGTTGCTTCTGTAAAGCCTACTTTAGTAGAGCAGGGAAGTTTGATGTCCGTTATTGATGGGACTTCTTCTGTAGTTCAAATTACTACGGATTTGATGGGTAAACTCACTATCATTGAGCATGATCCAGAGTTGGTTCAGACGGGATATGGTATATTTAGCGATGTGCTTAGAATCGTAAGAAATCTTGTATAAAATAATAAGAAATAATGATTAAAAGAAGGCTTCATTTATATAGGAGGCCTTCTTTTTTATAATTCCTTATAATATTATACGTGAAAATATGACAAAAAAATACAAAAAAAACCTAATTAATAGGAAGTCAAAAAAATTTCATATTCAATATAATATCAGAGTAATAACGAAACTATTGAGATAAAAACAAAAAAAGAGAGGACGGTGTTATTATGTCAGATAATTCGAAAAAATTAGGTGTTGTGGCATTAGTTGCCATGGTTGTCAGCTCATCTATAGGAAGCGGAATCTTTGGTATTTCTACTGATATGGCAGAGAGTTCCAGCCCAGGAGCAGCAATTATTGCATGGTTAATTGTAGGACTAGGAGTTTTGATGCTATGCCTTTCATTCACAAACCTAATTGCAAAGAGACCGGAGTTAAGTGGTGTATTTAGTTATGCTGAAGCGGGATTCGGACCATTTGGAGGATTTATAAGTGGATGGGGCTATTGGCTTTCTGCATGGCTTGGAAATGTTGCATTTGCAACAATGATGATGAGCGCTGTTGGATACTTTGTTCCTGCACTTGAAGGCGGGCAGAATATTTTATCAATTGCTATTGCAAGTGTAATTTTATGGTTTATGTGTTTTATTGTGAACAGAGGAATTGAAAGTGCAGCAATAGTGAATATCATTATTACAGTGTGTAAATTAGTTCCGTTATTCGTATTTGCAGTAATCGCAATCATATCTTTTAAAGCAGATGTATTTACAGCAAATTTTTGGGGAACAATGTCAGGCAATTTTGAGGCTAAAAGTGTTTTCAGCCAGATACAGAATAGTATGATGGTATTAATGTGGGTGTTTGTTGGTATAGAGGGTGCTGCTATGATGGCAGACCGTGCAAAGACTAAGTCAGTCGCAGCAAAATCAACAGTTTTAGGACTAATAGGATTATTAATTATTTATATTTTAGTTTCACTTTTACCATATGGACTAATGGATAGAGCTACAATTGTTCAATTTGGACAACCTTCCATGGCATATATCTTAAAAGAAATCGTAGGACCTTGGGGCGCAGTAATGATTAACCTTGGATTAATAATATCCATATTTGGATGTTGGCTTTCATGGACCATGCTGCCAGCTGAAACAACTTTACTGATGGCAAAACAGAATCTTCTACCTAAAAAATTTGGAGAAGTTAATAGTGCGAATTCACCAACCTATTCTTTAGTATTTATGACAATTTTAACGCAATTATTTATTTTTACTTTACTTTTCACAGAAAAGGCATATAATTTTGCTTATTCACTATGTACAGCAGCAATCTTTGTAACATGGATTATGGTAACTATGTATCAGGTGAAATTCTCTTATCAAAGACGTGAAACAGTACAGCTAATTATTGGAGTTCTGGGCGTTATATTCTTTGCCTGGGCAATTTATGCTTCTGGATGGAAGTACTTCTTATTGTGTTTCACTGTTTATATTCTTGGTATGTATTTTTATGCCAAGGCTAGAAAAGAAATAGGCTGCGAGAAGGTATTCAGTAAAAAAGATCTTATTGTGGCAGGTTTCATTGTTTTAGGTGCAGTATTCTCAATCTATTTACTTGTTACGGGTCAAATTGCTATGTAGTATGATCCTTAATATAACAGCAAATAAAAAACTATAGGAATGTGATTACATTCCTATAGTTTTTTGTTTAGTTAAATAAATTTGACATCATATAGTTGATTTAGTTGAAAGAAGATAAAGTTTAACACAAATATAGAGCTGTACATAGAAATCATCACCATCTAAATCTGCTATCTCCTGAATTTTCTTTATGCGGTATCTAATGGTATTTGGATGCTGATAAAGGTCTTTAGCGGTTTTGGAATATTCTCCATTATTTTGGATAAAAACAATTAGCGTATTCCATAAATTCGACTTAAAATTTTTATCATATTCATTTATCTTATAAATTAATTTTTTATAATCATTTTCAATAGTACATTCATTAAATAGAGGTGTAATCCATTTATATATACCGATATTTTTATAATACGTAATATCGGAGTGGTTCATCTGGCCAACTTGATTTGCCCAGATAGACATTTTGATTGCAATATGAAAATCACTGTATGAATTTTTTTGATCACTTATACCTATATAAAATAGTTCTGAATTCAACTTGATAGATTGTAAAAGCGTATTAAAAACAGACGCATCAACTTGTAATGAAGAAGGTGATGTGTGAATGATAAGCATTCCTGACCTATATTTTATAAATGAATAATGGGTTGAAATAGCTGAAGTATAGTTTTTATAAAAAAGCTCATAAAAATAAGAAGTAAATTCAATATTAGATGCTTCATCTTTTGGAGTAATAAATGCAGCTGTAACATTTGAAAAAAATAATGGATTAATTTGTTTAACTATATTCTGAACGATGTCAGGTGAACTGGTTGTATTAACCAGTTTATTGATATTGTTTTCATTTACTAAAAACTGCTGCTTTAATTTAAGAAAGTTATTAACACATAAAATTAAATCTTCCATATAAACTTCGCTAAATGTAAAGATAGGTACTTTTTTCTCCAATGCATATTGCTTTATTTCCTCGGGAATATCATCAAAGAAAACGGTTTTAATTGCAATACCTGCAATGTTTCTGTTAATAACATTACGCAGAGCAGTTACAATAGAGTCAGGGTCATTTACTGCAAAAAATAAAGAGGTTAATATAAAATCTCCCTGATTGAATACATGATAAGAATTATTTACACTTTCATATTCAAGAATTACAACATTACTTAATTGCTGTTCTAATCCATTTTCGCCGGCTATTAATTTAAAGTTTTGAAATAAAGGCATTTTCAAAAGCTCTCTAACTTGTATCAATCCAATCACCTCTTGTTTGTTAAATTCCATTCTAGCTTGTTAAATTGTGATATAATTACTGTGAATAGTATAACATAAATTACCATTAACCATATAGCTTAAGTTGTAAAAAGTGAAAATAGTGAGGATGTTTTTTGGAAATAAGTATATAACTAAGTCATTGCAATAATTTAAGATTATTTATATAATTTCATTATAAGAAGTAAGAAAATTAAGAAAAAGGTAAAGGGACAAATAATCAAAATAAATATGTACTTTATTTATATTTTAGAATTATTTCTTATTGATATTTAAACATCGAAAAAAATTAATATTAACGTAAGTGGCAGTTTTATCATAACTAGAAATAATACATAACAAAATAAATATAAATTATCATTCAACAAAATAGTAGGAAATAATACAAAATAATTAAGTTTTATATTCACACATGTATAAAAAATATTATGTATGATGTGATTGTAATTAAAAACCATGTGCATGATTTTGTAATATTAAATTTCGAAACTTTTCATTTTAAACTAAATAGATTTAAAAATTGGGAAGTTTAAGTATGAGTAATGTAAACGAAAACTATAACTAAAAAATATTTGTTAGGGAGGCTGCTTAATGGTAATTAATGTTAAAAGTGAAATTAGACCATTAAAGAAGGTATTGTTACATCGACCTGGTAAGGAGTTAGAAAATTTAACTCCGGATACACTGGATAGGTTATTATTTGATGATATTCCTTTTTTGGAGATCGCACAGCAAGAACATGACGCTTTTGCAAAGACACTTAGAGATAATGGTGTAGAAGTGGTTTATTTAGAAGACTTAATGGCTGACGTATTGAATCTGAGTGATCAGATAAGAGACCAATTTTTATATCAATGGATAAAAGAGGCTGGTATTCGTACAAATAAGTATAAAGAAAAAATTTATAACTTTATGATGAAGTACAATGATAACAAAAAGGAAATGGTCTTAAAATCAATGGAAGGAATCGTTTTAAAAGAATTAAATTATAATAAGGCAGATTCTTTAGTTGATTTAATGAGCTCTCCTTCCAAATTAGTAGTTGACCCAATGCCAAATCTTTACTTTACAAGAGATCCTTTTGCTTGTATAGGTAATGGCGTAAGCATCAACAAAATGTATTCACAAACTAGAAACAGAGAAACTATTTATGGAGAATATATTTTTAATTATCATCCAGATTATAAAGACCAGGTTGAAAAGTATTATAACCGATATGAACCATTTCATGTTGAAGGTGGAGATATCTTAAATCTTAACGATAAAGTATTGGCTGTAGGTGTTTCACAGAGAACAGAGGCGGATGCAGTAGAAATGCTGGCAAAAAATATTTTTGCTAATGAGAAATCAACCATAGATACCATTCTTGCATTCGACATTCCTAATACTAGAGCGTTTATGCATCTAGATACTGTGTTTACACAAATTGATGTTGATAAATTTACAGTACATCCAGGCATTTTAGGTCCTCTGGTAGTATATGAGATTAAGCAGGGAAATTCAAAGGATGAAATCTCTGTAAAGAAAGTCGAAGATAAGTTGGAAACAATTTTAGAAAAATATTTAGAAAAGGAAAAAATTACACTTATAAAGTGTGGTGGAGAAGATTTGATTGCTTCACAAAGAGAGCAGTGGAATGATGGATCGAATACATTATGTATTGCCCCAGGTACAATTGTGACATATCAAAGGAATACAGTGACCAATAAACTGCTAAGAGAACATAATGTAAATGTCCTTGAAGTTCCAAGTGCTGAATTATCAAGAGGCAGAGGCGGCCCACGCTGCATGAGTATGCCGCTTGTTAGAGAATAGTTAATTAATTTATAAAAAATTAAAATAAACATAAGAAGAAAAAGGAGAAAAAAACATGGCAGTTAATCTTAAAGGAAGAAGTTTTTTAACATTAATGGATTTTACACCAGAAGAAATCAGATATATGCTAGATCTTGCACACGACTTAAAGGCTAAAAAGCGTGCAGGTATTGAAGGAAACGCTTTAAAAGGAAAGAATGTAGTACTTCTTTTTGAAAAGACTTCAACAAGAACAAGATGTGCATTTGAAGTTGCTTGCTTAGATGAAGGCGGGCATGTTACTTTCCTTGATTCAAATAGTTCACAATTTGGAAAAAAAGAATCAGTTGAAGATTCTGCAAAAGTATTTGGAAGATTTTATGATGGCATCGAATACAGAGGGTATGATCAGTCATTAGTCGAAGATTTAGCTAAGTATTCAGGAATTCCTGTATGGAATGGATTAACAGATATAGACCATCCTACCCAGATTTTAGCAGACCTTTTAACTATCGAAGAACATATTGCAAAGCCTTTAAATAAGGTTAAGGTAGTTTTCTGTGGAGACGTAAGAAATAACATGAGCTATGCATGGATGTACGGATGTGCAAAGATGGGAATGCACTATGTAGCTTACGGACCACAGACTTTACTAGATGAAATTGATAAGGACATCTTAGCAAAAGTAAATGAAGTAGCTGCACAGACTGGTGCAAAGATTGAATTATGTAGTAAGCCAGAATGCTTAAAGGGTGCAGATGTTCTTTATACTGACGTTTGGGCATCCATGGGAGAAGAAGCACAAATTCCAGAGAAAGTTAAGATGCTGACTCCATATAAAGTAACAAAGGAAATGGTAGATGCAACAGGAAATGATGATGTTATCTTCCTACACTGCTTACCTTCATTCCATGACTTTGAAACAAAGATGGCAAAAACTCAGATGGAAGAAGGATATGACATCAGAGAAGTAACAGATGAAGTATTTAGAAGTAAATATTCAAAAGTATTTGATGAAGCTGAAAATCGTATGCATACTATCAAAGCAGTTATGGTAGCTACTATTGGCAGACAGAACTAATATGCATTAAGGAGAAAAATAATGGAGAATAGTTTAGGTAAATTAGTAATCGCTTTAGGCGGAAATGCATTGCAGTCAGGAAAAGGTCCGGCAACAGCAGAAGCACAGCTTGAGGTAGTTAAGAAAACATGCCAGCATATAGCAGAAATAAGCTGTAGAGGATATGAAATAGCAGTGGTACATGGGAATGGACCACAGGTAGGAAGAATACTACAGGCATATGAAGCAGCAAAGGAAGTAACCCCTGTTATGCCGTTTGATGTTTGCGGAGCAATGTCACAGGGATACATTGGTTATCACATCCAGCAGTGCTTAAAGTATGCTTTGAATTTAAGAAATAAGAATATTCCAGTTATTACTTTGGCAACACAAATGATTGTAGATGGAGCAGATCCAGCCTTTCAGAATCCAACAAAGCCAATTGGACAATTCTATAATGAAGAAGAAGCAAAACAGCTAGAAAAGGAAAAAGGCTATGTTATGAAAGAAGATTCCGGAAGAGGATTCAGAAGAGTAGTAGCGTCACCTATACCTAAAAAAATAGTAGAAATAGATGCAGTTAAGAAACTATGGGATTCTACTATAGTAGTTACATGCGGAGGCGGAGGAGTACCTGTTATTGAAAAGGACACAGGACTTCTTGAGGGAGTAGCCGCTGTAATCGATAAGGACTTTGCAGCAGAACTTCTTGCAGAGCAGGTTGAAGCAGATTGCCTAATGATTCTAACTGAGGTAGAAAAAGTTGCAATAAACTTCAATAAACCTAATCAGAAGGATATAAGTAATATGACATTGGAAGAGGCTGCAAAATATGTTGAAGAAGGACAGTTTGCACCTGGAAGCATGCTACCTAAAGTTCAGGCAGCTATGAAGTTTGTTAGAGCAAATCCATCAAAGAAAGCAATTATTACGTCTCTTGACAAATCTTTAGAAGCGCTGGAAGGAAAAACCGGAACAGTTCTTACTTTTGCATAATAGTTGTTACAAATATATTTATAATAAAGTATCCCGTTCTGACAAAATCTCAGGACGGGGTATTTTGATTATTGGGGGAAAGGAAGAATATGCAGCAAATAGCAGAATTTCAATCACAGTATTGTTCAAACCTTGATATAAAAAGGATTTGCTCGTTTGATTATGAGTTAATTGATGAAAAAACACATGCCTTGTATCATCAAAGTCCACGTTTTCTTTATGTAAAAAAAGGCAAAGCAAAATTTATGGTGGATACGGAACTATATGAAGTGGGGGAAAACTGTTTATTATCAATTCTTCCTTGGGATTGTACGGAAGTAATTGAGGTAGAAGAGGCATTACAGTATGAAATAATAAAATACAACTATGATGTTGTTGCAAATATGCTCCATTCAATTGTTGTGGAAAATTCAGAGGAAATGCCCATATTAAAAAAGCTGGAGATAACACCAGTAATTACTTTGAATTCGGGTACAAAAAAAGAAATTGAAAGTATTTTTACTAAAATAAAGGATGAGGTGGGCATAGAGTCTATCATGCAGAAAATTGATTATGAAAGCTATCATGAAATATTTGTTTGTACTTTAGTAGCACAAATAATTACAATTTTTTGTAGAGAAATTGATGACAATAAAATGATACCGAAAGTTCTGGCAGAACCAGGTGATCCAAGGGCTTTAATTCTCAGATTTATTTACATGCATTTAAGTGATAAAATGACTCTTGATCGGTTGTCTAAACAATTTTATATGAGTAAATCATCTATTAGTAAATATATATTAGATAAAACTGGATTATCATTTAATGAACTGCTTAATGAAATGAGAGTGACTAAAACCATCAATTATTTGTTGTATACTGATTTTACATTGGAAGAACTTGCATCGATTCTTGGGTACGTTGATGCAGCGCATATATCTAAAGTTTTTGCGGCAAGAATGGATGATAAAATTGGAAATTATAGAAAAACTTATGGAAAAGCTTTACATGTGGGGAAAATAAATGAAACTAAAAAAGATTACAAAATAATTGAATATATTTTAAGGAACTTTTCAGAGGATTTATCAGCACAATCTGTTGCTGATAAATTTCAAATGTCCTTGATTGAATTGAATAAAACACTACTGTTACAAGTTGAGAAGAATTTTTATGATTTTTTAAATTTAATTCGCATAAATAAATCCTGTGAATTTCTCATTGAAACGAATATGGATATTACGGATATTGCTATTGGTGTAGGATACAATACAGTAAAGACATTTAGGAGAAATTTTGTTCAGTTAAGACATATGACACCAAGTGAGTTTAGGAATAATATGAGTATTCAACAATAACTTTCAAAGTAAATGAATACAAGAATGAGGAATTATATAATTTTAATCTTTTCAAAAAAAGTAAAACCGCTGGGAGACACATCCAGCGGTTTTCGATTGTTTTTAATTTTCAATCTATGGGTTTAACTTACCCATGGTGGGGACGGGTGAGACTTACTGAGCCTTATTGAATCTCTTAGTTAATCTAGAAATCTTTCTTGACGCAGCATTCTTATGAATAGTATTTTTAGCAGCAGCCTGCATAAGCTTCTTTTCTGCTAAAGCTAACTTTTCTTTTGCTGTAGTCTTATCACCTGCATTCATTGCAGCTTCAAAATTCTTTAAAATTCCTTTTAGATGAGACTTGATACGTCTGTTTCTTGCAGTCTTCTTGTCGATTACTAGGATTCTTTTCTTTGCGGATTTAATATTTGCCATTTAATTCACCCCACTTTATACTTAATTTTTTTGCTCCCTATACCATATGCATAAGGAATCACAAATATTTCGCAACACTCAGTATATATGAATAAAAACAAGATTGCAAGGGAAAAATCAATGAATAGAAGAAATAATTTGAATTTAAGGGAAAGTGGTGACAAATTTGAAGTATAGAACGGATCTTGCAATAGAAAGTGTTGAAATGTATGACGAAGAAAGAGGCGAAACTGGCGATATTGACGGTGTAGAGATGGAAAAAATCGAATACGATGAAGATATAAAGGCCACGAGGATAAAAATAATTGACTCAAAGGGAGAAGCTGTATTACAAAAACCTATGGGGAATTATATTACTTTGGAAATAGAAGGCTTGGTAGATGGTGATGCAGAACTAAAGGACCGAGCTGCAAAAGCTCTAGCAGAAGAACTAAAAAAACTGATCGAATTTGATTATTATTTAAAAGTATTGGTAATTGGCCTAGGTAATGATAAAGTTACACCGGATGCACTGGGGCCTTATACTGTATCTAAAGTTAGAGTAACAAGGCATTGGTTTATAATATACGATTGTGATGGAGATGAGGAACAAGCTTGTGTAAGTGGCTTTATACCAGGAGTTATGGGATCAACAGGTATGGAAACTGCTGAGCTTATACAAAAAGCTTCCAGTATTGTAAATCCAGATATTATTTTAGTAGTAGACTCTTTAGCTGCTAAAAATATAGCACGTATAAGTACAACTATACAAATTAATGACACAGGAATTTCACCAGGAGCAGGAATGGGAAACCATAGAACCATGTTAAATGAAAAAACTTTAGGACATCGAGTGATATCTGTAGGAGTACCTACCGTTATAGACTCCAGTACATTAATAATGGATGCGCTTAAAGGATATATAAAAAATCCGGTGGAAGTTGAAAATTATATTGAACAGAATGGACAGGATATGATTGTAACTTCAACAGATATTGACCAAGTTATAAAGGATTTTTCGGACATTATTGCAAATGGAATTAATAATACTCTTCATCCTGGCATATATTCATAAGGGCGGTCTTAATTAAAGCTAAAGTATACGCCTGAATGGGGGATAAAAATGAAGGGAAAACAATTGCTCACATTGGGAATTGCAGTATTTGTAATTACGGCTACGATAACTGTACGTGGTTTGGAAAATGGCCACGACAGGGATTTTGAACTAACTGAAGCAGACGTGGGTAAGATGTGCTTGTCGGGTGCATTAATGGTGGGCAGCAGAGGCACAGAAAGGCAGGATACTCCTAGTGAACAACAGGGAAAAGAAGAATCCGGAGCAGAAACATCACAAGGTGAAACTGAACCTACAGATGATGCAGGTAAACAGGAAGTACCAGCTACTGAGACTCCAACAGTAGTTGATACTCAAAACCCTGAAAATCCATCGCCACAGACTATAAACATTGACAACAGTAAGCCAGTTGTCATAATTTATCACACGCATGCTACTGAATCCTATCAGCCTGCGTCAGACGGCAATTTCCACGTACTGCAAGAAGAGGGAACAGTAAGAGAAGTAGGAAATGTCCTGACGGCGGAACTTCAAAAGCAGGGAATTCAAGTAGTTCATGACAAAACTATAAACGATAATCCTTCTTATAATCAGTCTTACAGCAGGTCTTTGGAGACTATAAATAGCCTGCTTGGACAGTATAAAAATGTGGCGGTGGTAATAGATTTACATAGGGATGCTGCAGGATATTCCGGAGGGGCAGGAAAGACAGCCATTGTTAATGGAGAAACAGTAGCAAAATATAATCTTGTAGTTGGAAATGGAAATCCAAATGCAGCGAAGCTTAAAATATTTGCGAATACCGTTAATCAGAAGGCTGAAGAGATGTACCCAGGATATGGCGGCAGAATCATTGAAAAGGCTTACAAATTTAATCAATATGTTTCGGATTATCATTTACTGCTTGAAGTTGGAAACAACGAAAATAATATCAGAGAGTCAGATGCTTCAGCAAAGTGTTTTGCAAATGTGCTTGCTGCAGTTATTAAAGATTTACAGTAACTGATGGTGAATAAATAAAATCTGTAATGCTACAATAAACCCTATGGGATAGGGGTTACAAAAGATGAGAACTTTTTTTAGAGGATCTTTAATATTCCTTCTTATAATCGGAGGAATTGCAGGTGTTATTACTGTAGATGTAAGAAGTGGTCATATGGCAGGTTATCCGCCTGCTATAGATATGACTTTAAATCCAATTGAAGTAGAAGAGCCCGGTGACACTTTTGCACTGGGCTATGAGTTTACTATGAGGGTAAATAATGACCGGCTTTTAGAAGTGATTAACAATTGAAATTTATGGCAATATCAATTATAATAGTAAGGATATAAGGATACTTATTATGATTGAGGAGGAAGTATGGATTCATACCAGAAGCATATACGAAATTTTAGCATTATTGCACATATAGATCACGGCAAATCGACTTTAGCCGATAGAATTATTGAAAAGACAGGTTTAGTTGCGCATAGAGACATGAAGGAACAGTTCTTGGACAACATGGACTTAGAGCGTGAAAGAGGTATAACTATAAAACTTCAGACGACTAGACTTTCATACAAAGCAAAAGATGGAGAGGAGTATATCTTTAATTTAATAGATACTCCGGGCCATGTGGACTTTACCTATGAAGTTTCAAGAAGTCTTGCTGCTTGCGAAGGCGCTGTTTTAATTGTAGATGCAACTCAGGGAGTGGAAGCACAGACATTAGCAAATGTTTATCTTGCGCTTGATGAAAATCTTGAGATTATTCCTACATTAAATAAGATAGACCTTCCCAGTGCAAGACCAGATGAAGTGAAGCTGGAAGTTGAGGAAATTATTGGAATTGATGCGGAGAATGCGCCACTGGTTTCAGCTAAAGAAGGAATCGGAATTGAGGACTTGCTTGAAGCTATAGTAGCACAGGTTCCAGCACCTTCTGGAAGCATTGAAGGAAAACTTAAGGCTTTAATTTTTGACTCATATTATGATAATTACAAGGGCGTTGTTATTTATACAAGAGTCTTTGATGGCAGAGTCAAAAAAGGAGATACAATCCGCATGATGAATACTAAGAAAAAGTATGAAGTCACGGAGGTTGGTGTTTGCTCTCCAGGACCAGTTCCTTGCAAAGAACTTAGAGCGGGTGAAGTAGGATATATATGTGCCAGCATTAAACAGGTGGCTGATGCAAGAGTAGGAGATACGATTACTTTAGATAGTAACCCTACAGAGCAGGCTTTACCTGGATATAAAAAAGTCCAGTCCATGGTATTCTGCGGTATTTATCCAGCAGAGGGTGAAAAGTATGAGAATGTAAAGGATGCACTTGAAAAACTTCAGGTCAATGATGCAGCCTTTAATTTTGAACCAGAGACTTCACAAGCGTTAGGATTTGGTTTTAGATGTGGTTTCTTAGGCCTTCTTCACATGGAAATCATAGTTGAAAGGCTTGAAAGAGAGTTTGACCTTGGAGTTATCACAACTTCTCCAAGTGTAATCTATAGGGTAGTTATGAATGATGGTCAAATACAAATGATTCAAAACCCTTCAAATTTACCAGCACTGATAGAGATCGATCACATTGAAGAACCTATAGTAAAGGCTGATATCATGATTCCTAAGGAATATGTAGGGGCAATCATGGAACTTTGTCAGGATAGACGTGGTAAAATGATTCACATGGAATATATCACAGAGACTAGAGTTCAGCTACACTATGAAATGCCCTTAAATGAAGTAATTTATGACTTCTTTGATGCACTTAAATCGAAGACTAGAGGTTACGGCTCACTTGATTATGAATTCATTAGATATGAAAAATCTCAAGTTGTTAAGATGGATGTACTCTTAAACAAAGATTTAGTGGATGCATTTTCTATGATTGTTCATGAGTCAAAAGCTTATGCAAGAGGTAAGTTTGTTTGCGAAAAGCTTAAGGAAATCATCCCTATGCATCAGTTTGAGGTACCTATTCAGGCGTCAATTGGTCAGAAAGTTATTGCCAGAGAAACGGTAAGGGCTTATCGTAAAGACGTAATCGCTAAGTGCTATGGTGGTGATATCTCACGTAAGAAGAAACTTCTTGAAAAGCAGAAAGAGGGAAAGAAGCGAATGAGACAGTTTGGTACTGTTGAAGTTCCACAGGAAGCCTTTACAGCTGTACTGAAGTATGATGATAATAAATAGAATCTAAATCTTGCATATAAAATAGCGCCCTTATGGTACAAATAAGGGCACTTTTTATGTGTATAGTTTAAGTGGCCCAAAAATCGCTTAAAATCTGTCAGAATGTGTATCAATATTGAGTTGCTATAATTTGGATGATTGATTTCAGTTAAAACTAGCCAATATAATTAAAGGTATTAAAGTAAAATTTAATAGATGAACATTTACAATGAATATTATATAAAGAGTTAGGTGAAAAAATATGAAATCTTACATTTTTCTAAAAAGTATCTCTGATGATGGACTTAGAACATTATATAAACAAGCTAAAGAATATGAGATAAAACAGTCTAAAGAGGAAAAATTATTTATACCATCTGAGGATTTTCCAGAACTGAGAAGTTTTATTTTAAAAAGTTATTATCTTGAAAATAATGAGAAGTTTTGCAGCCCTGTTGATAGAACCATGCTGATTGCGAATATTATGGATGAAATAATACGAAGATTTATGGAGGTATTATGAAAAAACTGGGAGTGTATATACACATACCATTTTGTATCAAAAAGTGTCTGTACTGTGACTTTTTATCCTTTGAAAATAGTGGGGCGGACCTACATAGACGATATATAGATGCTTTAAAGAGAGAGCTTGAATACTACTTTGTAGTTTATGGTAATGATTTTACTGTAGATACCATATTCTTTGGTGGGGGTACGCCTTCTTTAATTGATGCAAATTTGTTGAAAGAAGTCCTTATACTCATAAAGGACAAGTATAAAGTTGAGAAAGGTGCAGAAATAACTATTGAATGTAACCCTAAAACTATAGATGCAGAAAAGCTTAAAATATACAAAGAGGCAGGAATTAACCGCATAAGCATTGGTATACAAACTTTTAATGATATGGCATTAAAACGTTTAGGACGGGTTCATCAATCAGAAGATGCAAAGGAAACCTATGCGTTAGCAAGACAAGCTGGGTTTGGCAATATAAACATAGACTTAATGTTTGCTATACCAGAACATACTAAAGAAGTTTGGCAAGAAACATTGCAAGAGGCTATCCATCTCAATCCAGAACACATTTCATTTTACAGTCTTCAGTTGGAAGAAGGAACCAGATACTTTGAAATGTTTGAAAAGGGTGAATTGAACATGGTATCGGATATAATAGATAGAGATATGTATCATGGGGCATCTAAGTTTTTAAAAGAGTCTGGATATAACCACTATGAAATATCTAACTGTGCAAAGCCGGGGTTTGAGTGTAAACATAATTTAAAATACTGGGATATGGGAGATTACTTAGGCATAGGCCTTGGGGCTCATTCTTATATGAATGGCGAGCGATTCAGTAATACCCGAGATTTGGGCAAGTACATCCAACAACTTCAACCCGACAACCTCGGTATAGGGATAATTGATGACCATTTAAAAACTGAACGTAAATGGGTTGAATGGCAGCATACAAATACTGAACATGATGATATGGTGGAATTTATTATAACAGGGATGAGAAGAGCGGAAGGCATTAACCTTACTGAATTTGAGAACCGATTTGGAAAGAAATTGTTTGAAGCATATCCGGATCAGGAGAAACTAGTAAAAGAATACGTGGAAAATGAACTGATGATTCTGGAAAACGATAGAATAAGATTTACCATAAAAGGTGTAGATGTATCCAATACAGTGCTGTCGGAGTTTGTGTAGGATGCAATAACAAATGTGCAAGTCGTATAATGGCAGTAGTCTACTAGATTACTTGCCATTTTTTTTATATTTCAAAAAAATGTTTAAATTATTATTGACACATATATCGTATGCTGATATATTGTAATATGTCGTGATGCGATAGATTGGAGGGCGATACATTGGAAAAGAATACGCCTTTAACAGAGGCACTGTTTTATATATTGCTGGCTGTAAGAAAACCAAATTATGGATATGGAATTATTCAAGATGTGTTAGAGATGACAAAAGGAAGGTTGAATTTAGGACCAGGCACATTGTACGGTGCAATTAATTCTATGGTATCAAAGGGGTGGATTAAGCTTTATAGCGAAGATAAAGAATCAAGAAAGAAAAAGGAATATCTTATAACAGATGCAGGCAGAGAAATGTTTAATGTGGAAGTGAGCCGTTTAGAAGAACTTGTTGAGAACTCAAAGCAAATGGAAAAATAAAAGGAGGTATAGATATGAAAAAATTTAGATTATATTTTGATAAAGATGAAGAAGCAAATTGGTTAAATGAAATGTCCATGGAAGGATGGGCTTTTAAAAAGTTTTTCTTAGGTGTGTATACTTTCGAAGCTTGTGAACCAGGTGAGTATAATTATCAAATTGACTTACTAAATAACTGGAATGGGGATAAGAAACACTTTGCCAGTTTTATGGAAGAAAGTGGAGTTGAAGTGATTTCACAATGGTATAGATGGGTATTTATTAGAAAAAAATCTTCTGATGGGCCGTTGGAAATGTATACTGATGGAGAATCAAAGATAGCACAATATACTCGGATAAAAAACTTTTTTTCTGTGGCTTTACTGATTGAAGTAATATGTTTTCTTGTTGAAGTCAGTTGTGCAATTGAAGCTGATAGAAATATATTCTGGGGATTTGTTATATTCTTAGGAATGATAGTATTGGTATTTTTAAGGATGGTATGGAAATGTAAATGGAAAATTCAGCAACTGAAAAATCAAATTTAGATATGTGCTAGGTGGCAAAAACAGATCACCTAGCTTTTTTATTGAGTTAGATTTATATAATTATTGACAAAACGATAATTTGTAGCATACTATAAAAGAATAAATTATCGTAAAACAATAATTTTAGCATAGGAGCGTAATTTTATACAGATGTGATTTGTGAGGTATTGGGAATGGAGATTAAACGATTTAATACAATAGTGTACTTTGTGGCTTTTAGTTCTGCAATTTTAGCTACGGTGATGTACTTTTTAGGAGAAATTCAAACCATATATTATGGAATTTACTTACCTATGGAAGTGGTAGCAAGGGGGCTTAGGTGGCTGTCATTCAGTTCAACAATAGGAAATATAGCCGCATGGATTTTGTACTTGGATATTTGCTTAATTCCTGCTTTCTTTGCTTTTCGAACAAAATTAGGCAGGCAATTGGAAAAAATACGAAATAAACAACATTTACAATTAGAATTTGAACAAAGCTATTCTTTAGAATTAGCGGATGTAATTCTTATTGCATTGTCTCTTTATTTATTTTTTATGATGTATTGTTTTATCAATCCAGGTGTGATATCAAATATAACGCCAAAGGCAATAGGTGCAGTTATGAGCGATATGCTGCCTGCACTTAAATGTTTTTTAGCAGGAGTAGCCTATTCACTGATTATAGGATATTTCGTTTTAAAGTTTGCGGGCAGTTTCAAGCATACAGATATTTGGAAGCAGACTGAACGTGTTTTGCTATTTTTTACTATAGTGTATGTGATATTTTTTTGTTTCACTTTGCCTTTAAACTTATTTCAACAATACGAAAACAGCGGCATACCAGAAGCAGGGATATTTATTACAGCAATTAAATTCTTCTTGGATTTGTTGCCTATGGTGTGTTTTGTCGGAATTATTGAGTCAGGGATTAGGCTGATTCAATTGTTAAAAGAAAATAAGTATGATGAAAGTGCGGTAAATATAGCTAATCTAATGGCAGAAAGAAGCAGAGTAACGGTAACTGTATCCATAGTATGCAACATTACACAGAATGTAATTCAGCTAATATTTTGGCGTGAATTATTACACGCTAACTTTTTACTGGATATTCCGTTTATTCCTTTAATTTTAGCTTTTGCAGGATTGCTTATAGCAGAATATTTAAAAGAAAGCTCATTGCTTTATGATGATAACCAAATGATTATATAAAGTTTCAGAAATATATATAACTGGAGGAAGAGATGGCGATTCAAGTTCATTTAGATGAGATACTGAAAAAAAGAAATATGACCTCCAAGGAACTTTGCAAGCTGGTTTCCATAACGGAGGCTAACCTATCCGTGTTAAGGAGTGGCAAAGCAAAGGGGGTAAGGTTTAATACTGTAAATAAAATTTGCTATTACTTGCAGTGTGATGTGGGAGATATATTGAAATTTGATGGGGAATTGGGAGAGGAAGAGCATGAAGAAAGTAATTAGAAACTCAGGAGCCTTTGCTCTTGTTATGTGTATAATGTCCATTTGTTTTAGTGGATGCAGTCTAGCAAATCCAGCATTACAGAACATAAAAAATGGAGATCAATTGATTGGTGTATTTGTTACTTTTGAAGAGGATTTGAAAGATTACATCATGCAGGATGGGGATACTTTATATTATGAAGAAAAAAAGCTTGTACGGGCTGACGGGAGCGTCAGAAAACTGACGGATGAAGAAATTAAGAGGTTTGATAATAGAGCTACAATAGAAGGCATTAAACAGAATGATGGTACTTATAATTTTGAAAACATAAAAGGATATTGTGTGTTATATACAAGGAGAATAGCTGAAGAAAATGGGAAGACAGAATCATATATGGAAACTCAGTGCTCAGAGGATGTGTATGATGTAAAGATATCAACTGCTGCCAATGAATTTAGCGAAAATAACAAATCCAGATCAGAGGTAAAAAATGAAGTTGAGGCTACTATTGGAGTAAACGCAAAAGCAAATACAAGAGTAAGAGTCAATGAGATATATCAGAGAAATGATGGCAGTGTATATACAAATATTCCAAGTTCAGATATATTATGCATAAATCCGGTATCAGATCCAAGCTCAGGAGTGGGAAATAGCGGGATAAGCATTTCAGAAAGCTATGAAGATTATATGACTGGTACAGGAATTTCAGCACAATCAACAAAACAAACAAAAACCTTTAAAATAAACTTAGAACAGATGGATTTTTTAAAGAGCGCAGAAGTAAGGCAGATGGATAAAAATCATCAGCTTATAAAAGTATTAGATATTAATTTTTCACAAAGAGATCAAGTTTTAAATCTGGAGAAGAATACGGATTACGTTATTGTGGAAGAACATTTTATAGATGCAATGGGAAATACATATAGCAAAAGAACCGTATATGACTGTGGTAAAATTGGAATAACAGAGAATGATGGATATGAAAATTTACAGAGTCATATCTTTAAAAAGCTTGATGAAAAGGGTAGAGTGTATTTGCTTAATTTGAGCTTTGAGAAATAGTCATAAGATAAAAGAGAAGAATATGAGAGAGTTAAAGATTGAATTTGGTATTAATCTGAATTCAGTCTTTTTTTTTATGTCAAAAACTAAATATACATTACGCTATTATATAAAGTTTCGTAAAAATATATTGCAATGTACAAATTTTCTGAAATCAGAAGGAATGAAAAAAATACAGGTTATAAGGCAGTGACATATTTCGTTTAATGAAACTATTATAAAAATATTTTCATAAGATGAAATTTATGTGATTTGACTTTAAAAAGGTAAAAAAATATTATCAAAGTATATGAAAAGCAAATATTGTAGTTATTCATATAAAGACAAAAGGAGGAAGCAAATGAGTAAAACCATGAAAATTGTTGATGGCAATGAAGCTGCTGCTTATGTGGCATATGCCTTTACAGAAGTTGCAGGCATTTATCCCATTACTCCATCATCACCAATGGCAGAAAAGACAGACGAATGGGCGGCAAACGGATTAAAAAATATTTTCGGTCAGACAGTAAGATTAGTGGAAATGCAGTCGGAGGCAGGGGCAGTTGGTGCTGTCCATGGTGCTCTTGAAGCAGGGGCACTTGCAACTTCATATACTTCATCCCAGGGTTTAATGTTAATGATTCCAACAATGCACAGAATTTCAGGACAGCGGCATCCAGGTGTATTGCATGTGGCATCCAGAACGGTAGGAACCCACGCATTCTCTATTTTTGGTGATCATTCAGATGTTATGAATTGCAGGCAAACTGGTTTTGCCATGCTTTCTTCTGGAAGTGTACAGGAAATTATGGATCTGGGAGGAATAGCACACCTATCTGCTATAAAATCAAGGATTCCATTTATGCACTTTTTTGATGGTTTTAGAACATCACATGAAATTCAGAAAGTTGAAGCCATTGAATACGATGAATTTGCAGAATTAATAGATTATGAGGCACTTGAAGCTTTTAGAAAAAACGCTTTAAATCCGGAAAAACCTGTTATGAGAAGTACAGTACAGAACCCCGATATTTATTTTCAGGTTAGAGAGTCTAACAATATTGATTATGACCAATTACCAGACATTGTACAGGATTATATGGATCGAATTAGTAAAATTACTGGACGTACATATAAACTATTTAATTATTATGGGGATACTGATGCAGAAAGAGTTATTATTGCCATGGGATCTGTAAGTGGAACAATTGAGGAGGTTGTAAAATACCTGAATGAAAAAGGTGAGAAAGTTGGTTTTTTGCAAGTACATCTTTACAGACCCTTCTCAGCTAAACACTTATTTGGCGCCGTGCCTAAGACTGTTAAAGTACTTACTGTGTTAGACAGATTAAAAGAGATTGGAGCATTGGGTGAGCCTCTTTATGAAGATGTGTGTACAGCGTATATAAATGAAGAAAACAAGCCTAAAATTCTTGCAGGAAGATATGGATTGTCTTCAAAAGATACTACACCTGCACAAATTAAAGCTGTATTTGAAAATATGAAGGGGAGTCAGCCTAAGAATCATTTTACTGTAGGAATTGATGATGATGTTACTCATTTATCACTGCCTGTTGAAGAGGAAATCATAACAGAGCCAGTGGGAACCATAAGTTGTAAGTTTTGGGGGCTTGGCTCAGATGGTACAGTTGGTGCAAATAAGAATTCCATAAAAATTATTGGGGAGACTACAGATATGTACTGCCAGGCATATTTTGAGTATGATACAAAGAAGTCTTTTGGTATTACTAAGTCTCATTTAAGATTTGGTGACCGCCCCATTAGTTCAACTTATCTTGTAAAAAAAGCAGATTTTATAGCATGTCATAATCAGCATTTTATTGAAAAATACAGTATTATTACAGAACTAAAAAAAGGAGGAACTTTTCTACTTAACTGTGAATGGAGTAAAGAAGAATTAAGCAATCATATTCCAGCTGAAATGAAGAGATATATTGCTGACAATAATATAGAGTTTTATATAATAAATGCAAATAAATGTTCACAGGAACTTGGACTGGGAAATCGCTCAAATATCGTACTTCAGGCAGCATTTTTCAAGCTGGCCCATATAATACCAGCTTCAGATGCTATAGAACATATGAAAGCGGCAGTAATGAAGACTTATGGGAAAAAGGGAGAAAAAATAGTAAGAAGGAACATAAACGCTATTGATGCAGGAATTAATGCAGTAGTTAAAGCAGAGGTTCCTGAATCATGGAAAATTTTACGGGCTGAACATGAAAAGATAAAAAATCAGATTCTTCCAGACGTGATTGAAAATATTTTAATTCCTATAAATAAGCAGAAGGGGGATGAACTTCCTGTAAGTACTTTTTTGAAAATAAAAGATGGAACAATGCCACTGGGAACATCATGTTATGAAAAAAGAGGAATAGCAACAGTACTTCCTGTATGGGATAAGAATAAATGTTTACAATGTAATCAGTGTGCTTATGTGTGTCCCCATGCTGTAATAAGGCCATTTTTATTATCTAAGGATGAAGCAGAAAATGCCCCTAAACAATTTCAAATGGTAGAGGCAAAGGGCAAATCATATAGCAGCCTCAAATACTCCATTCAGGTGAGTACCCTTGATTGTACCAGCTGCGGTTGCTGTGTTTCAGTATGTCCTATGAGAGAAGAGGCCATAAAAATGGTGCCGGTTCATGAAGTATCTTTAGATCAGACAAACTGGAATTATGCAATGACATTAGCCCAAAAACCAGTGGCTGATGTATATTCAGTAAAAGGAAGTCAGTTTAAACAGCCGCTTCTTGAATTCTCAGGAGCTTGTGCAGGTTGTGGAGAAACTCCATATGTTAAATTGCTTACACAGTTGTATGGAGACAAGATTTACATAGCTAATGGAACGGGTTGTTCACAGGCATGGGGAGCTGCAATGCCATGTATACCTTATTGTAAAAATAAAGAAGGTAAAGGCCCTGCATGGTCAAATTCCTTATTTGAAAATAATGCCGAATTTAGTTATGGGATGTGTCTTGCAGTAAAACAATTAAGAGAGTCAGTAGCAATGGATATCAGAAAACTTGAAGAGATTACCCATGATTTGATTGTAAAGAAATCTATAGCAGAATGGTTTGAAGCATATGATGATTTAAAGGCTTCTACTTCAACTACACAAGAATTAATTAAAGCTCTTGAGGAAAATAGTTTTAACGATGAAGAAAAGATTTTAGTGGATACTATATTATCAAAAAGAAATAATCTTTCAAAGAAAACTATGTGGATGGTAGGAGGTGATGGATGGGCATATGACATCGGATACGGAGGATTAGACCATGTATTTGCTATGGGTGAAGATGTCAATGTACTTGTTTTAGACACAGAGGTTTATTCCAATACTGGAGGTCAGTCCTCAAAAGCCACCCCTATAGGCGCAGTGGCGCAGTTTCAGGCATCTGGCAAAAAAACAAAAAAGAAAGATTTAGGTATTCTGATGATGTCATATGACGATGTTTATGTTGCACAGTGCTCAATGGGTGCTAATCCGACACAGTTAATAAAGGCCCTTAAAGAAGCGGAACAGCATAAAGGTCCGTCTATTGTTATTTGTTATGCTCCTTGCGTTACTCACGGCATAAAGCAGGGAATGAGCCATGCACAGTTTGAAATGAAAGAGGCGGTGGAATCCGGGTACTGGAATTTATATCGATATAATCCCGACACAAAGGAATTTATACTTGATTCAAAAGAACCAAGTATGGAACTAATAGAGTTTTTGAGAGGTGAAGTAAGATACTCTGCATTAGAAATTGCTTTCCCTGAAAATGCAGAAAAGTTATTTGCACAAGCAGAAAAGGATGTTAAAGAGAAATTCAATCATTTTAAGAACAGAGCTACAAAATAATTAAAGGAGAACCTTCATGGAATTCAGAAATGAGTATAGAAATAAGCTTTGTACTGCTGAAGAAGCAGTTAAAGTTGTGAAAAGCGGCGACTGGATCGATGTTGCAGTATCTCTTGGATTTCCTACATTACTTGATGCTGCTCTTGCAAAACGAAAAGAAGAACTTACAGATGTAAAAGTAAGGGGTTATTTGGTGCTTCAGCCCATTCAGATGGTAGAACATGATCCAGAAAGAAAGCACTTTATTTATAATAGCTGGCATTGTTCAGCTTATGAAAGAAAACTTTGTGACAGAGGGCTCTGCAATTATATTCCAATGATTTATAGAAATGTTGCAGAATATTACAGAAGATATCTTACAGTGAATGTGGCCATGATGGCTGTACCTCCAATGGATGAGCACGGCTACTTTAACTTTTCAATAAATAATGCAACCGCAAGAGCAACAATGGATGTTGCCGACGTTATTATACTAGAGGTAAATGAAAATTTACCCAGAGTTTATGGCGGTCATGAAGAAATGATACATATATCAGAGGTGGACTTTGTAGTTGAAGGACCCCATGAACCTTTATTAACTCTTTCTACACCACCAGCTACAGAAACTGATCAGATAATTGCAAAGTATATAGTGAATGCAATGGTGGATGGTTCAACAATACAGTTGGGTATAGGTGGAATGCCTAATGCAGTAGGCAAAATGATTGCTGAATCAGATTTGAAGAATCTTGGGATGCATACAGAATTAATGGTAGATGCATATCTGGATATGCATAAAAATGGGAAACTGACTAATCAAAAGAAAAATATAAATAAAAGAAAGGGAACCTTTGGATTCGCATTGGGGTCTCAGGAACTTTATGACTGGGCTTGTGAAAATCCAGGGCTAGTCACATATCCTATCGACTATATTAATGCACCAGAGACCATTTGTCAGCTTGATAATTTTATTTCAATTAACAATTGTATAGCAGTTGATTTGTATGGACAGATTTGCTCTGAAAGTACAGGAACAAGACATATTAGTGGAACTGGAGGCCAGCTGGACTTTTTAACCGGTGCATTTTTATCCAAAGGTGGGAAGGCCTTTATATGCATGACTTCGTCCTTTATAGATAAGGAAGGAAATACAAAATCCAGATTTTATCCTACTTTTTCAAGGGGAGACATTATTACAAATCCAAGAAGCCAGGGATTCTATCTTGTAACGGAGTATGGAATGGTGAATTTAGCAGGAAGAAGCACCTGGGAAAAGGCTGAAATGCTTATTTCAATAGCACATCCTAATCATAGAGAACAGCTGATTAAGGCAGCTGAAAAGCAAAAAATCTGGATAAAATCTAATAAAAGATAATTAAATGAAAAGGCTGCTCAAAATTAATTTCATTTGAGCAGTCTTTTGTGTATATTATGGCATTCTACTTTACCTTATCCAGAAATAAAGAACTATGGCAATTGACCACCATCATATTGTAGCTTTTTATCATATGATAGTCTTCTTTGTTTAGTTTTAGTACATTTATGAAGTTATCGTTTTCTTCTAATATCTCTTTAGAAATTAAAGTTTTAATTGCAATTGGTGCAAAGAATGGACTGCTTCCAATACCAGTCATTAAACCTACGGCAGGTGAACTTACATGCATTGGATTGAGCATACATATGTACATTTTTTCCGAGGTATTGATTTGATTGGTAAGATTTAAATGGGTAATGGTATCATAAGGTTTCATAGAGCCAGCAAACATGTATTGGCACTTTTCAAAACTATTAAAAGTCTCTAAACCGTTATACATCATAACCGTTAAATATCTTGGATTTTCTTGAGTAGGAGTGAGACATATTAAAGAGCGGACTACTTTTTTTATTCGGCCATCATAATAGTACATATAATATTTATGTTTGTTAAAATAGATGTTTTTGGGCAAAATTTCACTTTTCTTGTTTGGTGATTGATAATCAATCAGATTTATCAATTCTATTTCTAATGCATCTGCAATATCCTGCAAAGTCTCAATATCAACAGTTATGGAGCCGTTCTCATACTTTGATAAAGTGGCCTTGCTTTTATTAATCATTTTTGAAAAATCTTGAATGGTAAGTCCACGACTTTTTCTGTATTTTTTAATTCTATGTCCCACATGTTGAGAAATTTCACTCATATTATCACTTCCCGTATTTAAGATAATTTAATTTTACTGAAAAGTTGGACAGCGTCAATAAAAAGTTTCTTACAAATAGCAATATTTAAGTAAATAAGTACAATTAAAATGTTTGAAAATTTAAACAATTAAACCATTGAGCAAAAAATTATTTTTAAGAGACTTAAAGGTAAAAAGGTTTCGTATTAAGAAACTAGCCTTAATTGACGCATAATCAAATTTTTTTGTAAGATTGTATAGGATATAAAAGTTAAGAGACTTTTATTACTAAAATCAAAAAAGGAAGTGAATAGATTTGGGTAAAGGTAAATTAATTCTCAGGACCAATAGGTGCAAAGGGTGTGAAATCTGTATCTCTGTATGCCCTAAAAAAGTTCTGGAACTTGATAAATTTAATGTAAATAAGAAAGGATATCACCCCATATGTATCACCAATGAAGAAGAATGCATGGGGTGCGCAAGTTGTGCATTAATGTGTCCTGATGGTGTTATTAATGTTTACACAGAATAGGGGGAAAACAAAAAAATGAGGGAAAAAAAGTTAATCAAGGGAAATGAAGCTTTTGCTATTGCAGCAATAAATGCAGGGTGTAGATATTATTTTGGTTATCCAATTACACCACAAAATGAAATCCCTGAATATATGTCGAGGGAGCTGGCAAAAGCAGCAGGAGCTTTTATTCAGGCCGAAAGTGAACTTGGAGCAATAAATATGGCATATGGTGCAGCCGCGGCTGGAGGTCGGGTATTGCTGTCTTCCTCCTCACCAGGTATTGCATTAATGCAGGAAGGAATTTCACTGTTGTGTTCAGTACAGCTTCCCGTTGTATTAATTAATGTAATGAGAGGAGGACCAGGCATTGGTTCAATACAACCAGCACAAGCAGACTACAATCAGGTAACAAAGGGAGGAGGAAATGGTGATTACCATTGTATCGTTTATGCGCCCAATTCAATTCAGGAAGCTATGGATATGATTTACAATGCTTTTGATATTGCTGACGAATATCGAAATCCAGTAATAATTGCTGCAGATGGTATGTTAGGACAGATGATGGAACCAGTAATCGTACCTTCTATGAAGGAAGCAGTGAAAGAAAAAGACATCCCTTTAATTAAACCTTACGCTTTAACGGGACATAAGAATCAGAGGGAAAGAAATGCTATTAATTCAGTTTGGTTAAAGCAAGATCTGCTGGAAGATTATATTAATGAATATTGGCCTAAATACGAAAAAGCTGAAAAAGAATTACCTGAGTATGTGAATACAAAGGTAAAGGATGCAGAGGTTGTATTTGTTGCTTATGGCTCTACCTCAAGAATAGTGCTTGAAGCTATGGATCTTTTGGCAGAGGATGGAATCAGAGCTGGACTAATCAGGCCTAAAACTTTATGGCCTTTTCCAAATAAAGCATTCGAAGAAATTAATCCAAAAGCAGCACATGTTATAACTGTTGAACTTTCAAAGGGACAGCTGATAAATGACGTTAAACTTGCAATTGAAGGAAGGTATCCTGTATCCCTTATAAACAGAGTGGGAGGCATGCTGCTTGACCCAATAGAAATTGCAGATAGAACAAAAAAGATTCTGGAGGTGGAGTAAGTGAAGCCAGTATTTGAATATACAAAAGGAATGCGTGAAACAGAATTACACTATTGCCCTGGCTGTACTCATGGAATTGCTCATCGTTTAATTATGGAAACACTGGATGAAAGGAATGACATAGGTAATTGTATTGCAGTTTCCCCAGTAGGCTGCTCCATTGTGGCACACCAGTACATGAATGTAGATATGCTTGAATCTCCACATGGAAGAGCTCCGGCGGTAGCATCAGGCATTAAGAGAGTACATCCGGATTCATTAGTGTTTACATATCAGGGGGATGGGGATCTTGCTTCCATTGGAACGAGTGAAATTATCCATGTGGCAGAAAGAGGTGAGAAATTCTGCACATTCTTTATTAACAATGCTATTTATGGCATGACAGGTGGTCAAATGGCCCCTACTACTTTAGTAGGACAGAAAGCAACTACATGTGTAGAAGGCAGAACTATTGCGCAGGCAGGATATCCTTTAAGGATGGCAGAAATGATTGCAACTATTGATGGCGCTGTTTATGTAGAAAGAGTTTCTTTAAGTTCTCCAGCAGATGTAAGAAAAGCAAAAAAAGCTATACAGAGAGCTTTTGAAGTTCAGGCAAAGAAACTGGGGTTTGCATTTGTTGAGATATTATCAACATGTCCGACGAATTGGGGCCTTACTCCTACTAAGTCTATAGAATGGCTGAAAGAATATATGATTCCATATTACCCAGTTCAGCAGTTTAAATGTCCAGAGGAGGTAAGATAGATGAGTATAAAAAAAATATTTGTAGCCGGCTTCGGGGGACAGGGAGTATTGCTGATTGGACAGATGCTTTCCTATGCAGCCATGTTTGAAGGAAAAGAAGTAACGTGGATGCCTTCCTATGGACCTGAAATGAGAGGAGGCACCGCCAACTGTACTGTATGTATTTCAGATATACCAATTGCTTCACCGCTTGTAAATACTTGTGATGTTCTTGTGGCTATGAATGGACCTTCCCTTGAAAAATTTGAGTGTATGCTTGTAAGTGGTGGAAATTTATTTATAAACTCCTCAATCGTGCCGTCAAAAGCCTTGAGAGATGATATAAATGTTTATTATATTGATTGCAATAAAATTGCAGAAAATAAAGTGGGGAGTGTTAAAGCTGCTAATATGGTTATGTTAGGTGCGATTATAAATGTAACAAATGTTGTAAATAAGTCAACTATGGAAAAGGTATTTCAAAAAGTAATGTCAGGTGAAAAAGCCAAGCTTATTCCTATGAATATGAAGGCTTTGGGAGCCTGGACGAAGTAAAGAAAGAGTTTTGCAATATATGAAACGAATTACATTAATTACGGGCCATTACGGTAGCGGCAAAACAGAATTTTCCGTGAATCGAGTTATAGAGCTAAAAAAAATATATGATAAAACAGCCATTTTAGATATGGATATTGCAAATCCATATTTCAGAAGCAGAGAACGTCAGAAAGTTTTAGAAGACATGGGAATTCTGGTGGACTTTAATTCCTTCGGATATGATATAACAGAAGATCTTCCAGCTATTTCTGCAAGTATGAGGGCTCCGCTTGAAAATAAAGAGTATGTGACCATTGTGGATGCAGGGGGAAATAACAGCGGAGCAATGATTCTTAACCAGTTTAAGAAATATTTCATGACAGAGGAATGTGAGCAGCTGTGTGTCATAAATGCTAACAGACCTGAGACTGATAATCTGCAGGGGGCCTTGAAACACATTGCCAGCATTCACGCTGAAACAGGCATTGGCATTGATGGATTGATTAATAATACTCATATGCTTAAAGATACCAAACCAGAGGATATTATCAAGGGATATAAATTATGCAGCCAAATCGCAGAGCAGTTAAAGATACCAGTGGTATTTAATGTTTGTCATGAAAGTCTGGTAGAGTCTTTAAAAGAGGCTATTAAGTCACAGAATATCAGTGATATGACTATCTATCCTATAAAATTGTATATGAGACCAACCTGGCTAGACAGATAAGTTATAATTATTACAAAAAGAAGGGAATTCATAATATGAATAGTAGTAAAGGCGAATGGGGGAGCAATTTAGGCTTCCTAATGGCCGCTGTAGGTTCAGCAGTAGGTCTGGGTAACTTATGGGGATTCCCATATAAGATGGGAATGAATGGTGGATTTGCATTCTTGTTATTTTATCTAATATTAGCGGTATTAGTAGGTTTTGTTATTATGTTAGGTGAATTAACCATTGGCAGGCGTACAGGAAGGGGGGTTATTGCTGCTTACAGTATGCTTAGCAAAAAGTATGCAGTATTAGGCTGGATGGCCTTTTTATGCCCGATATTAATATTATCGTTTTATTGTTCACTTGGAGGGTATTGTTTAAAGTATGCTTTAGCTAACTTGGGTGATGTTTTTGGGGCAGTATGGGGAGTTAACGGAGCAGATGCAACAAATTATTTTATAAATTTCTATACCAATGGATTTTCAGCATCCATCTTTGCAGTTATATTTACAATAATTACAGTAATAATTGTGATGGGTGGTGTGTCTGGAGGCATTGAAAGATTTTCAAAGATTGCCATGCCGGCATTATTTGTTTTATTATTAGTAGTAATTATAAAAGCAGTAACCCTGCCAGGAGCATCAGCTGGCCTGGAATTTATGTTTGTACCTAATTGGGAAGTTTTTAAGGGATTTGGTTGGATATCCGTACTTGCCACAGCCGGGGGACAAATGTTCTTCTCATTATCACTTGGCATGGGAATTATCATTACCTATGGATCCTATCTTTCCAAGACCGAAAATATTGAAAAAAATGCCCTTATTATTCCTATTACGGATACAATAGTGGCATTAATGGCAGGCTTAGCTGTTTTTCCAGCTGTATTTGCAATGGGTATGGAGCCTGCAGGAGGCCCAGGACTGCTATTCATAACATTACAGGCTGTATTTGATGCTATGGGAGCTGCTGGTCCTATGTTTGGCTTCTTTCTGTATTTTTTAGTTTTTATTGCAGCAATTACCTCATCCATATCACTAATGGAAGTTGTAGTATCCGTTCTTATTGACAGAAAAGAAGAAAAAGGAAAGATAGCTAACCGAAAGCAGCTGTCTGTATTTATTGGAGCTATATTATGTGTACTTACAATTTTGATTTCTATAGATTCTCTTGGAGAAGGCAGCCTGCCAAAACTTTTAGGATTCTGCTGGTTAGATTTCTTTGATTTATTATCAGAAGGTATCATGATGCCGGTTGGTGCGCTGTTAATGTCTCTGATTATTGGTTGGAAGCTTGGACCAGACTGGATGAGAGAAGAACTGTGCCAAGAAGGAAATAAGTGGAGATTTGAAAAATTTGCTATGTTCTGTTTTAAATATATTGCTCCTATTGGAATGGCTATGATTCTTTTAGGACAGATTGATGGTTTCTTTAAACTTGGCATTTTCAACTAATTGAAAGTGATTTTAGGAGGGAAAATTGTGATAAAATTTTCAGATAAAATGAATTTATTAACAGGTTCTGAAATTAGAGAGCTACTAAAACTTACTGAAAAGCCTGATATTATTTCATTTGCAGGGGGGCTGCCGGCTCCAGAATTATTTCCTATCGAAGAATTAAAAAGAATTGCAGTTTGTGTAATGGAGGAATCAGGAAAACAAGCACTTCAATATTCCACTACAGAAGGATTTTTACCGCTAAGAAAACATATTGCAGAAAGAATGCTTGCTAAAAATAAAATAAAAACAGATCCTTCTCATATTCTTATGACCAGTGGTTCCCAGATGGGGCTTGATTTTTCTGCCCGCGTATTCTTAAATAAAGATGATATCGTGCTTCTTGAAAGCCCTTCATATCTTGGTGCGATCAATGCTTTTAAAGCTAGTGAAGCTAAATTTATAGAGGTACCTACTGACAAAGAAGGTATGATTATATCAGAATTAGAAAAAAATTTGGGAAAAGAAGAACGGGTTAAAATGATTTATGTCATTCCTGATTTTCAAAATCCTTCGGGAAGGACCTGGTCACTGGAAAGACGTCAGAAATTTATGGAAATCGTAAATAAATATGAAATTCCTGTTATTGAAGACAATCCATATGGAGAGTTAAGATTTGAAAAGGAAATCTTACCTGCGCTTAAAGCACTTGATACGAAAGGATTGGTTGTTTATCTTGGAACTTTTTCAAAGGTTTTGGTTCCTGGTTATAGACTTGGATGGGTATGCGCCAGTGCTGAAAAGCTGGAAAAATATAACTTTATAGAGCAGGCATCAAGTTTACAGGCATCAACTATTTCTCAAATGGAAGTTTCAAAATATATGGATTTATATAATCTGGATGATCACATTGCAAAAATAAAAGAGGTATATAGAAAAAGAAGAGATATAATGCTTAAGACTATGGATGAAGAATTTCCTGAGGGTGTAGAGTATACTCGACCAGAGGGAGGATTATTTACATGGGTAATTCTTCCTGAATACATAAACGCTAGAAATATGGCACTGGAATGTATTGAAAAGAAGGTGGCCTATGTTCCGGGTGGAAGCTTTTTCCCTAATGGAGGACATGAGAATACTTTCAGAATGAACTACTCGTGCATGCCAGAGGAAAAGATTATTGAAGGGATTCAACGAATTGCTGAAGTGATTAAAAAAAATATGAAATAACAGAAGATAATAAAAGACTCAGCATTAATGCTGAGTCAGACTATAAAAAATAGAAGGTTGGCGAAAACTAATCTTCTATTTTTTATACTAATTTTTTATTAAGGAAGTTAATACCGTATACTGTATACTTGATAGAGCAAATTTTTAGGCAGATTTTTTTTCTATATATGCAGGGTTATTAAAATAGTCTTTTATAAGTTTTACAACAGTACCACTGAGTAAGAACAAAGCAATCAGGTTTGGAATTGCCATGAGACCATTAAATGTTTCAGCAACAGACCAAATTAGGCCTAAATCAGCTGTAGCACCGATAATCGCTACTAAAGAATAGATAATCATAAAAGGTTTTATGATTTTGGGACCAAATAAAAATTCAATGCACCTTGAGCCGTAAAGTCCCCAGCCAAGAATGGTTGAAAATGCAAAACAACATAATGCTATGGCAGTAATAATCGAAATCCATCCGCCATAAGTTGCTGTAAAACCGCTGATTGATAATTCTGCACCGGCAGCAACCCCGTAAGTAAATGGAACACCACTGCATAAAATAACTAGTGCAGTCAAAGTACAAATTAAGATAGTAGCAGTAAATACCTCAAAAATACCAAACAACCCTTGTTTAACGGGATGATTTGTATCAGCTGAGGCATGGGCTATTGGACCTGTTCCCAAACCAGCTTCATTCGAAAATATACCTCTTGAAATTCCTTTTTTTAAACTTATAAACAGGGTACCTACAACACCACCTGTGGCAGCCGATGGAGAGAATGCACCTTTAAAAATTAGTGCAAATACTGCTGGAATATGGCTGATATTCATTAGGATAACCCCTAATGCCAGAACAATATAAAGTAAAGCCATAAAGGGGACAAGTTTTTCAGTAACCATTCCTATACGTTTAATACCTCCTAAAAGAACCAGAGCAACTAGCATTGTAATAATAATTCCGATAAATAAGTTAATGGTTTTGAGGTTTTCAATTGATGCAACATTGAAGTTTAAAAGAGCAGAATCGATGGCTACTGTGATGGTGTTTACCTGAGTTGCGTTTCCAGTACCAAAAACTGCAAGAGTACCAAATATGGCAAATGCTATTGACAACCATTGCCAGTTGGAGGATAAGCCGTTTTTTATGTAATACATAGGGCCACCTACCCAGTCACCATGTATATTTTTTTCACGGAAATGGACAGCCAGTGTTACCTCCGAAAACTTAGTACACATGCCTAAAAGTGCAGAAAACCACATCCAAAAAACTGCACCAGGACCTCCGATTGCAATTGCACCTGCTACCCCCGCTATACTGCCTGTCCCGAGCGTAGCAGCTAAAGCTGTACACAACGCCTGAAAGGGTGTTGTGGCACCTTTTGCCGCTTTAGTTTTGTGAAAGGCTTTACCAATAGTTGTTTTAATGGCATAGTTGAATTTACGCAGCTGTATAAAACGAGTATTGAAGCTCAAGTATAAGCCTACACCGATTATGCAAATCATAGCAGGTACACCCCATACAAAGTTATTTACCATAGTATTAATACTTTCAATAGTGGCTAACATATTTTTCTCCCCCTTTTTTTCCCTAACCTAAAGATTAAATTTATTTTTTATTATATCACAAAAATCAGATTATTTTAATATTTTATAATCTTTAAATAATTTTTATTAAATGTAATATTAAGATAATTACAGTGAGCTTTAGAACATGATTTGCTAGATACAAAAAGACCCAGGATAAACCTGAGCCTTTTTGTGTTTAGCAATAATTCTTTTTATATTACTTAATATTATCGTCTTCATATGCAGGGTTTGAGAAATAGTCTTTTACAAGTTTTACAACTGTGCCACCAAGTAAAAATAGTGCTATCAGGTTTGGTATTGCCATCAGTCCATTGAAAGTTTCAGCAATAGACCAAATCATTCCTAAATCAGCAGTAGCACCTATGATAGCTACTAAAGAATATACAATTACGAAAGGCTTAATGATTTTTGAACCAAATAAAAATTCAATACACCTTGTACCGTAAAGACCCCAGCCAAGAACAGTAGAAAAGGCAAAACAGCATAATGCAATGGCGGTAAAGATTGTAATCCCTCCACCATAAGTTGTTGCGAAACCGCTAATTGTTAACTCTGCACCAGCGGCTGTACCATATTTAACTTCAATACCACTGCATAGAATAACAAGCGCTGTTAAAGTACAAATAACGATAGTATCTGCGAAAACTTCAAAGATGCCGAACAGACCTTGCTTAACAGGATGATTTACATCGGCTGATGCATGGGCTATGGAGCCTGTTCCTAAACCAGCTTCATTAGAAAATATACCTCTGGAAAAACCCTTTTTTAAACTCATAAACATACTGCCTACAACACCACCAGTAACGGCAGATGGGCTGAAAGCACCTGCAAAAATCATTCCAAATACGCCAGGAAGATGATCTATATTAAGAAGAACAACACCAAGTGAAAGTACGATATAAAGTAAAGCCATGAAAGGAACCAGTATTTCAGTAACTTTTCCGATACGTTTTATTCCACCTATTAGTACTAGGGCAACAAGTATTGCAATTATAATTCCGATAATTAAATTAATCATTCCCATATTTCCGGTTGATACAACATTGAAATTTAAAAGAGCAGAATCTACGGCTGTTATGATGGTATTAACCTGAGTGGCATTACCAGTTCCAAAAACCGTAAGTACACCGAAACCGGAAAAGGCGACTGCCAGCCACTGCCAGTTAGCAGACAAGCCGTTTTTTATATAGTACATAGGGCCGCCAACCCAGTCCCCATGTATATTTTTTTCACGAAAATGGACAGCCAATGTTACTTCTGAAAATTTAGTACACATGCCTAAAAATGCTGAAATCCACATCCAAAAAACTGCACCAGGACCGCCGATTGCAATAGCACCAGCTACTCCTGCTATGTTTCCGGTACCTACTGTAGCGGCTAAAGCGGTACATAGGGATTGGAATGGAGTAGTAGAACCTTCGGCAGCTTCGCTTTTTTTGAATGCTTTACCAAGCGTCATCTTTATTGCGTAGGTAAACTTTCGCAACTGTATAAAACGAGTAGAAAAGCTTAAGTATAAGCCTACACCGATTATACAGATCATAGCCGGAACACCCCAAACGAAATCATTTATTATGGTGTTAATATTTTCAATAGTATTTAACATATATTTCCCCTTTCATTTACCTTAATGCAAATTTATATAATAGGATTATAGACAAACAAGATTGATATTATTGCTAAGGTAATTAGAACTTTAAAAAATTATTTAAAATATTGTAATAATTTTAAATATTACAATTCAAGATTATAACAAATAATAATGAGCATTTGCAAACATTTATTTCTTTATTTTTAATTATTTTTTATAAACAGTATAAGCATAAAAACATAAAGTAATATGATATAATATAAAAACCAAAATATAATCATATTTATAGTAAGAAAAAATGTAAAAATGAGGCAGATTATGAATAAATATATTATGGCCCTTGATCAGGGCACTACAAGTTCAAGATGTATACTATATAATAAGAAAGGTGAAATTGTAAGTCTTGCTCAGAAAGAGTTTAAGCAGATTTATCCTCAGGGTGGATGGGTAGAACATGATCCAATGGAAATCTGGTCTACACAAATTGGTGTAGCACAGGAAGCATTATATAAAATAGATGCTACTTTTGAAAATATTCAGGCTATAGGGATAACTAATCAAAGAGAAACTACAGTGGTCTGGGATAAGCATACTGGGCTTCCTATATATAATGCGATTGTCTGGCAGTGTAGACGTACAGCTGAGTTTTGTGACGAGTTGAAAGCAAAAGGACTATCAGAAAGCTTTAAATCTAAGACAGGACTCCTAATAGATGCATACTTTTCTGGCACAAAGTTAAGATGGATACTAGATCATGTAGAATGCGCAAGGGAAAAAGCAGAAAATGGGGATTTGCTATTTGGGACGATTGAGACTTGGTTAATTTGGAAATTATCCATGGGCAGAGTTCATGTGACAGATTATTCAAATGCTTCAAGGACAATGCTTTTTAACATTCATACGTTAAAATGGGATGATGAAATATTAAAAGAGGTAGATATACCAAAGAATATGTTACCTGAACCTATGCCGTCAAGCTGCATTTATGGGGAAACGGATCCTCTAATATTTGGTGGGCCTATAAAAATAGCCGGAGCTGCTGGGGATCAGCAGGCGGCACTATTTGGACAAACTTGTTTTAAAGAGGGTGAGGTTAAAAACACATATGGAACAGGCTGTTTTTTACTTATGAACACTGGAGAAAAGCCTGTTGAATCCCAAAATGGTCTTCTTACGACTATAGCCTGGGGGCTTGATGGAAAGGTTAATTATGCATTAGAAGGATCTATATTTGTAGCTGGAGCTGCTGTACAATGGCTTCGAGACGAATTGGAAATTATACATTCCTCTCCAGAGTCTGAGGTTATGGCTGCTTCTGTGGAGGACTCTGATGGTGTGTATGTAGTGCCTGCTTTTGTTGGAATGGGCGCACCATATTGGAATCCTTATGCCAGAGGTTCCATTTTTGGTTTGACTAGAGGAGCAAATAAATATCATTTAGTCCGAGCAACATTAGAGTCTCTGGCATATCAGACTGCAGATTTGCTTAATGCTATGGAGGAAGACTCCAATATAAAATTAGCTGTTCTAAAAGTTGATGGGGGTGCAAGTGCGAATAATCTTCTGATGCAGATTCAAGCAGATTTGCTTGACACTACAGTTCACAGACCAAAGTGTATTGAAACCACTTCTTTAGGAGCAGCTTATCTTGCCGGATTGGCTGTAGGTTATTGGAAAAACAAAGAAGATGTAATTGAAAACTGGCAGATAGACAAAACTTTTGAACCTGACATATTACCAGAGAAACGTCAGGCAATGCTTAAAGGGTGGCAAAAGGCGGTAAAATGTGCTCTGATGTGGGCTGAATGATATAAAAATAGAAGGGGAGTATTCTGTACATGAGTGAATTAGAGGTAGTGGATAATATAGAGAATTTTATTGTTGTAGATGAACTAAATGATTTTATATGTTTAATTGAAGATTTTAAAAATCAAGGTGAAAATATAGAGGAAAAATATATAACTGCTTTGAAAACAGAAAATGTAAATTTTTCTACCATAGAAGGAACAAATGTTATTTTTGAAAACTGTGTATTCAATAAAGTTGTGTTTCAAAAAACATATTTTAAGAATTGCTTCTTTAAGAATTGTGACTTTTCAAACTGTGATTTTAGTAATAGCACTTTCAGTAATTGTAAATTTCAAAATGTGAAAGGTGTAGGCACTAATTTTTCTGATAGTGCCTTTAAAGACGTAAAGATAAATGAATGCTTGCTTAGGTATGCTGTATTTACATACTCTTTGTTTAATATTTGTAATATTGAACAGAGTGATATGTCAGAAGCCTTTTTAGATGATTGTAAAGTGAAAAAATTTACGTTAAATCATGTCAATTTAATTCGAGCAAATTTTTATAAAACTGTACTAAAAGGTATTGATTTAAGAACTTGCCAAATTGATGGACTGATCTTGTCCTCAGAAGCAAAAGAAATACATGGTGCTGTTGTAGATATGCTTCAGGCAGCAGAATTAGCCAAAATGCTAGGAGTTATAATAAAATAAGACATTATAATACAATTTTATGATATAATGTCAACAAGAATGTTAAAAATTCTACAGAAACACAAAATAAGGAAGGTATTTTTATGGAAAACAATGTATCAGTAGAAGCTCCTAAAATATTAACAGCAAAACAGAGAAGCTTTATATTTGATAATCTTAGAGGATTGGCAATTTGGTGCATACCTATTTCGCATTTTACTAGAGTTGGTGGCGAATTTATACATGGCTCTCTTGGTGGGATAGTTTATATTACTATTAATGTATTTGTTATGCAGCTGTTTATGTTTTTGTCAGGCTTTTTCTCGAAAAAAGTGGATAGAGCAAGAGAATCAGCATTTAAGACTTTCATGTTACCGTATTTGTTATTTACTCTAGTTTTTTACATATTCCGATATTGTTATTTTGGACATGCTAATTTGGATTTTTTAAAACCGCCATTTGCATTATGGTTTTTATTTGCAGTATTTTTTTATAGGTACTATTTAAAAGATTTAGTTAAGATTAAGCACTTATTGGCCATCAGTATAGGAATATATTTAATTACAGGACTTTTACCTGTAGATACTGACTATTTTGCCTTGGGAAGAACAGTATCATATTTCCCATTCTTCTTAATGGGTTACTATTGTACAAGTGAAAAACTGAAATCTTTACAATGCTTAAAAAAGTGGCAATGTGTTCCTTTATTAGCCATACTAATAGGGATTTCTTACGCACTTGCTTACTATGTTAAAGTTCCTGTCGCTTTTTACTTACTAAAAACTACTGCAGCAGATTTAGGAATGGCGTGGTATATGGATATAATTATGAGAGCAGCGGTACTTGTTCTTGCAGTTGCCTGGACCATATTACTATTAAATATAATGCCAGATAAGAAGAATTATCTAACCTATATTGGTATGAATACTATGCCAATATATATATTTCATTTATTTATAAGATATATAATTAAAGATTATGGTTTTCCATGCCCAAATTGGACAATATACTATCTGTGGTTATTTGGATTAGCATCACTTTGTGCCATTGTTTTTTCCAGCCCGCCAATTGCAAAGATTTATGATAAGACACTTGATAAATTATATGACGGATGGCTGAAACTCAAGAAAAAAATGATGTATGAAGAAACCGTATAGCAACTTACTATTATGCAAGTAATCAATGCCTCTTGTCAAAAGACGAGAGGTATTTTATTTTTTACTATATATATTAAAAACAGCAGAAATTTTGCTATTTTTTTTGAAAAGAGTGTTGACATTACTACGTAAGAGTGTTAAATTAAAAATGTGATTAGCACTCATGACATGTGAGTGCTAACAAGGAAGGGTGAGAAAGATGGATTTAAACGAAAGGAAATTGAGAATATTACAAGCGATTATTGGTGATTTCATTAGAACAGGCGAGCCAGTTGGATCCAGAACTCTTTCAAAAAAGTATGAGTTAGGCGTAAGCCCAGCTACTATTCGTAATGAAATGTCGGATTTGGAGGATATGGGATTTTTAACACATCCTCATACTTCATCAGGCAGGGTACCTTCAGATAAAGCATACAGATTGTATGTAAATGATCTAATGAAAAAGAAGGAGCTTACCTTTGAGGAAAAACAGATTATTACAGATAAACTGCACAGTGATATGTCAGAATTTGAAAAGACTATACAGCATGCAGCTCACTTATTATCGGAGATAACAAATTTGACTTCTTTTGCTATGACGCCAAACCAGGATGAAGATAAGCTTAGATATATTAACTTTCTTCCTGTAGACAGTGGTACTGTAATACTTATGATTGTTGCAGACAGCGGTAAAGTTTCCAACACGGCACTTAAGATTAAAGTTCCGTATACAAATGAAAGTCTTGAACTATTATCGAAATCCATGACGTATAACTTTAGAGGAAAAACTATTAGCGAAGCTTTAAAATTTGACATCATAAAGAGTTTTGAAACAGATATAGAGGCCATGAGCATTTTGGCAGAAAACATTATGCCAAACTTCATGAGAACTCTTGAAAATATGTTAAATGTAAACTTGTATATGGATGGACTTACAAATATATTCTCCATACCAGAATACAACGATTTAGATAAAGCCAAGATGTTTTTGGAGTTATTAGATAAAAAAGAAGATTTTACAAAGAAGCTCATAAACAGAGATAATGGTGTAATTATAACTATAGGAAATGAAAATGCAGATGATCTGATGCAGGATTGTAGCGTGATTACAGCTACTTACCACATAGATGGTAAGCTTGTTGGAAAGATAGGTGTAATTGGACCTACAAGAATGAAATACGACGAGGTAACTTCTGTTATCGAGTATGTAACAGAAAATTTGAGCAATACTTTTAAACTAACAGGAGGTAACGAGGAAGATGAATAAAGATCAGACGGCTACAGAAAAAGAAGTAGCAGAGGACCTGGAAACTCAGGATACTGATACTGAAACTGTAGAAGAAACTGAGAATATTGAAGCTGAATGTGAAGAAACAGAAAAAATAGCAGCTGACAAACCAGGAGAAACTACCACAGAAGATGAAGAACTTAATACAAAGTATATGAGACTTATGGCAGATTTCCAAAATTACAAGAGAAGAACAGAAAAAGAGAAAAGTGACATTTATGCATATGCAAACGAAAAAATCGTTTCAGAATTGCTTGATGTTATAGATAACTTCGAAAGAGCTCTTACACATGGTCAGGGTGACGAAGGTTTTATTCAAGGTATGAACAATATATTTAAGATTTTCAAGGGGGTACTGGAAAAAAGCGGGTTAGAAGAAATAGACGCATTGGGAAATGAATTTGATCCAAATTTTCACAACGCAGTAATGACTGAAGAAAGCAGTGAATACGAAAGTGGCTGTATAACTCAGGTTTTACAAACAGGATATAAATTAAATGGTAAAGTTATACGACCTAGTATGGTAAAGGTCGCAAATTAGGGAGGTAATATATTATGGGAAAAGTAATAGGTATAGACTTAGGTACAACAAATTCCTGCGTAGCGGTTCTTGAAGGTGGAGAACCTGTAGTAATCGCTAATGCAGAAGGAAATAGAACTACTCCATCAGTAGTTGGATTTACAAAGGGTGGAGAAAGATTAGTTGGTGAAACTGCAAAGAGACAGGCAATCACTAATCCAGACAGAACGATTGCATCAATTAAGACTCATATGGGTTCAGACCACAGAGTAGAAATTGATGGAAAGCAGTATACACCACAGGATATCTCAGCCATGACTTTAGGTAAGCTAAAGGCTGACGCGGAAAGCTATCTTGGTGAAAAGGTAACAGAAGCTGTTATTACAGTACCTGCTTATTTCACAGATGCACAGAAACAGGCAACAAAGGATGCAGGTAAGATTGCTGGTCTTGATGTAAAGAGAATCATCAATGAACCTACAGCGGCATCTCTTGCATATGGTCTTGATAAAGACAATGGACACCACAAGATTTTAGTATACGACCTAGGTGGTGGTACATTCGATGTATCTATTCTTGAACTTGGTGACGGCGTATTTGAAGTACTGGCTACAAATGGTGACACAAAGCTTGGTGGAGACAACTTTGACAAGATATTAATTGATTACATGGCAGATACATTTGCCAAGGAACACGGAATTGATTTAAGAGCTGACAAGATGGCTCATCAGAGATTAAAGGAAGCAGCAGAAAAAGCTAAGAAGGAACTTTCAAGTTCACAGACAGCTAACATCAATCTTCCATTCATCACTGTAAGTGCAGATGGTCCTCTTCACATGGATATGGACATAACAAGAGCTAAGTTTGATCAGTTAACTTCAGATCTTGTAAACAGAACGATTGAACCAATGCAGAAGGCTATGAGAGATGCTGGTGTAACGAATGCTGATATCGCTAAAGTTATTTTAGTTGGTGGTTCAACAAGAATTCCAGCAGTTCAGGATGCTGTAAAGAGAGTAACTGGTAAAGAACCATTTAAGGGCATCAACCCAGATGAATGCGTAGCTGTTGGTGCTGCTATTCAGGCTGGTGTATTGACTGGTGAAGTAAATGATGTATTATTGCTTGACGTAACTCCACTTTCACTTTCCATTGAAACTTTAGGTGGTGTTGCTACAAAGCTTATAGAAAGAAATACAACTATTCCTACAAAGAAGAGCCAGGTATTCTCAACTGCTGCTGATAATCAGACAGCTGTAGATATTCATGTAATGCAGGGTGAAAGAGAAATGGCTGCTGGAAATACTACACTTGGACGCTTCCAGCTTTCAGGTATACCACCTGCACCTCGTGGAATTCCTCAGATTGAAGTTACATTTGATATTGATGCTAATGGTATCGTAAATGTAAGCGCTAAGGATATGGGTACTGGTAAGGAACAAAGAATCACTATTTCTTCTTCAAATAAGCTTTCAGATGACGAAATACAGGCCAAAGTTAAGGAAGCTGAACAGTTCGCAGAAGAAGATAAGAAGAGAAAAGAAGAAATTGAAATCAGAAACAGAGCAGAGACTCTAGTTTATGAAACTGAAAAGAATCTTAAGGAGTTAGAAGCAAACCTATCAGAAGATGAAAAGGCAAGTATTTTAGCTGCTAAGGACGAATTATCAAAGGCTCTTGAAGGAACGAATCTGGAAGAAATCAAAGATAAGACTGATAAGTTAACAGAACAGTTCCACACTATTTCAGCTAAAATGTATCAACAGGCTCAGGCTGCTCAGCAAGGCGGCGCAGCAGGATTTGATCCTAACATGGCAGGCGGCATGGGCGGAGCTGCTCCTGAAGGAGATGCTCCAAAGCATGATAATGTTGTAGATGCTGATTATGAAGTAGTTAACGAAGACAAATAGTTGACATATGAACCTGCATGGGGTAATATTGATACGGTAAATTTCCTAATAATAAGCACTCCTTCAGGTAGGGAGTGCTTATCAGATTGATATAATTAATGCAGAGTGGAGAGAAAACAATGGCAGATAAGAGAGATTATTATGAAGTCCTTGGAATTCAAAAGGGCGCTAGCGAGAGTGAGATAAAGAGTGCTTTCCGAAAGATGGCCATGAAGTATCATCCAGATAAAAATCCTGGGAACAAGGAAGCTGAAGAAAAATTTAAAGAGATAAATGAAGCATATAGCGTTCTTTCCGACACTGATAAGAAGAGCAAGTATGATAGATTCGGTCATGCCGGCGTAGATCCAAGTGCAGGTTTTGGTGGCGGCGGTGCAGGTTTTGGTGGTTTTGAAGACATATTTGATATGTTTGGCGGTATGTTTGGCGGCGGCTTCGGCGGCGGTGGAAGCTCAAGAAGACGTAACGGACCGATGAAAGGCCGTGATTTACAGCAAGAGGTTGTGATTTCATTTGAAGAAGCAGCTTTTGGCGCTAAGAAACAGATACAACTTACGAAATATGTTGAATGTGAAAAATGTCATGGAACAGGTGCGGCTGAAGGTACATCAAAGAAGGCATGTCCAACTTGTAATGGTACTGGTGAAGTTAGAACCACACAGAGAACTCCTTTTGGCCAGTTCCAAAGTGTTTCACCATGTCAGAACTGTGGAGGCAGTGGCCAGGTTGTTGAAAAACCTTGTTCAGAATGTAGTGGGAGTGGAAAGGTTAGAAAGACTGTAACCATTTCCGTTGATATTCCAGCAGGCGTTGATAACGAATCTGTAATATCCATAAGAGGCCAGGGTGAACCTGGGACTAATGGGGGTCCAAACGGAGACTTATATGTAGTTATAAGAGTAAGGGCTCATTCTCTATTTAAGAGAGATGGCCAGGATTTATGGCTTGAAATGCCTATTTCTTATGCCCAGGCAGCTTTAGGTGATGATATAGTGGTTCCTACATTAAGTGAAAAGGTTTCCTATAGCATACCAGCAGGAACTCAGCCTGGAACAGTATTCAGGTTAAAAGGAAAAGGTATCAAGGGCCTTAGAACGTCAAGAATGGGCGATCTTTACGTGAAGGTAATCTTAGAAGTTCCAACAAAATTGAATACTGAACAGAAAAAGAAGATTAAAGAGCTTGGGGATATTCTTGGTAACGAAAACCATGGAAATAAGAAAAGCTTCGCAGACAAAATGAAAGAGATTTTCAAATAAACAGTATTAAATATAAAGAATAGTATTAACGGATTTACCTTTCAATTTAAGGTAAATCCGTTTTTTTATCTAATAGGAAATATCGATAGATTTTCCTATTAGATAAAAAAGGAAGTGCACCTACATTCGCGAAGCCACATTTTTTATCTATTCCATCAGAATTGACATGCTTTGTTGAATTTTGTATAATAAGGTCCATCAATAGTAATTGAAAATATTGCATGATAATGAAGAAAGAAGTTGGATTGAAGTGATTAATAAAGAGAAGATTCAGGCAGGTGTAAAACTGCTTTTAGAGGGAATAGGTGAGGACATCCATAGGGAAGGCCTTATAGAGACACCAGAAAGAATTGCTAGGATGTATGAAGAAATATTTGGTGGGATGTATGAGGATGCAGCAACACATCTGAGCAAAAGATTTCATGTTAAAAATAATGAAATGGTAATTGAGAAAGATATTGTGTTTTATTCAACTTGTGAACACCATATGCTTCCGTTTTATGGGAAGGCACACATCGGATATATTCCAGATGGAGAAGTAGTTGGGCTAAGCAAGCTTGCAAGAATTGTTGATGTGTTTGCAAAACGTTTGCAGCTTCAGGAGCAGCTTACAGCACAGATTGCAGATGCGTTGATGGACAACCTTGCTCCAAAAGGTGTTATTGTAATGGTAGAAGCTGAGCATATGTGCATGTCTATGCGTGGTATAAAAAAACCAGGGAGTCAGACTGTTACTATTGTCACAAGGGGTGAATTTGCCAAAGATGAAGCATTACAGAATAAATTCTTTCAGATGGTGAAATAAATGAAATTTGTAGATAATCTTATAAAGCATCCAATTTACATTGAAAATTTAAATCAAATTACTACAGCAGAAGCTCATAGAGTATTTTGCTGTCATGGGATTATGCATTTAATGGATGTAGCAAGAATTGCATATATATATAGTTTAGAACAGAACCTTGGACTAGAGAAAGAAATGATTTATTTAACTGCATTGCTTCATGATATTGGACGTGCTAAGGAGTACAACACCGGTGAGCCGCATGAGCAGGCGGGTAAGGAATTGACAAATCTGATTCTTAGAGAGCTAAATTATCCTCAAGAAAAGAGGGAAATGATTTTAGAAGCAATAGAAAATCATAGAATCAAGGAAAATAAAGGGTTGTTCTTAAATGATACGGCTGAACGATTAAAAGCACTTATAAATATGGCGGATAAGCAGTCCCGAAACTGTTTTTTCTGTGATGCTTATGAGGAGTGTAAATGGAGCGAAGATAAAAAGAATAAAACGATTGTACAGTAGCATAGGAAAAATGGAGGAATGGCGTAATGATTATAGGAAACAAAGAGTTTGACATAAAAAACAAGACCTATGTAATGGGAATTTTAAATGTAACCCCCGATTCTTTTTCAGATGGAGGCAGATGGAACAATGTAGATACTGCATTAAAGCATGCTGAGAAAATGATTCAGGAGGGGGCTCATATTATTGATGTAGGCGGCGAATCCTCGCGCCCAAAACATTCAAGGGTCGATGCGGAAGAAGAAATTCTGCGTACAGTACCCATAGTAGAGGCCATTAAAAAGAGATTTGATATTCCTATATCGATTGATACCTGTAAAAGCAGCGTGGCACAGGCTAACATTTTAGCGGGAGCTGACCTTGTGAATGATATCTGGGGGCTAAAGTATGACATGGAAATGGCAAAGGTAATTGCGGATAGTGATGCGGTGTGCTGCTTGATGCATAACCGTGATAATTCTGGTTCCTTTATGCATGACCATGATAATACTGAGTACAACAATTTTATGGAAGATGTCAAGGAAGATTTAAGAGAAATTATTCAACTAGCTAAAAAAGCAGGGATAAAGGATGATAAAATTATTCTTGATCCAGGCGTTGGTTTTGTAAAATCTTATGAGCAGAATCTGGAGGTGATTAACTGTCTGGAGCAGTTTAACGAACTAGGATATCCAGTACTTTTAGGTACTTCTAGAAAGTCGGTTATTGCACAAGCGTTAAATTTACCGGTAGATGAACGCGTTGAGGGCACTTTGGTAACTACAGTTATGGCTGTAATAAAGGGATGTGCTTTTGTTAGAGTACATGACATAAAAGAAAATGTTAGAGCTATTAAAATGGCAGAAGCAATTCTGGGAAATAGGTAAGAAAGTGATGGATAAAATTAATATAAAAAAGTTAGAAGTCTTTGGAAATCATGGTGTTCTTACAGAAGAGACTGTTTTGGGACAGAAATTCCTTGTTAATGCGGTTTTATATACAGATACAAGGCAGGCAGGAATCACAGACGACCTTGAACAATCTATTAACTATGCTTTAGTATGCCAGTTTATAACAAAGTTCATGCAGGAGCACACGTTTAAACTCATTGAAGCGGTGGCTGAGAAATTGGCAGAAGCTATGCTTTGCGAGTTTAATAGATTGGAGAGCGTTGAACTAGAAATTGAGAAACCGTGGGCTCCGATTAGACTGCCTTTGCAGAATGTGTCTGTGCAAATAGAACGCAGCTGGCACAAAGCCTATATTGCTTTTGGATCAAATATGGGAGATAAGGAACAGTACATAAAACAAGGTATAGAAGTGTTAAAAAGTACAAGGGGATGTGAAGTTACCAAAGTATCTGATTTTATTCATACAGAGCCATATGGAGGCATTGAGCAGGATACATTTGTAAATGGCTGCTTGGAATTGAGAACGTTATATCCACCTAAAGAATTACTGAATATATTGAATGAAATAGAAAAAAATGCAAAGAGGGAAAGGATTATCCATTGGGGACCAAGAACATTGGACTTAGATATCATCTTTTATGATCATTTGGTTTTAGCGGATGAGGAACTGATTGTCCCCCACATTGATATGCAAAATAGGGAGTTTGTGCTAGAGCCTATGAGACAACTTAATCCTTATTTTAGGCATCCTGTATGTAACTTAACCATTGAAGAGTTATTAAACAAACTTAAGAAAAAGAAGTAACGAACGGTTTTAAATACTATATCAAAGCAGATTCTAGCATTAATAGGTTAGCATCTGCTTTTTAATTAAAAAATTTTTGGTATAAAATAGTAAAAAAATTGGAATAATAATATAATATGTGATATTATATTACATGATAAATGAATCTACATTGTACGTGATAAAATGAAAATTTGGAGGTAATTACATGTATTATAGTAATGGGAATTATGAGGCATTTGCAAGACCGGAAAAGCCAGCAGGTGTTGACTTAAAGTCGGCTTATCTAGTCGGCTCAGGTTTAGCATCTTTAGCAGCAGCCTGTTTCCTAATTCGCGATGGACAAATGAAGGGTGAAAAAATTCATATTTTAGAGGAGTTATCCCTTCCTGGGGGTGCCTGTGATGGCATTAATGATAATGAAAAAGGATTTATTATCCGTGGCGGACGTGAAATGGAAAACCATTTTGAGTGTTTATGGGATTTATTTCGCTCTATACCTTCTATAGAAACAGAAGGGGCATCTGTATTAGATGAATTTTACTGGCTGAATAAAAAAGACCCTAATTTTTCTCTGATTAGGGCAACTGTAAACAGAGGAGAAGATGCACATACAGATGGGAAGTTTGGATTAAGTGACACGGCATCGATGGAAATAATGAAATTATTTTTTACTCGAGATGAAGATTTATATGATAAAAAAGTTTCGGAAATGTTTACCCACGAGTTCTTTTCATCAAACTTCTGGCTTTATTGGAGAACGATGTTTGCTTTCGAAGATTGGCATAGTGCATTAGAAATGAAGCTTTACATTCAGAGGTTTATACATCATATTGGTGGATTGCCTGATTTCTCAGCACTTAAGTTTACAAAATATAATCAATACGAATCATTAATTCTTCCAATGGTAAAGTATCTAGAATCACATAATGTTGATTTCCAATATAATACAAAGGTTACAAATGTGCTCTTTGACATAACAGGGAACAAAAAAACTGCCAAAAAAATTATATGTCTGCATGATGGCAAGGACGATGTCATTGAACTTACAGAAAATGATCTAGTGTTTGTTACAAATGGCAGCTGTACGGAGAATTCATCATTAGGTGATGACAACCACGCACCAGATTTTATCATTACAGATGGTGGATGTTGGGATTTGTGGCGCAATATAGCTAAACAAGACCCTTCTTTTGGACATCCGGATAAGTTCTGCACGAATACAGATGCAACCAATTGGGAATCATCTACTGTGACTACCTTAGATGATAAAATACCGCCCTATATCCAGAAAATCTGTAAGCGAGATCCATTTAGCGGTCGAGTTGTCACTGGAGGAATTATTACTGTAAAGGACTCAAACTGGCTTATGAGTTATACCTTGAATCGTCAGCCACATTTTAAAGAACAGCCAAAAGATCAATTAGTAGTCTGGGTATATGGATTGTTCACAAATGTTCCTGGTAACTATATAAAAAAGCCGATGAGAGACTGTACGGGGATTGAAATTACAGAAGAGTGGTTATACCATATGGGGGTTCCTGAAGCAGAAATTCATGAATTAGCCACCAATTCAGCTCGCTCTATTCCTTGCATGATGCCTTATGTTACTGCTTTCTTTATGCCAAGAGCTAAGGGTGACAGACCAAAGGTAGTTCCAGAAGGCTGCGTAAACTTTGCATTTATTGGACAGTTTGCTGATACTGTTCGGGATACGGTATTTACTACAGAGTACTCCGTTCGAACAGGTATGGAGGCCGTTTATACCTTACTAAATGTTGACCGTGGAGTACCTGAGGTATTTAACTCCTGCTATGATATACGTGTATTGTTAGATTCAACAATTAAAATGAGGGATGGTAAAAAGATAACAGACATGAAACTTCCATTTATGGCAAATCTGGTAGAGAAGAAAATGTTAAAGAAAATATCTGGTACAGTGATAGAAGAATTGTTAAAAAAGTATAATGTAATATAAGAACTCCTCCAATAGGGATTTTACGAGAATCATAATTGTTTAGCATACAGCTGATGAACGGTTACTGATGAATTGTATAATAATCTTTATTGGAGGATTTGCTTTGTGGCAGATTTTGAATTTGAACACTCAGAAATTTATGTATAACTGTAGCAAGCATAGGATACACAGCAATTACATGGAGAAAAGATTCCATATTATTAATCCGTATCCACTTATTAGTGTATCGTATAGACCGTGCGCTAAGAGTAACGGAAGAATAGTTTTCTTCTTAGATAAGTACAAATAACCACAAAATAGAATTGTTGTGATAGACGTACTATAGATATGAGTCCAATTAATCGCTAAAGTTCCTGTCAAGTGGATACAGTAAAAAAGAATGCTGCTAATGAGGATAATGAGCAATTTTGATTTTATCAATTGATTCAATTTACTGAAAATAAATCCCCGAAATACAAGCTCTTCGGAAAAGCCGATAGTAACTGTCAGAAAAATTAGTTTTGATAAAAAAGAATATATATCAAATTGACTTCCGTATTGACTAATATCCATTTTCATAATCAATATAGGAGGAAGAATTTGAAGTAAATAGAGAACAATGCCTAATATCAGACCGTGCCCAAAATCCCAAATCGAAAAATGTAACAAGCCGACACTGCTAAGCGATTTTTTATCTACTTTCAATGTTATAAAGCCAATCAAGGCAATTTCAAGGAAGCATGTAATTATGATTATCCAATTATCATGGATATTTAGCACCAAATTATTTGATATCCAACTAATAGACAATACAAAAATATAAACAGAAACAATCTGTAAGATTAACTTGGTTTTAAATGTCATTATAGGTTATTACCTCCAGCATCACTTTTTATATAAAGATTTTACCGTATATTTCTCTTCATAATGAAGAAAACCCAAAAAGCCGTAGGACTTTAAAATCTTACGGCTTTTCTCAAAAAATCTAAGTTATTAAAGCATTTTATAAAATTTGTTATAGCAAATGAATATTTGGCGTACGAGTACCATCTTCATGGTAAATATAGAACCCTTTGCCAGTTTTTCGACCTAAATTACCAGCAGCCACCATTCTGCGTAGAAGAACAGCAGGACGATACTTTGGATCTCCGATTTCACTGTAAAGTACTTCCATAACTGCAAGTTCAACGTCAATACCAATCATATCAACCAATTCTAATGGACCCATAGGGTGGTTTAAACCCAAACGCATTCCTAAATCAATCTCTTCAATTGATCCAATTCCACGTTCAATCAAAATAAAAGCTTCATTTAACATTGGAATTAACATACGATTTACAATAAAACCAGGCTCATCTTTGGAAACAATCGCCACTTTTCCTAGTTGTTCTCCGAAAGCAATTGTTCGATCTATGGTTGCCTGACTAGTTTGCAGCCCTTTGACTACTTCTAGCAGACTTAGAAGGGGAACTGGACTGAAAAAGTGCATTCCTATAAACCGTGAAGGATTCTGTAAATGGCTCGCCAGTGTTGTAATGGAAATTGAAGATGTGTTACTGGAAACAATGGCATCCGGTTTTGCATATTTATCAACTTCCTCCATAATGGAAATTTTAATCTTTTCGTTTTCTGAAGCGGCTTCAATGATGAAATCCGCGTCATTGCAATCAGAGAGCGCGGTTGTTAATGACAGATTTGATAAAGCTTTCTGCATATCCTGTTCTGTCATTTTACCTTTTTTCACGCTCTTCTGAAGCATAGTTTCTACTGTCTTGCGGCCTTCGGCTAGCCTCTTCTCGGAAATATCATTGACTGTAACCTTAATACCGCTGGTTATGGCAACTTGAGCAATACCCATGCCCATAAAACCTGCACCTATAATAAATAAATTATTTACACTCATAATTACCTCTCTTTCAATAGCAACATACTTTTATCAAAACAATTATTTAATCATTGAGTCAGCTGAGTTAGCAATAATTATACTATATTACTATTATAATGTACATTGTATTTATATAAAAACATGTTTTATTGAAATATATATAAAATTCTGAAAGTTGTCAGATTATACTTTGAGTTGTACGGGAGCACGATGTAATAGAGTTTTGTTTTGATAAATATAAAAAATAATGGTAAGATTGTAGAAGTAACTGTATGGATAAGGAGAAAAAGTGTTTGAAGAACGATTTTAATGCGAAAAGGGTTCATTACTTAGTGGCATTTATCATGTTGCTTATAATAGAGATTCTGATAGCTCTATATATTCATGATAATTTTATTAGACCTTATGCCGGAGACATACTTGTGGTAGTTTTGGTATATTGTTTTATAAGAATTTTTATTCCAAATGGAGTCAGGATGATGCCATTATATGTGTTCATTTTCTCAGCATCAGTAGAAAGTCTACAATATTTTAGGGTGTTAGAAATGATAGGTTTCACAAATAATACTTTTTTGAGGATTGTACTGGGCTCAGTTTTTGATTTTAAAGATATTTTTTGCTATGGTATTGGCTGTTTAATAATTGGGATATATGAATCACTAAGATTACAAATTCATCAACAAAAGAATAACAGAAAACTGTAGAAATGCAGTTGACATTTGATATTGGGTATGCTAGTATAAGCATATAAAATTAATATAGAAATAAGAAATGCATACGACAGAGTAGCATTTTTATTGAAGTGCATGGTGTAGTGCCTTGGATATTTATATCCAAGGCACTTTTTTGTTTACACACATTATTTTGTATGAAAGAGTGGTAAAAATTATGGGAGCATTTGATGATAAAGAACGGATTATTCAGGAGTTTGTACCAGGCAAACAGGTGACATTGGCCCATGTAATTCCACATCCAGTGGAGGATTTATACCAGAAGGTGGGGCTTATTGATGCCACAGCAGACGCCGTAGGGATTTTTACAATTACACCAAGTGAAGCTGCAATTATTGCAGTAGATGTAGCTTGTAAGGCGGCAGATATAAAAATAGGGTTTGTAGATCGCTTCAATGGATCTGTAGTTATAACGGGAGATGTTTCAGCAGTTGAAGCCTCCATAAAACAAGTTATTTCTGTTTTATGTGATTCCATGGGATTTTCTTCTACTGCAATCACTAGATCTTAAGAGGAAGTGTCAAATTGGATAAGAAAAGAATTATTTTGATTGGACGGTCAATGGCAGGCAAAACAACACTTTGCCAGTATGTGAATAAAGAAGAAATAAAGTACTATAAAACCCAGACGGTACATTTAATAAATGACCAGATGATTGATACACCAGGAGAATATTTAGAACGAAGATACTTACGAGGAGCACTTTCAGTGTCAGCAACGGATGCAGACATGATTATGTTGGTTCAAGATGCTACTGAGGATGGAACCATGTTCCCACCAGGTTATGCAAGCATGTACTGTAAGCCTTGTGTAGGTGTGGTTACAAAATCAGATATTGCAAAGGATGAGCAGATAGAGCATGCAAAGCAATATTTGAAATTTGCAGGAGCACAAGAAATTTTTGTAACAAGTAGTATGAAAGGAACTGGCTTTGAAGAACTAGTAAAGTCTTTTGAAAAAGATACGCAGAGGGGAGACTGATATGCAGGAAAAAATTTTGAGTACAGGCATTGATATTGGAACATCAACGACACAATTAATATTTAGCCGCCTGACTATTGAAAATCTGGCTAATAGTTATTCCGTACCAAGAATTAGTATTGTTGATAAGGAAGTAATATATCGAAGCGATATATATTTTACACCTTTAAAATCACAACATGAAATTGATGCTTCGAAAGTAAAAGAAATTGTAGCGGAAGAATATAAAAAAGCTGGATTTAAACCAGAAGACTTACAAACAGGGGCGGTTATTATCACTGGTGAGACCGCAAGGAAAGATAATGCCAATGAAGTCTTATCTGCTCTAAGTGAAATGGCTGGTGATTTTGTAGTAGCTACTGCGGGTCCAGATTTGGAATCTGTTCTTTCCGCAAAAGGTGCAGGCACCGATAAGATATCAAAGGAAAGAGCTTTAAATATTGCCAATATAGATATTGGAGGGGGTACCAGTAATATTGCTGCCTTTAGCAAAGGGATTTTAAAAGGAACTGTATGCTTGGACATTGGTGGACGGCTGATTAAAATCAGCAATGGTAGAATTACATATATTTATAAAAAAATTAAAGAGTTAGCCGAACGGAACGGCATAACTGTTAATGAGGGAGATTATGCAGACGAAGGTGTGCTTCGGAGAATTTGCGCTTTAATGGCGGATCAGCTGGCACAAGCACTTCATTTAATGCAGCCTGACGGATTTCATCAAGCCATGTATACCAATGGCGGTAAAACTTTTAATGATGATCTCCAGATTAGTGCAATTACTTATTCAGGTGGTGTGGCTGATTGTGTTTATAATGAAAATGGATCAGATGTATTTAAATATGGGGATATTGGGGTGCTTCTTGGTGAAGCAATAAAAAATAATGCACTTTTAGGTGCTTTAAAGAAATTTCAACCAGAAGAAACCATAAGAGCTACTGTCGTTGGTGCTGGTACTCATACAACGGATGTAAGCGGTAGTACTATATCATATAGTAAAGAAAACCTACCCATTAAAAATATTCCCGTGCTAAAAATTAGTGAGGCTGAGGAAATATCAGAAGAAAGCATTATAAAAACCATTAAGGAAAAGTTACCTGTTTATTATACAGAACAGAAGTTAGATATTGTGGCAATTGCATTAGTGGGAGAATCCTATAAATCATTTGTAGATATTCAGAGGTTGGCAAATGCCATTGTAACTGGGGCAAAGGAAATCATAGATGGCCCGCATCCTCTTATTATAATTATTGAAAGTGATGTAGCGAAGGTATTGGGCAATTCAATAAATTTATTACTAAACCGTAGTAAAGACGTAATTTGTTTAGACAGTATTCACACAAATAATGGTGACTACATTGATATAGGAGAACCTCTTGCTCAAGGCAATGTGGTTCCTGTAGTAACTAAAACATTAATTTTTAATTCATAACTTTATATGAAGAAAAAATAGATATTTTTAAGGAGGGAACGAATGAAAGGTGATATAATTAAAACTTCAGTTTTAGCAACAAAAATTATTTCAAATGTAAGTCCAAGCATGGCGAAGGAACTAAATCTGGCATCAGACCAGAAATCTTTGGCATTAATTACTACAAATTGTGATGATGTTACTTATACAGCATTGGACGAAGCAACTAAAAAAGCGGATGTTAAAGTAGTATATGCCAAGAGTTTTTATGGTGGCGCTGACAATGCAAATACAAAGTTGGCAGGTGAAATTATTGGCATTTTGGCAGGTCCAAATCCAGCCGAAGTTAAAAGCGGACTTGAAGCCTGTATGGAAATGATTGAAAATGAACTTCATTTTATTTCAGCAAATGAAGAAAATTCTATTATTTACTACGCACAATGTATCTCAAGAACGGGATCATATCTCTCAGAAGGCGCTGGTATTGAAGAAGGAGAGGCAATTGCATATCTGATTGCACCTCCAATTGAATCGATGTATGCTGTTGATGCTGCATTAAAAGCGGCAGCAGTAAGCCTTTGTGTGTTATATGCACCACCTTCAGAAACAAACTTTGGAGGAGCTCTTTTGACAGGCAGTCAGTCAGCATGCAAAGCTGCATGTGAAGCATTTGCCAATGCAGTAGTATATGTAGCTGAGAATCCGATTGGTTAAAGGAGATGTACCATAAAAGGAGGTAATGATTTGAAAGTCATAACAGAGTCCGATTTAAGAAACGAATTGCGTACATCAGAAATGAAGGTATTTTACTTAGACGAAGACAAAAAACTTACACCGGCAGCAATAGGCTTTTTAAGAGAACGTAAAATTGAGGTTGTTAATGGTAGTGAGAAAGAAAAAAATAAGGAAATTGAGGAAAAAACGGTAGCTTCATCAATATCCCAGGGGCAACTAAGAGGAAATACAGAAGAAAAGGTTAAGCCCCCAAAATATATTGATTATGAGACAGGAGCTTACTACTATGAGAAACCTGAACATATGACTCAGTTATATGACAACTTTTTAGTAACAAAAGATCATCCAAGGATTCATCTTAGAGGAAAAGTGGACAGCCTTCAAGCATTGGTTGTGCTGGATCAGACTATTTTAGCAGAAATGGGTGGACAAGAAAAACTGATTGGAGATTTGGACCAGGTATTGAAGCTGCTGTACGAAATTATGGGTTGTGATGTATTGAATAACCCCTTAGTAAATGAACAGATTTTGGGACTAACTCATGCTGAGATCAGAGAACATTCTCATAATCCCATGAAGTTTTATAAAATAAAACAAATGGTTTTACCAAATTACTCTATGGGTAAAGTTTATGCCATGTTAAATCAGTTAAGGGCAGCAATTAGAGAGGTTGAAGTTTCGGCAGCAGAAGCTTTTCATAATGGTAAAAAATATGAAAGAATGGACATTATTGAAACATTCAATCGGCTTTCCAGTGTGTTACATATAATGATTTGCCGTTATTTAGCGGATGATTATAACAGATATTAAGACAAATTATAGTGAAAGGAGGTTAAGGCAGATGAAAGCAGGAATGGTGATCGGTAATATTTGGGCAACTAGAAAAGATGAAAAACTTGAAGGATTAAAACTTATGATTGTACAGCCACTAAATATTATCGATAATACACCCATTGGCCCACCAATTATTGCTGCTGATACCATTGGCGCAGGTGTGAATGAAAAAGTAATATATGTTGGAGGAAGTTCAGCACGTATGCCGGTGGGCGGTTCTAACATCCCTGTCGATGCAACAATTATAGGTATAGTAGATGGTCAAGATGTTATAAGTTTATGAGTAGTAATTTAACTCTAAAGAAAAGGAGAAGGTAACTAATGGTATTATTTGGACAAATAATTGTTTATATTATTATGGCTTGTGCTTTAGCTGGATGTCTAGCTTACATATTTAAAGAAGGAAGTGAACTGGGTAATCAGTTTCTAGAAGGTATCTATGCAATAGGTGCAATTTTTATTCCTGTAGCAGGCGTAATGGCGTCAGCTCCTTATTTAACTGCTTTAGTTAAGGTAATCTTTGGACCTGCTTTTCAGGCAATCGGTGCGGACCCGTCCATGGCAGCAACAACATTTATTGCTGTAGACATGGGAGGGTATCAGCTGGCTGACGCTTTAGCTGCGACTAGAGAATCATGGATCATGGCTGAGATTACCGGTTATATGGCAGGTGCAACAATCGTTTACAATATTCCAGTTGCTTTAAAGATGCTGAATAAAAAAGACAGACCCTATTTAGCACTTGGAATGATGTCTGGATTTTTAATGATTCCAGTAGGTGTTTTAATTTCTAGTGTGATTATCGCTTTAACAAACCCAATGATTAGAGAAACTGTTGCAACAAGTGGTGATGGAACATATCAGTTAGCCTTATCATTTATGCTAATATTCAAAAACTTAATTCCACTTATTATTATTTGCGTAGCAATTGCTATTGGTCTTATGATAATACCAGATAAGATGATTAAAGGATTTGCTGTATTCGGAAAAGTAATGGATTGTGCACTTACTTTAATTCTTACACTATGCATCATTGAGTACTTTACAGGAATATTCTCAAAGATCTTTGGAGCATGGGGATTTGAGCCAATTCTTGCTGATGCAGCAGACTGCAACAGAGCATTAGAAATTGCCGGATATATTGGTATTATGCTTTGCGGTGCATTCCCTATGGTATATCTACTTACTAAATATCTAAGCAAACCACTGGAGGCTATAGGTAAAGTTTGTGGGCTTTCAAAGGATGCTGTTGCTGGAATCCTTGCGGGTGCAGCTAACGCCATTGCATTATATAAGCTGATTGGTGATATGAAGGCAGAAGATAAAGTTAAATGTTTAGCATTTGCAGTTTGCAGTGCCTTCTTAATTGGTGACCACCTTTCATTTACGGCCAATTTCCAGCCAACACTGATTTTACCTGTCATGGCTGGTAAATTAATCGCAGGTTGTTTGTCTGTATATATTGCAACAAAAATTGCTGTACCTAAGGCAAGACAAATTGAGGCGCTGCAGGCTAAAGAAGACTCAACTGCAGCTTAATGCCGCACCTTTAAGAGGTAATATAAATGGAACTTCGTATAATAAAGTCCCCATCAGAGGGAACAATTAACATTCTAATGCGTAGAAAAGGTACAGGCTGTAATACACTCCCTCCTTGTTTGGATGCGGTTGGCCTTGTACAGGGTAAGATGATTGAAATGATTGTTGCCTCTGATATAGCAGAAAAAGCTGTGGGGGTCACAGTAGAAGAAATAAAAGGAAGTTGCCCTCAAAATATGATTTTGCTAGCAATCTTTGGACAAACAGCTGCAGTTGAAGAAGCATTGGAAGAGATAAAAAGAAAGTGGGAAAATATTTAGATTGTACTTTCAGGTAGGAGGTTTATAAAATGAGTCTTCTTGATATGGTAAAAGAAGCCGGCATTATTGGTGCAGGCGGGGCAGGATTTCCTACCCATGCAAAGTTAGCATCAAAAGCGGATTATATACTTCTTAACGGAGCTGAGTGTGAGCCATTGTTACGAGTGGACCAACAGCTGATGGAGATGTTTCCCGATGAGATCATTAAAGGCTTTGAAGCAGCAGGTAGGCTGGTAAATGCCGATAAGGCCATAATAGGCATTAAAGGAAAACATAAAGAAGTAATTGCTATCTTGCAAGATAGAATTAAAGAATTGCAGGCTGGAGATTATGTAGAAGTAGGATTACTTCCAGATATTTATCCAGCAGGTGATGAACAGGTTTTAGTTTATGAATTAACAGGCAGAGTAGTTCCTGAAGTGGGTATTCCTATTCAGGTAGGATGTGTAGTAATCAACTCAGAAACGGCATTAAACATTTTTTATGCATCTGCAGGTAAACCTGTTACTGAAAAATATATCACAGTTGCAGGGGACATACCAAACCGCCTGACAGTAAAGGTCTCTGTAGGAACACCTATTATAGATGTACTGAAACTGAGTGGTATAGAAAATTTTGATGATTACGCAGTTATAGATGGCGGTCCTATGATGGGCCCTGTTATGGGTAATCTGGATGGTTTTGTTACAAAGAAGAATAAAGGTTTTGTTATATTAAAGAAAAACCATCCATTAATCAGAAGGAAAACAGCAACAAAAGAACAGGCAAAGAGAATAAACAGAGCTTCCTGTGAACAGTGCCGTATGTGTACAGATATGTGTCCAAGATTCTTACTGGGACATGCTACACAGCCACATAAGATGATGCGGGCTTTAGCTTACGATTTAAAGGATGTGGAAGCTCAGAAGGTAGCACAACTGTGCTGCCAGTGTAATTTATGTGAATTGTTCGCCTGTCCTATAGGGTTATATCCAAAGGCAGCAAATAATTTCTTTAGAGAAAAGCTGGCAGAACAAATTATAAGATATAAACCAACTAAGGAAGTATTTGAAGCACGTAGTGCTCGTGAACATCGTTTAGTCCCAAGTAAGAGACTTATTGCCAGAATTGGGTTACATGATTTTGACAAACCAGCACCTATGACGGACACTTCCCTGACTCCTTTAGTTGTGCGTATTGCAACAAGACAACATGTAGGAGTACCGGCAGTTCCTGTAGTATCCGTTGGTGAACATGTACAGGCAGGACAATTAATCGGTAAAATTCGAGAAGATAGTCTGGGAGCTGCAATTCATGCAAGCATTTCCGGTACAATAACTGAAAGCGGAAATGATTTTATAGCAATAAGGAGGGATTAACATGGCAAACGCAATAGGAATGGTTGAATTTACAAGTATTGCACGTGGTATTTATGCAGCAGACCAGATGGTAAAGATTTCAGATGTTGAAATAGTCACGGCCTGTTCCACTTGCCCTGGTAAATACATAGCAATTGTTCATGGAGACGTTGCAGCTGTTGAAGATTCAGTTCAGATTGGGGAAAAGGTAGCAGGAGAATTTTGGATTGATTCGATTATTATACCAAATGTAAATCCTCAGGTTTTTCCAGCGATTACTGGAGCAACAATGCCTGAAAAAATTGAAGCACTGGGTATTTTAGAATCCTTCTCCATGTCTACTATGGTTATTGCTGCTGATGCAATTTTAAAGTCTGCGGAACTTGAACCGCTTGAACTTCGTCTGGGCAATGGTTTAGGGGGAAAAGCCTTCTTTACATTCACAGGTGATGTTGCAGCTGTACAAACAGGTGTTGAAACGGGGAGAACGATAGCAGAGCAAAAAGGTTTGCTAGTCAATGCTGAAGTGATACCTTCGGTGTCTGACAAACTGATACCATCTTTGTTCTAAAAGGTAAAAAACTTTAAAATATGAAAGAGTGTGAAGCCAAATGAAAAGATTAATTTGTGCAAAAGATGTTGAGGCCCTGGAAAAGCAGGGAGAGAAAGTAATCTATATTGATAAAGACACAATATTGACCCCATCTGCAAAGGACGCAGCAAGAGCTTGTGGAATTACATTTTCTAAGGAAGCTCCAGCACCAACTGCGTGTGAAACTCCCGTAGCGTCAGTAAGTGAAGCTGCAGTATCCGCTACTGAATCAGCAAAAGCTTGTAACGATGAAATCGATACAAACATGATTTACACTGCATTGAAGACTTTACTAGAAAAAGGCTTATTACAGGGAGCATTTGATTCAATTGTTGGTGGGAAACCGTATGCTGCTGAACATGATTCATGCGGACTGAAGATTGTTCGCGGAAACACAGTACAGTATGAAGCACTAGATACAGGAAATCCATCTGATAAAGTATTTTATCAGGAAATCATCAATAAAAATGATGGATGCTCCATGAACGCAGGATTCATTACAATTGAAAACTGCCAGTTTGACTGGGAATGTGCTTGTGAAGAACTTTATCATATCATGGAAGGTACATTGACAGTAACTGTAAATGGTAAGGTATATACTGCACAGCCAGGAGATTCTGTATTCTTCCCTAATGGAGCTAAGGTAGCCTTTGGTTCGCCTAATAAGATGAAAGCTTTTTATGCTACTTACTAGAGGCAGAACCGGATTTTAGGAGGTATGTAAATGCAAATGCAAGCGCTCGGGTTAATAGAAACAAAAGGACTGATTGCAGCTATTGAAAGTGCAGATGCTATGCTTAAGGCAGCAAATGTAAGTTTAGTGGACAGAGTCTTTGTAAAGGGTGGCTTGGTTACAATAATTATCGAGGGAGATGTTGGTGCAGTTAAAGCCGCAACAGATGCTGGTGCAGCAGCTGCGCAGAGAGTTGGTCAATTAATCTCGGTGCATGTAATTCCAAGACCACATGAAGAAGTTGGAAATAAGGTTATATATCCTACTTCAAAGATAAAGATAAATGAAGAAACTGCTGAAGAAGAAGTACCTGTGGCAGAAGAGATAGAAGAAGTCTGTGTAGCAGAGGAGATTGTTGAAACCAGTTTAGATTCTGATTTAAATGAAATACACAAAGAAGACCTGGATAAACTGGTAAAAGAAAGCAGTATGGAAAAAGCACTGGAAGTTTTAGATAAGCTTAAAGTGACAAAGTTAAGAAATTTAGCTCGTGAGTTTAAGGAATTCGGCATAGCTGGAAGATTAATTTCCAAGGCAGATAAGAATTTGTTAATTAAAGAATTTAAGAAGTATTACGAGCAGCACTAATTTGCTAAATGACTAAACAAATATATACTTAGCAAAAAGAAAGGAGGAATCACAAAATGGAAAATTTTGATTATGATTTACGTTCAGTACAGGAAGTAAGAAATCTTGCACGTCTTGGCAAAATTGCAACAGACAAGCTTGCCACTTACACAGAAGAGCAGATTGATAAAATTCTGCGAAATATGGTGCGTGTAGCGGAGGAAAATGCAGTATGCCTGGCTCAGATGGCTGTAGAAGAAACTGGGTTTGGAAGAGTTGCAGATAAGACTTACAAGAATCATATGGCATCCACTATGGTGTACAACGCAATCAAAGACATGAAAACTATTGGTGTGGTTCAGGAAGATGTAGTAAATAGGATTATTGAGGTGGCTGACCCGGTTGGTCTGGTTATGGGGATTGTTCCATCAACCAATCCAACTTCAACAGCGATTTATAAGGCAATCATTGCAATTAAGTCAAGAAATGCAATTATATTTTCACCACATCCTTCCGCTGCAAAGTGCACAATGAAAGCTGCAGAATTAATATATCAGGCGGCAGTAGAAGCTGGTGCTCCTGAGAATGTTATTGGGTGTATCTCCATGCCTTCTATGGCTGCTACAGATGAACTGATGCATGCTAAAGAAGTTGCTATCATTATTGCAACAGGCGGTCCTGGAATGGTAAAGGCAGCATATAGTGCTGGTAAGCCTGCTCTTGGAGTTGGTGCTGGTAACTCACCTGCTTACATTGAAAGAACTGCAAAAATTGAACAGGCTGTCAAGAACATCATGGCAAGTAAGACTTTTGATAATGGTACAATATGTGCTTCTGAACAGTCAATTATCTGCGAAGAATGCAACCGTGATGCTGTAGTTGCTGAATTCAAGAAACAGGGCGGTTACTTCATGACCGCTGAAGAAACTGCTAAGGTATGCAAGCTGTTATTTAAGAATGGCCACAGCATGAATGCTAAATTTGTAGGAAGATCTGCTGATGTTGTTGCAGAAGCAGCAGGAGTATCAATCCCAGCAGGCACAAGAGTTCTGATTGGTGAACAGGGTGGTGTTGGTGATGGATATCCACTTTCCTATGAAAAGCTTACAACCGTACTTGGTTTCTACACGGTTAAAGACTGGCATGAAGCATGTGAATTAAGCATCGCATTACTTCAGAATGGTATTGGACATACCATGAGCCTTCATACTGAAGACAGGGATATAGTCATGAAGTTTGCGGCTAAACCAGCATCCCGTATTCTGGTTAATACCGGGGGTACTATGGGTGGTACTGGTGCAAGTACAGGACTTATGCCTGCATTCACATTAGGCTGCGGTACTTGGGGTGGAAGTGCAACTTCAGAAAACGTAACGCCAATGCACTTAATAAACATTAAGAGAGTTGCCTATGGATTAAAGGACTGTACAACATTGGCATCTGATGATCCTACATTTAACCATCCTGAACTTACAAGTGGCTGCACTAATGCTCATTGCACAGAAGCTGCTAAAGAAGAAGGATTAAATCAGGAAGATTTGATGAGTCTAGTTAATCAGTTAGTAAGCGCAATGAAGGGGGCTAACTAGTATGGATAAATGTGAAGCTGTATTAAAGCTTTTACTAGAAGCTGTACAAGGTAGCGTAACCGCTCAGCCAACAGAAAATTCCAACGAAATTCCTGTAGGCGTTTCAAACAGGCACATTCATCTTTCACAGGCAGATTTAAATGCTTTGTTTGGCGAAGGATACCAGCTGACAAAGATGAAGGATTTATCACAGCCTGGACAGTATGCATGCAAGGAAACAGTAACAATCTGTGGTCCGAAGGGTGCTATTGAAAAAATCAGAGTTCTTGGTCCAGTAAGAAGCAAGACTCAGGTTGAGGTTTTAACTGGAGACTGTTTTAAACTTGGAGTTCCTTCTCAGGCAAAACTATCAGGTGATTTAACAGGAACACCAGGAATTACTATTATAGGCCCAAGAGGCTCCGTTCAGACTTCACAAGGTCTGATTGTAGCTCAGAGGCATATCCACATGACACCAGCAGATGCCCAGCGCTTTGGTGTACATGACGGACAGACTGTATGTATACAGGTTGAAGGTCCAAGAGGTGGTATGTATAGCCATGTTGCTATAAGGGCAAATGATGCTTCTGCGCTGGAATGTCATATTGACACAGAAGAAGCAAATGCAATGGGCTTAGGTTCATCAGCAAAAATCACAATAATCAAATAAAGTGTTAAATAAATTAAATTTAAAATAAAAATTTTTAGGAGGATTTTAAGATGAAATATGATGCATTAGGAATGATCGAAACAAAGGGTTTAGTTGGTTCAATTGAAGCTGCAGATGCTATGGTAAAGGCTGCAAACGTTACATTAATCGGTAAAGAATTCGTAGGTGGCGGACTAGTTACTGTAATGGTAAGAGGAGACGTTGGAGCTGTAAAGGCTGCTACAGATGCTGGCGCTGCTGCTGCTCAGAGAGTTGGCGAATTGATTTCAGTACACGTAATTCCAAGACCACATGCTGAAGTTGAAACGATTCTTCCTGCAGCAAAAATCGTGAAATAAGCTGAGGGATAATTAAAATTTAATTTAGTCTTAAATGGCAAGTCTCTTCAAAAATGGGGAGACTTGTTATGCTTTTACGATAAAATAAAAAACAATAATTGATGATAAAGGAAGGTAAGATTTGTGGCAAATAATTCGAAAAAACTTAGTTGGGTTGCAGGATTGTCAATATCACTGGGCGTACCAATGCTTATACTACCGTCAATAGTATATTTTACTGATTACATGTGGGGATTTTCCATAGTTGTATGGGGTCTATCCATCATACAGGGCTTTTTCCAGAATCTTGCGTATGCAGAAATGGCTGTAGATTTTCCCGATGCATCGGGTCTGCCAGGATATGCACAGAAGATTCTTGGATCTGGAGAAAACAAGCTGGCTAAATTTACAGGGGGATTTAGTGCATGGAGCTATTGGTTTGGATGGGGACCAATCCCAGCCATATTTATATTATCAATAGTTGAATTTCTAACGGGTTACTTTACTAATTTAAATAGCATTGCAAAACCAATACTATTTTTATGTGTAGCAACTATTGTTTTATTTGGGCTTTTTATTACAAACAAAAAGGGGCTGCAAAACAGTGCTATGGCTGGATATGTTTTAAACATTGTTTCACTATTGCCACTGATTGTTTTAGCGGTGGTACCTTTCATTTGGGGGGGAGCAGATATTTCAAATATTACGAGTAATTGGATTCCACCTGATTTTACTCTTGATACACATCACATCATATTATTATTTGGAATATTTGGAATGGCAGAATGGAGTGCTTGTGCATGGGAAACTGCTGCTGTTTATGGACCCGAATATAGAAATCCTAAGAAAGATGTACTGAAAGCAATATGTAGTTGTGGAATCGTATGTTTAGTAGTGTATATCCTCGTTCAGACGGCATGTATTGCAGTACTGGGGGTAGATGGTGTTATTAATGCCGCGCAGCCACCGATGCTTTTGTTAGCAGAGTACAGCTTTGGAAGAGCAGGGGTAATGATAAGTGTTATGGCTATTATAGTTGCTATGGTATCTGTAATACAAACAGCTTTTTTAGGCGCTTCTCATGCAATGCATTCTATGGCGTTAGAGAAAAATCTACCTGCTTTTTTTGGGAATGTAAACAAGCATGGTGTACCACAAAATGCTATGATTGCTGTAATAATTTTGAATTATAGCTTATTATTTTTAGGAAAACCATCCGCTATTGTTGCAGCATCTGCCATAGGCTATTCTATAGCAAATGGATTAGGTATGTATTCCTATGTTAAGTATAAAAAAGAAAAGAACAAGTCCAGCGAGAAAAAAGATGGGGTGAATCTGCCAAGTGTATGGTGTTGGATTGCACTGACCTTTGCTATTATTGATGTACCTCTATATGTAATCGGACTTATTTATATAAATAGTCTGGATGCTGGCTGGAGTTCAACTATAGTTGCAGTTGCTATTTTACTTTTGTACATACCCCTTTTCATTTATACCGCATTCGAAAAAAAACATAGTATTGTTAAGCCGCAGGTGAACGTCATAAATAGGGATAACAATCTATAAAATTATCATAAATGCTTACAACCTTTTTCAGTCAAATATATTGACAATATATTTGAGCTATTGTATTATATTGCTAGTGAACTACACATTGAAGTGGGTCCGCTAACTATGATGACGCGATGGAGCGCACCTAGATATGTTTATTTAGGTGCGCTTTTGTATATATTAAGCAAATGAAAGGAAGATATTAGGACTTGGGAAATAATGTATTATTAGCTGTGAAAGATAGCGTAGATAGGAATAATATCAAAGAATTGCTTACTGTAGAAGAGTACATAGTAAATGATGAAGTAGGGAATGCTATAGAAGCTGTATTAAAATGTGAGAATGAGCGCCCGGATATATTATTAATTGATTTGGATTTACCACTTTTAGATGGTATTCGAACAATTCATTACATTGCGGAGCATAAATTAGCTAAAGTAATCATTGTAATAGATAGTGATTGGACTGCAAATCTTTCTAAAGTAGATCTATATGAAATAGATGCATTTGTTTCCAGACCTATAAGCAGGAGGAACCTTATTCCATGTTTATCTATGGCACTGGCACGGAATGAGCGAAAATTAAAGCTGCAAAAACAATATGAAGAAATGGAAAAAGAGTTTTATGACAATCGATCCATTCATTGTGCAACCCATATATTTATGACTGAAAAGAATATGACTGAGGAAGAAGCACTAGAATATTTAAAAGAATTAAGTTTGAATAACAATAAGGAACTATCAGAGCTAGCAGACGTAATTTGTTCTCTATGTGAAGGTAAAAGCAAGGTATAATGTTTATGTAGTAAGTGTGTTATTAGGAGGAGCATTATGGCTATCCATCAGCTTAAAACAGTTGTTATTGCAGATGATGACAATAATTTTAGAAATTCATTGAAAGAATTTTTTAAAGGTACTATATACCAAGTTGTGGCAGAAGCACCAAATGGTTTGGAAATTGTGGAGAAATGTAAGGAATTTAATCCAGATATTGCAATTATTGATATCCAGATGCCCATTATGGATGGGATTAAAGTAGCCAAAATTGTTGCACAGGAAAAAACTGCAAAGTGCATTGTAATGTTAACCTCATTTGACGATAAGGAATATGTAAACGAAGCTATTATGGCGGGTGCAACAGGATATTTGACCAAACCTATTGATTTTAGCCTGATTGTTCCTACAATTGAAGTTTGTTTAGAGAAAAGTAAAGATTGCTATCTTTTAAGTAAAGATATCCAGAAAATCAAAAAAAGAAGAGATACAAGAGACATTATTGACAGAGCTAAATTGATAGTTATGGAAAGTAAAAATGTTTCAGAAGATAAAGCTTATGAAATAATTAGAGAATTGAGCAGGCGTAAACAGGTTTCTATGGAGTGTGTAGCACACTATTTATTGGTAGGTCAGAGGCATAGCGATGAACGATGTGAATTATAAATTGTTCCATAAATACACGGATTTGAATGAAGAAGAAATAGCATATTTAGAAACGTATATAGATAAGATGCAGATGATGGCAGATCAGGAAAAGGCAGATGTCTTTATTGACTGCAAAACATATACAGGGAAAACAACGGTAATTATAGCCGAGGCTAAGCCGAGTACAGTAGCATCTGCCTATAAAGAGCACTTATTAGGTATGTTAATCAAATGGGAAAATGAGCCTGCGTTGGACAGAACGTTTCATCTAAAACTGCCGACTACAGGAGTAAAAGCTTTACACGTGCCGGATAACAGGAATGTTGTTCAATCTGCGTTCCCTATTATTTTTAAAGAAAAAGTAATTGCTGTTTTAATTTATGAAAAAATTATAGAAGACGAGTATAAAAGCCCTGAGGATGAGACACCAAGTTTAGCCCGTTTTGAATCAATCAATAAAGAAGATTTACTGGAATTTATCCGGGATGCGGCTGTTTTGATAAATCATAAAGATAATATATGCTATAGTAACAGAGCAGCGAAAGCACTTTATAAAAATCTAGGATATGTAGATGATATTCTGGACATGTATGTGGGAAATCTCTGGTGCGTTCCGGAATCTGAAGACACGGAAGTAAATACCTTAAATATCAGTGGTCATACCTTGCAGGGAACCAAAGTTCCCATGAACTCAGATGAAGTAAAGTATGCTCTGATTATTGAAGATATTACAAATGTAGTATTGCTTGAAAAAGAAAATAATAAAATCAAGATTTCTTATAAGGAACTGAAACACAGACTTAAAAATAGCCTCCAGTTAGTTTCTGGAATATATAATGAGAAAGCTTCTAAAACAAATTCTGTAGAAGTGGCACAAGCCTATAAAGAAGCAGCAGGAAGATTGATGTCAGTATTAGCCACTTTAGGAGAAAGCATAGATTCATTTCAGGATGAAGTAGAAATTAAAGAAATGATAAAAGGAATATGTAGCGCCATGATTTCAGCTGAAGCTAGTCCTTATTTATCAATAGAATTTGAAATAAAAGGTGACCCAATTTGCGTTTCTGGGGAGAAAGCCGTGACCATTGGACTAGTTGTCAATGAACTGATTCATAATGCTCTGAAGTATGCCTTTAAAAACAGAACTGAAGGTAAAATCCTGGTCGACATAAACAAAGACGAAATAAGCTCGACGATTGTTGTGGAAGACAATGGAATTGGTTTTGGAGTTGATAGAAGCCCTAAGAAATTTTCGGGGTTGGAATTAATTAACATTATGGTTTCAGAGAGATTAGACGGTGAATTAATTATTGATACCGGAAATTCAGGAACAAAAGTACAATTTGATTTTATTGAATAATAATTAATAAGAAAAAGTCTGTAATTCCGTATAGGAATATGGATTAATAAAGTTTGAAGCGATGAAGCTCAGAAGTAGTGTAATGACTATTTCTGAGCTTTTTGCATATAGAATTCAAAAGAAAGGATAAAGAAGATGAAATTAAAAACAAAACTCAATGGAGAAATATTTCAATTTCGTAACATTAACGATGTTTTAGCTAAAGCCAATGAACCAAAGTCAGGTGACCGTCTGCAGGGAATTGCAGCAAGTAACGAAACAGAAAGAGTTGCAGCTAAAATTGTCCTTGCCAATCTAACAATTGAGGATTTAGTAGAAAACCCTACTATCCCTTATGAAAAAGATGAAGTTACCAGAGTAAATATTGATGGTTTAAATCAACCGGTATATAAAAAGATGAAGTCTATGTCAATAGGGGAGCTAAGAGAATGGATTCTTGATTACCATACAACAGGTGATGATTTGACAAGAGCTTCAAGAGCCTTTACAGGAGAAGTTGTAGCAGCTGTTGCTAAAATCATGGGATCAATGGATTTGGTGTATGGAGCTAGTAAGATTAATCGAATAACTCGCTGCAATACTGAAATAGGACAACCTGGTACACTTTCGTATCGTTGTCAGGCGAATAGTACTACAGACAATCCAGAGACTATTCTTTTAGGTGTTATGGAGGGCATCAGTTACGGCAGTGGCGATGCGTGTCTAGGAATAAATCCTGTTGAAGATAATGTAGACAGTACAAGAAGAATTGCAGATGCATTATATGAATTTATTTGTAAAAATGACATTCCTACACAGATAACCGTATTGTCCCATATAACTACACAAATAGATGCAATTAAAAAGGGAGCACCTCTTTCAATGATCTTCCAGTCAATTGCAGGGAATCAGCTAACGAATGACAACTTTGGTGTTAATAAAGAGTTGTTACATGAAGGGTATAAAGCGGCTTATGAACATGGGATTAGTTCCGGTCCTAACCTACTTTATTTTGAAACTGGTCAGGGTTCAGAAGTTTCAGTTGGATGCGACTGTGGTGTTGATGAAATGACCCTGGAAGCTCGTACTTATGGCTTTGCTAGATATTTTAATCCTTTCATGGTTAATAATGTTTCCGGATTTATCGGACCAGAAACCATTTTTGATGGTAAAGAAATGATTAGAGCTAATCTAGAAGATCATTTTATGGGTAAATTGATAGGACTTCCTATGGGAATGGCCCCTTGCTTTACAAATCACACATCTATTACGATGGATGATCAGCAGATGGCAACGATGCTTTTGGCTATGGCAGGAGCAAATTATTACATGGGAGTACCAGTTGGTGATGATGTAATGCTTGCTTACCAAGATACTAGTTTTCATGATGATGCAGCATTACGTGACATGACAAACCGCAAACCTGCGCCTGAATTCCACCAATGGATGATAAAGAAAGGCTTAATGGATGAAAATGGCCGATTAACAGATTTAGCAGGTGATGGCTCTATTTTCTTAAAGTAGGAGGAGACGGATAATGAATGAAGAACAATTAAAAAATCTGATACAACAGATTATCGAAAAGATGGCTATTGATAATAATCAAACATCTGCTGCAGGTAATGGCAGCACTTTTTCCGGAGAGAAATGCAGTACAGTGATATCCAATGAAGAAGTACCTGATATAACAGAGTATGATTATACAAGGCATCTAGAAATTCCTAATGCAGCTAATCCAGAAGAATACTTACGTATAAAGGCTAAGACTGATGCGCGTCTGGGTGTTGGAAGATGTGGTCCAAGATATAAAACTGGAACCTATTTACGTGTGCTTGCAGATCATGCTGGTGCAATGGATGCAGTACTAAATGATGTTCCAGAAGAATTAGTTATAGCAAATGGATTGTTTTCTGTAAGTACAGTATGTAAATCAAAATATGAGTATATGACTCGTCCGGATCTTGGAAGGTTATTTACGAAAGAAGCAGAAGCAGAAATTAAGAGTAAATGCAGATTGAATGCTGATGTTCAGGTAATCGTGGCAGATGGACTTTCCAGTACTGCTGTTGAAGAAAATATTAAAGATTTGCTTCCATCATTGGAACAAGGATTTAAAGTGGAAGGTATCAATGCAGGAACACCGTTTTTTGTAAAATATGCTCGTGTTCCATCCATGGATGCCATTACTGAGATGATTAAGCCTAAGGTAACCATTATCTTACTGGGAGAAAGACCTGGATTGTCTACATTTGCATCCTTAAGTGCTTACATTACTTATGATGGATATGTAGGTATGCCTGAAGCAAATAGAACTGTTGTTTCCAATATACATAAAAATGGAACAAACGCTGTTGAAGCTGGTGCACATATTGCAAGTGTAGTTAAAAAAATGATTCAGCAAAAGGCTTCCGGAACAGGTTTACAGTTATAGAAAAAAATTATATTGAATTAATATAAGAAAGAAGGGTTTATATGGCTGTTAATGAAGAAATCATAAAGAAAATAGTAGAAACTATTATTTCAGAAGCTTGTGTTACTCCAGATGAAAATGGAATAAAAAAGCATAGAGATAAAAGTGGTGTTATGGTTATAAAGACCAAGTCTATTAAAGCGGAACAGTGGGAACAACCAGGTGTTTATTTAAAGCAGGCAACCAGTTTAGAAGAAGCACCTCGTATGGGTTGTGGAGTAATGGAGCTTGATAGAGATGGCACTTTAGCATGGACATTAACCTATGATGAATACGATTATGTTATAGATGGCATTCTTCAGATAGAAATTGATGGAAGAACTGTAACTGGCTGTGAAGGGGATATTATTTTGATTCCTAAGGATTCACATGTTATTTTCAAAACTCCATGTTCAACAAGGTATGCATATTTTGTTTACCCTGCAGATGTGGTGGATGAAATCGTTTAAAGTAAAGTACTCCTTTTATAAATTTTGAAATACAAGAAACAGAAGCCGGTATTTATATACTGGCTTCTGTTTCTTTGTATTTAAAATAGTGATTCTGTTCAATATCTGATAAAATGGTAAAAAGGAGTGATAGTATGGATAAGGATATAAAAGTAGGAATTATCTCTGATACGCACGGTTTATTACGTGAAGAGGTTAAGAATATTTTACAGGAGTGTGACTATATCGTTCATGGTGGCGACATTAACAAACAAATGATTATTGATGAACTGAAGAAGATTGCACCTCTGTATGTTGTCCGTGGTAATAATGATAAAGAATGGGCTGAGCATCTACCAAATGATTTGAGATTTAAACTAGCAGGTGTGAGGTTTTATATGGTGCATGATAAAAAAATTATACCCAAAGACTTGAATGATGTGGATGTAATCGTATTTGGCCACTCACACAAGTATTACGAAGATGTAAAGGATGGTGTTCTATGGCTGAACCCTGGAAGCTGCGGAAGAAGGCGGTTTGACCAGTCTATAAGCATGGCAGTTATGACAATCGGAAGTGGAGCATGGAAAATTGAAAAGATTGAATTGAATCCAGAGATGAAATAATTGATGATGTAAAGTTATAAAGGTACTTGACATTGTATTTCTATAATATATAATAGATTAGAATTCTAACAGTTAGAAGTCTAATTATTGCAGTTATAATAAAAACATACGGGAGAAAGCTATGATTGATATTAATTTCCATAATCTAATGATGATAACCCAAGCTGTATTACATAAAAAAGTATTTACCAAACTGAATGATACCAAATTGTCTTTAGGCCAGCCAAAGGTGTTAGATTATTTAGGGAACCATAATGGCTGTGTTCAAAAAGATATAGCAGCTGCATGTCAGATTGAACCAGCTACGGTTACAAGTTTACTTGGGCGGATGGAAGAAAACGGACTAATCGAAAGAAAATCCCTGAACGGAAATAGAAGATCCCAGTATGTTTATTTAACCGAGACTGGTGAAAAAATGCAAGGCAAAGTCAACTCTGTATTTGATGAGCTTGAAGGCCTTGCTTTCGAAGGATTTTCAGATCAGGAAAAAGATGCATTTATTCAACAGCTACATCGAATATACTGCAATATGACAAAAGAAAATTAACCATTTAAGTGAGGCGGAATGAATGTCAAAAAAAGAACTATTAAAACGTTATATATTATTTATACTAGGATTATTTGTAAATGCATTGGGAGTAAGTCTGATAACCAAAGCCAACCTTGGAACTTCCCCTATATCAAGTATCCCTTATACTTTAAGCATGGGATTCCCATTGAGCATGGGGCAATTCACTTTTTTGTTAAACATGATTTTGATTGTAGGACAAATTATTTTCTTGAGAAAGGATTTTCAAAAAGTACAGTTAATACAGATTCCAATTTCTGTTCTCTTCGGATATTTTATTGATTTAACCATGTCTTTACTTTCATTTTTTACTCCAGCTAATTACATAATAAAAATCACATCACTTCTTGCGGGGTGCGTTATTTTAGCATTGGGTGTCAGTATAGAAGTAATAGCAAATGTTGTCATGTTATCTGGAGAAGCTTTTGTAAAGGCTATTTCTACAAAGTATAAAAAAGAATTTGGAACAACAAAAATCTGTTTTGATACTACTTTGACCCTATGTGCCTGCATTATTTCTCTAATCCTATTTCATAAAGTAGCAGGTGTCAGAGAAGGTACAGTAATTGCTGCATTTATAGTAGGATTAATAGCTAAATTCTTTAATAAGCACTTATCCTGTATGGACAAGATTCTATGTGATTATGCTTCTGTTGTAGATAGTGAAATGGCATCTATGCAAGAAGGTCACAATAAAATCATTATTACCATTGCTCGTGAGTTCGGAAGTGGGGGCCATGAAATAGGTCAAAAACTGGCGGATGAGTTAAACATAGCATTCTATGATAAAGAAATTATTTCTTATACGGCAAAAGAGAGTGGATATTCGGAAGATTACATTGCAGATCATGAGCAGACACTGAATAACCCTTTCCTGTACGATTTAGTCACACAAAATTATGCCTATATGAAAGAAGCTTTATCTAGAATTGATGTAATTTTTGCGGCACAGCGTAAAGTAATTAAAGAAATTGCAGACCAAGGACCCTGCGTAATCGTGGGAAGATGTGCTGATTTTATCCTACAAGAGGAAGATATAACAAGAGTCTTTATCCATGCAAATGAGAAAAGCAGGATCCAACGAACGGTGAATGTTTATAACTTCAGTAAGGACGTTGCGAAGTCCAGTATACATAAGAATGACAAGGGCCGTAAAAACTTCTACAAGAGATATACCGGAAAAGAATGGGGTAATGCAAAAGAGTACAACTTGACCATTGATAGCAGTGTATTTGGAATAGATGGAGCAGTGAAGATTATCAGAAATGCAGTGAGTGAACGGAAATATTTATAGTGTAATAATAATAAACAATTTTCATGAATGATTTGTGCCGAAAGCGAAGCGGCGGGGAATGGGGGTAAATATGAAAAACAGCGGTCAATTTGAATTTAAAAATGTTGTAATAGTACTTTTGATTGTACTTCTATGTATATCAACGGGATTTCTGATTAAATATGGGCGACAACTAGGTAATGGTAATATAATAGGAACTTATAGTGTGGGGGAATTAGCTGATATTCAGTATTTTGTATTTAAGGGTGATAATTACTATAAATATAAAAATCAAACAATGGTCGAAAAAGGAATATACAAAAAAGATTATGAAGACATGTATGTACTTGAAGATACGGATGGAGAAAAACATTGTATAGTATACAGCAAAAATGTATTGTATTACTTTGACACAATACAGAACTATGTTATTCAATACAAAAAGATAGATAGCCGACCAGTACTTATGGGGAATGGGGAAAATGTTAGTGATTAAATGAGTTAAAAATTGTTTTAAGTATAAGGTAATAAATTAGAAAGAAGTTAATCTTTAAAAGAGCTTTGGAACGCAGTGAAATACTAAGTTTAAGGCTCTTTTTTGATATCATTAAAGTATTAAATTGGTGGTACATAAAAGTGTGAGAAAAATAAGTTATATTGGCTTTATTAAATGGGATTAGTCAAATATAGAGTGCTATGATAGAATAGAAGTGAGTTTTTTTAGAAGATGGTGAATTTATGGATAATTTGACGGCGGAACAAAGACACAGAAATATGTGTAATATTAAAAGCAAAGATACATCTATAGAAATTAAATTACGAAGAGCTTTATGGGCTAAGGGATATAGATATAGAAAAAACTATGATAAGTTGCCGGGCAAGCCAGATATTGTATTGCCTAAATATCACCTAGTAATTTTTTGTGATAGCGAATTTTTTCATGGATATAATTGGGAAGAACAGAGGGAACGATTGAAACAAAGTAAAAATAGTGAATACTGGATTAATAAAATTAATAGAAATAAAGAGCGTGATAGTGAAATAGATAAACAGTTGTACTTTAGCGGCTGGGCAGTAAGAAGGTTTTGGGGTAAAGAGATAAGTAAAAATGTAGAAGAGTGTATTAGAGCGATAGAAGAGTATATTCTTGATTTTACTATGGAAAAAGAACTAGATAAAAAACAAGAACAAATGTTCCTAAAAGGGGTTGATTTTATTTGAGAATTATGGCAGAATTAGAAATAAATTGTATTGCAGCTATACTGATTTATAATAATAAAATGATTTGACCTGGATGCGCTCTGAGGGAAAATATATATGGTATATAGGCTCCATTATAATGAGAATCAAGGTAGGAAAATTCTTATCATGGTTCTCTTTTATTAGAATTATATTGGTAACAAATCAATACAACTATTTCATAAATAGTTATTTGAAATAATGGTTTACACCATGATAAAAACATTATATAATATGGTTTATAAACGGAGGTAAACATGATGTCGATAAAGAAAAATAATATGGGAGGTCGTCCCCCTGGAAGAAGGAAAACTGCTAAAATTGAGATATCAATAGAGCCAGAAGTAAAAGACGAATTCATGAATTTGCTTCGAGACGAGGGAAAAACTGCGTCTGTTGAAATAGGATTATGGATTAGAAATTATATTAAGGAAAATAATCCAAATGAGAACTAAAGGAGATAATAATGAGGAAATATAAATATACATGTTTGGATTTGTTTTCTGGTGCTGGTGGCTTATCCAGAGGCTTTTTTGATGCTGGCTACGATGTTGTATTAGGCGTTGACTTCGATGAGATGACATTAAAGTCATTTAAAGAGAACCATGGAAGTGCAGAAGCTAAGAAGTTAGATTTGTTTAATCATGATAATATTGATGTGATAATTGATTTTTTGAAAGAAAGAAATATAAAGTTAGATGTATTAGTTGGAGGACCACCATGTCAAGGATTTTCAATTGCAGGGCCGAGAGATAAGAATGATAAAAGAAATACACTATATCAGGCAATGGTAGAACTTGCAGAGCGAGTTAAACCACAAGCGGTTGTGCTGGAAAATGTTCCAGGTATGCTTCAGACAAATGGAGGAATCGGAGCAAAAAGGATAGTTGAGGATTTCGCGGCTATTGGATACAAAATGGAACCTAAACTTCTTTATGCACCTGATTATGGCATTCCACAGATAAGGAAGAGGGTTTTTTTTGTGGGATTACTAAATTCAAAAGAGACTTTTGTGTTTCCTGAACCAACGGTTGATAAGGAAAGTTATGTTACATGCGAAGATGCTATTTGTGATTTGCCGGCCCTTGAAAATATTTATGGTGATGAGGTACAGGAATACCCATGCGAACCATTAAGTGATTATCAGAAGGAAATGCGAAAAAAATCTGATAAAATTTATAATCACATTGGAACAATTCATGATAAAAAGACAGTGAAAATGATTTCACTAGTACCAGAGGGAAAAAACTATAAGGCGTTGCCAGAAGAGTACCAGGGATTGTATAAATATCATGAGGCTCTTACAAGATATAATAGTAAAAAACCTTCACTTACAATAAATACTGGACATAGATCACATTTTCATTATAAGTATAATCGAATTCCTACTGTACGTGAAAGTGCTCGTTTGCAGAGTTTTCCTGATGATTTTATTTTTTATGGTAATAAGTCTCAGCAGTATAAGCAGGTTGGAAATGCAGTTCCACCAATGCTTGGTAAAGTAGTTGCAGAAAGATTAAAATTGTATTTGAGAAAGTAGGAATAATGATGCCAAAATATAGAATGATCGATTTGTTTGCAGGATGCGGAGGTTTAGAAGATGGATTCCTTCAGAGTGGCAAATATACTGATGTTGCTGCTGTAGAGTGGTTAAAACCACAAGTAAATACTTTAAAAGAACGGCTTAGAAACAAATGGAATATTGAAGATGCTCAGGAAAGAGTAATGCATTTTGATATTCAGAGAGAAAAAGAACTATTTGAAGGTTGGCAAGGTGATTCAGAATTTGCATCAGGTAAAGGACTTGATTATTTTGTTAATCAGGCCAATGGAGTGGATGTAATTATTGGCGGACCTCCTTGTCAAGCATATTCTGTAGCGGGAAGAGTACGTGATGAAAATGGGATGAAGGAGGATTATCGTAATTATCTTTTTGAACATTATCTCAATGTAGTTAATAGATATAAACCTAAAGTATTCGTGTTTGAAAATGTTCCAGGTATATTGAGTGCAGCACCAGATGGAAAACCTATTACGGATAAGATTCGTGCCGGGTTTGAAAATATTGGATATGAAATTATTGATGATTTAAAAAAGTATGCAAAGGTGAATGCAAGTGATTATGGGGTTCCACAGAATAGAGACAGAATGATAATAGTTGGCATAAACAAAAAATGTTGTAAGTACATACAGAATTTGTTAAAGAATTTTTATACAGAAATTCTGCCTAAATATAAATCAACTAAAAAGGTGACTGTTAGAGAGGCTATAGGTGATTTGCCTAAGTGTACGCCATATTTTGATGAGGAACATCATAAAAGAAGAAAATCACATAATACACCAGAATCAGATATAACATGGCATAACCCACGTTATCATAACTTAAGGGATATGGATACTTTTAAAATATTAGCTCAGGATATTGAAAGTGAAAAAAGAGAATACGATAGTAAAAAAATAAGCAAATTGTATGAGGAGAAGGTTGGTTCCAAATCACCTATTCACAGATATCATGTCTTGGAAGCTGAGTTACCAAGTACAACGATAATTGCTCATTTGTATAAAGATGGAAATCGATTTATTCATTATGATTCAAAACAATGTAGATCAATTACAGTTAGAGAAGCAGCTCGTTTACAATCCTTTGATGATGATTTTAATTTTGTTGGAAGTCAGGGCAATGCCTATCAAATGATTGGAAATGCGGTTCCCCCTAAATTGGCAAAATGTATTGCATTAGCAATTGGTGACTTAATGGAAATGCTGTAGAGCTGCAAAAAAGGAGGAGAAGAATGTATCACTACTTATTTACTAATGATTTACGGATATCAGTATTGGGAGATTCATTGCAGAATGCAGCTACAGCATTTTTAATGAATACTGTACCATCTGCAAGTGAAGATAAAAGCGCAAATAATAATATGAAAACACTTGGCTTTTATTTTAATCTTACAGAAACGAGTGGATGCTCGGAAGTGGCTTCTCATGGAAATGTTAGGGAAGTAGTACTAAATTTTATTAAGAAATTTCAGTACCCGAACTTACGAACACGTGAGGCGTATGAGGAAACTCTTGCAGATAATATTAAGTTAGCGCCTATGAGAACAATTATAAAAATCCTCTATACATTTAATTTGATTGTACCAGGTAATGCTTATTTGACTAAGGAAGAAATTAAAAATTTCATTTTTTATAATGATAATGTTGCGAAGAATTCTGATTATAGCTTGCTAGAAGTTGTAAACCAAATATTACAATATCGAAAAGTACCAACTTTTCCTGATAATATTTCTTTTAAGGAAGATGAGAGAAATTGGAAGCATGAAGACCGTCAGTTGCGTGAAATGATAAAAGTGCTGCTTTGGTCTGGATGCGTGGCAGAAGAGGGAGAAAAGATTTATATTAAACACGATACGTTAACTCAAGAAAATAAAGCAGATATTTTTGATATTATCAATTGTAGTTCTTTCTGGAATGGGGGGGATTTACTAAGTTATCAATCATATATGGATATAGATGAAAAAAACGATAATCTCAATACAAGCTCTAAAGAAAAAAAAGAGGAAAAAGTACCTGGAACAAATATTCTCTATTATGGTGTTCCAGGAGCTGGAAAGAGTTATACAATTAAGAAAATGTGTTCAGATGCGACAAAGATAGAAAGGGTTGTATTTCATCCAGATTATACTTATTCGGATTTTGTCGGTCAGATTTTACCTAAAGTGGTAAAGGATGAAGAAAATCCACAAGGCAAACTCAGATATGAATTTGTACCAGGGCCTTTTACAAAAATGTTGAAAAAAGCAGAGACAAATAAGGAGAACATGTACTATTTGGTTATTGAAGAAATCAACAGAGGAAATGCTCCAGCTATTTTTGGAGAAATCTTTCAGCTTTTAGATAGGTCAGAAGATGGTACTGGTGAATATGCTATCTCAAATTATGATGTTGCTAATTGGGTCTATGGTGATGAAAACCATGAGGTCCGTATTCCTTCTAATATGTCTTTATTGGCCACAATGAATACATCAGATCAAAATGTGTTTACATTAGATACTGCTTTCCAGAGAAGATGGGATATGAAACATATACCAAATAAAGTAATGGAGGCAAAACATGCAAATAATAATATATTGGGAACAAATGTAACCTGGGGTGCTTTTGCGACAGTAATTAATAATGAAGTACTCCAAATGAGTATGGACATGTCTAGTTCAGAGGATAAGAGACTTGGCGCATATTTTATTAGACAGAAAGAATTAGCAGTAGATAGATTCCCTGAAAAAGCGTTAAAATATTTGTGGGATGATGCATTTAAAATGGATAAAGATAAAATCTTTAATGCTTCTATGAATTCGCTTGAACAAGTAGTTGATACTTATCAATCAGAGACATCTGATAAATTAAAGGCAGTACTTAGATTAGAGGTATATCAAAAAATGATGAGCCAGATAAAAACATATAATGAAGATGAGGAAATTATCGCTGAAGAAGTGTCGGATATAGAAGAGAAAGCGTAGGTGAGCACTTATGCCTAAAACACTATTAAAGGACAGGTGTAGTGTTAACACAAATATTGATTCTGATGTTTTCGTTGGTATAAAAAGCGAAGAGGGAAATGTACAGATTTCGTTTCCTTTGGGTTTTCATATTAGTGAAGAGGAAAAAGAATTAAGAAAAGATATTTTGTTAATTATGTCTACTTTGGCAAAAAATACGAATAAAAGAGATTCAGAAGTGCTGGGGCAGTCAAACTCTTTTGATGAGGTGAAATTTCCAATACAATCGTATTTGTTCATTATTCAGGACTTTTACGTTAGAGGATATTATAAAGAAAGAGAAATACATTATAATGTTTCAAAACGTGGAAAAATAAATTGGAGTAGAACAATAAAAACACAACGTGCTTATATACAGGATGAAGATCTATTTTATCTTGACTTTGTGACAAAAAGAAATCAAATCAATGAAAATGAACTTATTACACTGATACATAAGTATTGTGTATATGAAAGTTTTGATAAGATGGGATGGCTTTTTTCAAGTTATTTACCAGAGAAGCCAAGAATCAAGTTTAAGCAAAAACTTTTTTCTGGTGTTCTAAAAGATAAATTGTCAAATACTTTCAATGATGAAAATCGTCAATTATTTATTAATATGTTAGCACTTATTGAGTATCAGGGTGATGAAAATGCAGAGAAAAACTTCCGGTATGGTACCTATAAATTTTCTACTGTTTGGGAGAGGATGATAGATAAAGTATTTGGTGAGTCAAATAAAGAAGAATATTATCCAAAGACAATATGGAACCTTAATGGTAGTGATTTTGAAGGGCATGATGCTGAAGATAAAGATAATGCTTACTTACGCCCTGACACTATAATGAAATATAATGATAGGATTTATGTGCTTGATGCAAAATATTATAAGTATGGGTGGTCCAAAAATCCGGGGCATTTACCAGAGTCTACATCAATCAATAAGCAGATAACGTACGGCGAGTATATTGCCGAAATGGAAAAGTTTTGTGATGATAACGGAAATCATCCGATAGTATACAATGCGTTTATTATGCCGTATAATTCTATTGGAAAAAGCTTTTATACAGAGAACGAGATGTATTTCATAGGTACAGCAAGAAGCAATTGGAAATTAAATAATAAGAGTTATGAAAAAGTCCAGGGTATTTTACTAGATGTTAAATATCTGATGTCTCTTTCTTCTGCAAAAGATATGAATGAAATAACTAAAATGGCAACGTTAATTGATTCTGTTGTTAGGTAATGTGATATTATATTTAATATAATGGAAAAGAGGAAATCAATGAAACATGATATAGAAGCCACATATGTTGCAAGTGAATTGGCAAGAGAACTTAGTGCAGAGCAAAAGAAGCTTTTCAAAGTGTTTAGAAGAGCGGGGGCATGGACTGTTACTACGAATGGGACAACTGACAAAGATTGGCCATATGCGGACGGTATGATTTTAGTATCCAATGGAAAAGGACCTGATGTGAAAATTGCATTAGAGTATAAAAGGCCTAACGAGGGATTGCATGGTATTCTAACTGCACTAGGTCAAGCTTTTGCTTACTTAGCAAAAGGATATGATGCTACTATTATTGTGATTCCTGATAAATATGATAGCTGCGCTGATCCTGGAGAGAAAATAGTTAAATTTATTGAAACGGCTAATAAAAAGGCACAAATAGCAGTGTATACATATGACCCACATTTAATGTCTGTAAGTTTCACATCGATGAAGGGGAAATTACTCAAAAAAAGAGATTTAATATTTACGTCATCTAAAATTTCTAAAAAGACGGCTTCGAAAGCTTCAGATACAATTTGGACTCATTTTAGAGAAGGTAGCAGTGAATTCGATGATGTTTATAAGTATTGCTATGAATTGAAAATGCTAGACGAGACAAAAAAAGAAAATTTATTATCGTATAGCATTCCAGCAGAATTAAAAACGGCAATAAGTGCTATTGATTCAAGTGTTGATCCGTATATTTATTTATCGAATTCGACTGTAGATGAAAACCGAAAAAATAGAGTTTGGAGAAAATATTGGTTTGAATATATGCTGTTAGAAGATTCTATGACATTGTATGAAAAAAGGGGTACAAAATATGAAGTAAAAACCGCATTTTGCAAAGTTTTAAGTGGGATGGATAAAAAGCCCAGACAATTTTTCTCTGTAGTGAAAAAGAAAATAGTAGCTGATTTAAACAAAGGGAAAATAAATGAAAATCAAGCTTGGATACAATTTGCTGAAAAGATACACGATAGAGCACATAGCTATAGAATCGACATTGAAGCATTTACAAGTGGAATTGAATTTGTTGATTCCGATAACAAGTTGACTTTATTAGGACATCGATACGTTGGTAGTTGTATAGGTGGTGATGCTTTTCTAGATATACCTAAAAAGATTTTTACAGCTGCATACTTGAATAACGGGAATTTAAATGTATTTTTACAATTTTTCTATCAAGTATCAGAAGAATTTTTGGCAAAAGACAAATTAAAATGGTCAGAAGAAGTTAGGGATAAAAAGGGAAATGTTGTAGGTTATAAGTTTAATGAATTACAGTATTGCACCGACATTGAGGATAAGTTTTTTAAAGATTTGCATATTATAAGAAAAGTAAGTATTAGATCAGGGAAAAAACGTCCACCTTTTAAAGCCGAATTGTGTGGATTAAAAATGATGGAATTGGTAGGAGATTCTCGCGTTGGATGCGGGTTGCCGATAGATTGGATAAAGGTTCAAGCAATTAATGAATACTATATAGCCAATAGATTATGACTATAAAATTTAATACGGAATGTGCCCAATTTTTGTTACATACAAAAAGTCTAAGAATATAGATGTGGGATTAAAGTATGATGATAAATCCCTATCAAAAGAGTTATTCAGTTGGATGGCAAGACCAGGAGTAAATTTACAAAATGAAGATGTTAATCTTATTAAGAATTAGACCAGCCAGTTAGAGACGATATATATGAGTATATTATAGACTGATTTGTAATATAAGAGGTTATAAATTAAGTATGTAGCGAAAGGGGCAATGTAAATGTTAGAGTTAGAAAAAAGCAGTGGAGTATGGGAATTATGCCCAATCTGTGAAAACCAAGTGTTTATTGCAAAAGATAAGCCATCATTGTGCCCAATTTGTAATGAAAAAATATTACCTTGTAGTATGTGTGAGGAATGTAAAGCAACACAAGATAAATGTTTTGTTTGGGACGAATAAATGTAGAAGATTAAATAGTACCCCGCTTATTTGTGCATAGAAACAGAGGTTGCATGAGATAACCACCAAAGGGGTAACCATTTGAACGTAGAAATCAACCAACAACACATCAAATTTCAGCCTGCATGACAGCAGGTTAAGTAAAGCATACATAAAAGATAACCGAGATGTTATATGTGAGAGATGGAATTTTCATGTTGGATTCCAACAAGGAAAATCCATGCGATATAACATTACAAATTAAAGATGTAGCAATCTCTTATAAAGATGTTGATTTTGACAATTTTAAAATTTTCATTTACTGAGAGGTTAGAATTCTTAGAAAAAACATTATTAACCATAAAAAAACAAGTATCATTGAACCAGTTTTATAGAAATATTATTAATAAAAAATGAAATTCAGAAATAATTATGAAATTTATGGATATAATCTAGTTAAATTGTCTTATATACATACAAATATGTATACCTAAAATGGCCTGCTGAATTTAGTTTAAAAATTACCATTGCGAGGACATTGAATATTTTGGAATGAGTTTGAAGGAAAATAATTATGCGATTATTTATTTCTATAAATTTGAATGAAGATATCTGTGACAGGATATATGATGCAATCTGTCATATCAAGGAGATTGCCCGAAAGGGACACTTCAGCCGTAAGGAAAATCTCCATGTGACGCTGGCCTTTTTAGGGGAAGTTGATTCTGATGATGTAGATAAAGTTAAGTTGTGTATGGATGCGGTGAATGTGGAAAGCTTTGATATTCATATTGGCGGATTAGGGAGATTTAAAAGGACTGGCTTTGATATTTACTGGATTGGAATAGAAAAGTCCAATCCCATGAGCGAGCTACATAAGTTACTGAATTATGAATTGAACAGCAAAGGTTTTTCAGTAGATATGCGTGAGTTTAAGCCTCATTTGACTTTGGGCCGTGAGGTGAACTGTGATTATCAGGAATCAAAGAAACTGGTAGAAGAACTTGGGAGTATGACCCAGTCAGTAAATAAATTCAGTTTGATGCTTAGTGAACGAATCAATGGTAAACTAGTATACACAGAGCTTTATACCAGGGAGTTAATTAAGAAATGATGGAGATTTATAAATGACAAAGTTAAATTTAATTTATTTTAGTGCTACAGGAAATACCAAAAAAGTATTACAGACAGTAGCCAAGGAAATTACAGATAAGTACACAGAATATGATATTACTATGGAAAAAGATAGGGTTGAGGAAATTATTCCTCAATTTACTGAAGAGGATTTGGTTATGGTTGGTGTACCTGTTTATGGCGGACGTATACCTAGTTTTTTAATCTCATACTTAAATACCATAAAAGGAAATAATACGAAAGCGGTATTTACAGTTAATTACGGAAATCGCGAATATGAAGATGCACTAATTGAATTGAAAGACATATTTGAGGCAAATGGTTTTATCGGTATAGCGGGTGCAGCTTTTGTTGGTGAACATTCCTACACTGATTTAGTTGCAACAAATAGGCCTGATAAAAACGACTTATACATAGCTTGTGATTTTGGCAAAAAAATAGAAAAAAAGATACAGGCAATAAGAAGGGATCATACATATGAAAAGCTAATAGTGAAAGGCAAATTCCCTTATGTGGTGAAAGATAATGCGCCAGTATCGCCAACAGCACCAACAACAAATGCTCTTTGTATTAGGTGTGGTTTATGCGCAGAAACATGTCCAGTAGGTGCTATTAATAGAGATGATTTTATAGAGAGTGACCCGCATAAGTGTATGCATTGTAATAGATGTATAAAAAATTGTCCAGTTAATGCTAGAAAATTTGAAGCGGAATGGGTAAAAAATATAATAAACTGGCTTGAAACTACGTGTTCAGGAGTAAGAAAAGAACCAGAATTATTTATTTAAAATGAAGGAGAGCATATGCGGATTTTAATTGATGCCGATGGCTGCCCAGTGGTTGATATAGCAGTTGGAGCAGCAAAAAAACATAAGATGGAGTGCATTATTTTATGTGATACCTCTCATGTTTTTAAAAAGGAAGGGGCAACCACCATTATGGTATCTAAGGGGGCCGACAGTGTGGATTTTGCACTAGTAAATATGGTGCAGAATGGAGATGTGGTCATAACTCAGGATTACGGGCTTGCGGCCATGTGTCTTGCAAGACACGCTGTACCAATTAGTCAGAATGGGCTAATTTACAGTGAGGATAATATTGACGGTCTTTTGATGCAGCGGCATACTGCCAAGGAAATCCGTATGGGCGGAGGCAGGATGAAAGGACATGCAAAGAGAAAGGTGTGTCAGGATGAGGCGTTTAAAGAAACTTTGGAAGCTTGTTTGCAAAATAAAAAATGAAAATTCTTCTTTCGTTTGCGAAAATGTCGAATTTGGTGTATAATAAATATATAGTTTATTTGTAAATCGGCGACGTTAAGAAAGTAAACCTATATTAGGAATTGGCATTGCACAGGTTTCTATGCTTCAATAGAATACCTGTGCAGTTTTTATGCTTCAATAGATATAAAATAGAATGAAGATGGCAAGTGAGGAGTTAAATGAAGGTAGTATATAAGAATTTTAGTTTAGGAGCAATTGAGGAAAATATATCAAATTTAATTAAAGAATGTGAGCTATGGGGCGATTTAGATTTAGCTTATGAGGAATACGAGATATTAAGCGAAAAAATATTTGAGGTTACAAATAAAGACTCAAGCGTATTACAAATTCAGAAAAGTTATCCATTAGTAAACATAACACATGCGGTAAATCTAATTCTTCATGAAGAATACGAAGAATTCTGGAGTACGTATAGCGAAAAACTAGGGGTTACTATCAATAACAATCAAAAAATTATATTAGGTAAAAATTGGAAACTTATATTTAACAAACTTGGTTTTAATAAATTTAATAGTGATATTAAAGATATGAGCGTAATGCCAATTTTATCTCAGGCGGGGATACCAAATAGTGAGATTGAAGACATTTTTGATATGATAAAATACAGCAATATGCAGGAAGAATTTGATCCGGCGGTGTTAATTAATGAATTGACAAGCTGGCGTAGCTATGCCATTGGATTAGCAACTACCTCCTATATAAAATTGTATCCAGAGAGAGCAGCTAAATTCTTCATGGATATGAATGAACTTGTAAATTTAAGTGAAAACACAGATATAGATGAAGAAAAATATAGTGAAAGAGTTATAAGCAAATTTAAGGAATGGAAAGAAAAACAAAAATACCTAGGCAGGAAACGTCCGAAAAACACAGAGGTGCCATCGCCATATTTAATATATAACCAGAAAGAAAATCAGTTCAGTATGGTTTTACCACCATATTCTGTTAAAAATGAATATGCTCATTACATGAAATACAAGATAGTGGATAGTGATTATAATCGATACGAGGGAAAAGTTGTAATCAGGGGTGACGGACAAGGAAGATATATAAAGGAGCTAGTGATTCCTGTAAATGCAGCGAGAGCCTATTCGGTTCATTGGTATGATGATACAGACGAGGCCAATCCAATGCTGGATAAAAAAATCACAGGAGTTTTAGGGTATGGCCATGTCATTTTTGATTGTAATGGTAAAGAAGTTGATGAGGCAGTATTACAGGAAAATTGTAAGACTGAAGAGACAACATTTTCAATAAATTCGAAAGAATCCATTTTGGAAAACATTCGATATAGAGATGATTTGGGGAAACAAAATAAAGCAATAATCTATTGGGATGCACGAAAAAATTATCCTGTAAAATCCCTAGTATTAAAGCAATTGAATAATCATGCTTTTTCTGAGGAAATTGATACGATGAAGTGTAAGCAGTTAAAAGCGGCTTCAGGAGAAAAGGATTTTATATACTTGAAAAATAAGTTGGAAAGCGGAGTTTATAAAGTGTGCGATGCAGATACTTGTCATTTGAGTAATGAATTCTTTACCCCTATAGAGATTGATGATATTCACATTTTTAAACACAGAGAAGAAGGATATAAAGAGAATATTGGCAGCCTCAATGAGATATTAATCACCACATTGATGAATTATGATTCTATAAAAATGCTTGAAAAACTAAAAATTGTAGTGAAAGAAACAGGGGCTAAAAGAGATCCTTATTTGGATAGTGAAGGTTGTGAAATACTAGCTTTACTTATATGTAATTTTTGTGGACAGGATAAAGAGAATGAAGAGGATGATAGTAACTTGAAGAGCAATAATAGACGTTGTGCTCAGATGATTGAAGAAATACTACACCTCATCAGTTTACACATGTTAAATACAGAGCAAAGAGGTTTCATCCTGGAGAATATGTGTAGATATCATTTGTCACAAAAGGAATTTGAAACCTGTTTTGAAGTCCTTAATTTGCAAATGGCTAGTTTTAGAGGCACTACAGAAATTTCTGCTAACGAAATTGAAAAGCTGGCTCAAGTAAATGATATAGCAGCGATGCGGTTATATTTGAAAAATCCAATGGATTATAAACAAGGCATGAAACTGCTGGGATTAACAGGCATTGAGGCTATGCAGGAAATGCTGCAGTTTGATGAAACTATAACCACATCCTCAGACTGGCTGGCACGTTATGAAGAACTTGTTAAAGGAAACGTGGACAAGCAGGATTATAAGTTTTTCCCGACTTCTAAGATTACAGGAAATCATACAGAATTTCATGATATGGTCAACTGGGGTGTTCCAGGACAGTATAAATCACCTGAAATCAATTTTGATTTAAAACACAGTGAAGGTATACCGTTCTGTGGTCAGCTTTATTTGGATGTATTACTTTCATGGTATATGGAGTATCGAAACAAGTCCGAGCAAATGACAGGTCTTGTTAAAGAATTGGGCATGCTGATTTCATCTATTGATAAAGCTTATATGTCATTAAATCAGGGTATAAAGAACTCTATTATACTTTATGAAAGGTCACTTAGTGCCAGATATATCGAAGGCAAAAGTGTATTTGCGACTTTTTATTATTGTGGGTTGGCTTCTGTAATGTTAGCGTTGCATGGACATATAGATTTAGATCCCGAAACTTTGAAGATTTGCGATCGATTCATACAAAAAATGAACCTATTGTTTCCTGAATTGGTGGAAAGAGATTTACTCTTGGCGGATATGTATGTTCTATTTAATAAATAAATAATAAATGAAGAATAGGTAATGAAAGATGATTATCAGTGCAAGCAGGCGAACTGACATTCCAAATTATTATTTTGACTGGTTTACAAACCGCTTGAAAGAGCGGTTTGTTTTAGTGAGAAATCCAATGAACTATAATCAGGTGAGTGAAATTGATTTATCTCCTGAAGTGGTGGACTGTATTGTGTTCTGGACAAAAAATCCAGCACCAATGCTGGACAACCTTAAGCAGTTGAAGGATTATCATTACTATTTTCAATTTACGATTACTTCCTATGACAAGGATATGGAAATAAATGTACCTTCTAAATCAAAGAATTTAATTGACACATTTAAAAGGCTTTCAGATCAAATTGGCCCAGAAAAGGTTATATGGAGATATGATCCTATTCTGATAAATAATAAATATAATCAGGACTATCATGTGGAACATTTTGAAAAAATAGCCAAAGAACTTGAACATTACACAGAAAAATGCATCTTCAGTTTTATAGATTTCTATCCTAAGATTAAAAACAACCTGGCAAAATTGGGAGCATCAAGTCTGGATGATGGTGCAAAACGCACAATGGCAGAAATGTTGTTCCATATAGCAGGCAGGTATGGCTTAAAGTTAGAAACCTGTGCAGAAAACATAGATTTAAGTCCCATAGGAATTGGTCATGGTAAGTGCATTGATGACGTACTAATTGAAAGAATTACTGGGTATCCAATTATTTCGAAAAAGGACAAAAATCAGAGAATGGAGTGTGGCTGCATAGAAAGTATCGATATTGGGGCATACAATACCTGTAGGAATGGATGTAAATATTGCTATGCAAATCATAGTCCTGTTACAGTAGGAAAGAATATAGAAAAATATGAGTTCGATTCCCCCGTTTTGTGCAGTAAAATAACAGAAAGCGATAAAATAAAAGAGCGAACGGTTACATCGGGAAAGCAGGAACAGTTGATGTGGAGGTTAATATGATTACCAAATATACAAATAAAGCAAACTTAATATTTGGATTTAAAAGTGCCGATTTAATAGGCAGAGAAACTGCGAAATATGGGAATAAGGTGCTAATCGTTACAGGAAAATCCAGCACAAAGAAATCAGGATTGTTGGACAGGGTGATTGAGCAGCTTAAAGAAGAAAAAATCGATTATGTGCTCTTTGACAAGGTAGAAAAGAATCCTGTGATTTCCATTGTAATGGAAGGCTCAAAAGCAGCCCAGAAAGAAAAGTGTGATGTGGTATTGGCCCTTGGAGGCGGCAGCATTATGGATGCTTCAAAAGGCATTGCTTTCTTTTCTAAAAATGATGGGGATTTTGAGGAACATCAGCTTGGGAAGGTGGAAGAAAAACCTTCCTTACCTTTGATTCTTGTTCCTACCACTTGTGGTACAGGTAGTGAAGTCAATAGTATTGCGGTGTTTACAAAGGATGAAACTCAGGATAAGAGAGGTATGCGTAAAAACGGATTTATGGCAAAGGCTTCTATTGTTGATCCAGAATTAATGATGTCAATGCCAAAACAGGTTTTAGCATCAGTAGGTTTTGATGCTTTATGTCATTTACTGGAGGCCTACGTTTCTACAAGAGCGAATCATATGAGTGATATATTTGCAGAGAAGGGAATAACGCTGATAAAGGATAATCTGGTTAAGGTATATGAAGACTACAACGATAGAGAAGCCTGGGAGGCAGTAGCCTTGGCTAGTACATTGGGCGGATATACACTGGAAACTGCTGGAGTTTGTGCACCTCATGCATTTGAACATCCATTGAGCGGGTATAAAAATGTCACACATGGCGAAGGTTTAGCTGCGGTTATGCCAGCCATCGTCAGAGCATCCATAAACGGAAATCCACAAAAGTTTGCAAAATTATCAAAACTGTTAGGTGGAACGGATGAGACAGATTGCGCAGAGACTATAGAAAAACTATTAAGAGAAATAAACCTGAATATTTCATTAACAGATTTAGGTTTTGTGGAGGAAGATATAGAGTGGCTTGCCACAAATATATTTAAGGTATCTTACGGGAATATAAAAGTAAATCCTGTAGTATTCGCAAAAGAAGAGATGGAACAGATATACAGAGAGTCGCTAAAAAGAAGGTAAATATTTTACCTATTTTCTATAAAAAGCTATTGACTATATGGTAACTGTATACTTTAAACTATTGAGTAGGAGGGGATAATATGAAACTTTCACTCAAAATTAAGACAGCATATGGGACCATAGCCATAGCTGACCAATGCTTATATTTCCTTTATGGTACGTTTTTCTTGTTTTTTATGACTACAGTAGTTGGAATAGATCCTGGAATTGCAGGAATCATAGCAGCTCTTGGTGCTGTATGGGATGCAGTTTGCTCAGCAGTTATTGGGTTTATATCCGATAACACTCGTTCGAGGTTTGGAAAAAGAAAAGTGTTCATCATTTTTGCATCAGTGCCGGTAGCCATTGTAACTACGCTATTATTTACGGCTATAGAAGCAACCATGACCGTAAAGATTGTTTACTATGTATGTATGACTTTACTTTTCTGGACTGGGTTTTCTTCGTTTTTTATCCCATTTTTAGCATGGGGTGCAGAGCTTACAGAAGACTATAATGAACGAACAAGGCTAAGGTCCTTTGCCTATGTGGGAAACACTTTAGGCATGGCTATAGGCGCGGTAATGCCTACAATATTTGTGGACCATTTAGTTCATATGGGCAGAACACAGGCTCAAGCATGGCATGGAACGGCAGCTATGATTGCAGGCTGCGTATTTTTATCACTTTTTATCGGGGCTTCGATTATAAAAGAACCGCCAAATAACCTTGAAGATAGGCCTAAATCTGAAAAAATAACGATTAAGAAGTTCTGTCAGATAATAATAGATATGTTTAAAGGATTTGCAGAGATTCTTAAATTGAGGACTCTTAGATATGCTGTTTACGCAAGTATATTGTATTTAGCAGCAAATACAATATTTGTGGCTGACAGGCTATATTTTTATACATATAACATGGGGCTGAATGCTTTAAGCATAACTGCCTTAATGGCCATAGAGCCCTTTGCAGGGATGGTATTTGTACCAATTTTAATGGCTACAAGTCATAAATTTGATAAGCGCAGTCAGTTCATGATAGGTATGAGCATTTGTGCTCTAAGTATGATAGCGCTTCGATTTATTGGCGTTACCAATTTTATTGAAGCAGCACTTATGCTGGTTGCTTTTGGGTTAGGAGCCATATGCTATTGGCAGTTGATGCCAGCCATGATGTATGACGTTTGTGAAGTAGACGAATTAGTCAGTGGGAAACAAAGACAGGGAACGATTGTGTCCCTTCAGGCAATATCAGAATCTTTATCGGAGGCAGTAGGTTTAGTTTTGTTAGGAAATATGCTTCAGTGGGCTGGTTTTGACGGAAATGCACCCGTGCAGCATGAAACCGCATTGTTCTGGGTAGACAATGCATTTACCATTATACCGGGAGTCTTTATGTTTTTATCCGTATATATGATATATAAATATCCTATTACAAAGAAACTGTTTAACAGAGTGCTTGCGGCAGTGGAAAAACAGAGAGAAGGGGAAGCGGTAAACCTGGAAGAGTTTAAAGAAGTTATTTAATTAGTGTTACTTTATTTGCTACAGTACACGGATATTTTTATCATATAATTGTCATATCCACACATGGATAGTTCATCAAGCATGGTATCCTCATAGAAATATTCTCCAGGAGTGTACCCTTTTTTAAGTAAGTCGTTTATAAGCATCTTATAACTTTCAAAAGCCGTATTATAGCCGTGTCGGTGATATATAACGGCATAAGTACCAGCAGGTTTTATATGTAGATTAGGATACCGCTTATTTAAAACTTTTGTATATATGTGGGTATAGGAGTAGTAAATTTCACTTTTGGGCATATCAGATATTCTTATGGTGCTCCCGATTGAATGAATCATATAAAGCCCTAAGTCATGGCAATAGTTATAATGTTTTGTAATAGCTGCAGCTATAGACCTGTCATCTGGCGTGCCACTATAATCTGTAGCAATCAGATATTCTTCTGGCATTTTTACATAAGTAACCTTTTCTGTTTCGGCCTGAAGTCCCTCTGTAGTTATGTCAGTTTTAGTTTTTATATAGTTTTTTATCCATTCCAGTTCTGTAAGCTTATTGTCAACTTCTTTCTGCTTTTCATGAAGAAGCTGTATAAGACTTTCTGGCGTTCGGGTATCTAAATAGTTTTTTATGTCTTTTAAGGGCATGTCTAATTCTTTTAACATGGTAATAATTTCAAAAACTTCAATTTGCTGATATGAATAATAGCGGTAGCCATTTTCCCCAATGACTTCTGGAGAAAAAATACCTATATTGTCATAATGAAATAGTGTTTGCTTCTTTACGTTACAAAGTTTTGCAAATTCTCCTGTAGTATAATAGTTCTGTTTTATGAAATCCATTATTTATCTTCCTTTCAAAAGGTCCATTGCCTAAATTATACTGTTTTAGTATAATATATCAATAGGGTATTTTATTTATTATAACCTATCCCTTTTTATGATACAAATAACAAGAAGCCAAGAGGCTTAAATTCCAAATTTTAATTTTAAAATTTGGACAGAATACTAGAAAAAATAAAACGAGGTACGAAATGAATTACATTGAAACAAAAATATATACAAGCAGATTTGGAATAGAGCACATTCTGAACACACTTTCTGAGATGGAAATAGAAGATGCTGTTATTGAAGATCCTGCAGATGTTGAAGATCTTATGGATAAGAAGAATTCTTATGATTGGGATTATGTTGATGCAAGTGTTATGGAACAGATCAATGAAGAACCCACGGTTATTTTATATATGGAGGATTCACAAGAAGGGAAGGCCAAAGTACAAGCTGTAAAACAGGCAATGGACAGCCTTAGAGAACGTATGAATCAAGGAGAACTGGGAGATAAAAACTCTTTTGGAAGAATGGAAGTTGAAGATCGGCTTGTGAAAGATGAAGATTGGAAGGACAACTGGAAAGAATTCTTCAAACCTGCTAAAATTACGGACAGAATAGTGGTAAAACCTACATGGGAAGTATATGAGAAACAGTCGGAAGACGAGCTGATTATAGAGATTGACCCAGGTATGGCATTTGGTACAGGGACACATGAAACCACAACGCTTTGCATTAAGCTGCTGGAAAAATATTCGGAGAAAGATGATGCAGTACTGGATGTGGGCTGTGGCTCAGGTATTTTATCTATTGCAGCAGCATTACTTGGGATAAAGAATATCCTAGGAGTGGATATAGACCCCGTAGCTGTTGATGTTTCTAGAGAAAATGTTGAATTAAATGGGTTTTCTGATGTAGTTAAAATCCAATATGGTGATTTAACAAAGGGAATAGATTACAAGGCGGATGTGGTTGTAGCTAATTTAATGGCTGACCTGGTCATGATGCTGTCCTGTGATGTGGCCAAACATTTAAAGGGCAAAGGGATTTTTATTTCATCCGGTATTCTTATAGAAAAGCAGGAGCAGGTTTCTGAATCGATTAAAAACAATGGATTTGAGATTGTAGAAGTTTTAGAACAGGGCGACTGGTGTGCCATAGCAGCGAGGTTAAAATAGATGAGCAGATTTTTTACTACTCTAGATAATATTGGGGATAAAACCATACAAATAACAGATAAGCAGGACATTCAGCATATAGTAAAAGTTCTACGGTTACGTGAAGGTGACAAGATCGATATATCAGACTCAGCGAAGTGGGAATATGAAACAGAAATATCCTATATAGATAAAGATTATGTTGAAGCGATCATTCTGGATAAGCAGAAATTTACCAATGAGCCTTTTACTAAAGTAACCTTATTTCAAGGGGTACCAAAGCAGGGTAAGATGGAACTAATCATACAGAAAACAGTAGAATTAGGTATATATGAAATAGTACCAGTTTTTACAGATCGTACAGTAGTTACCGATAACGGAAAGTTTTCAAAGAAGATTGAACGCTGGCAGAAGGTTTCAGATGAAGCCGTAAAGCAGTGCAAACGAGGTATTATCCCAAATGTAGGGGATGATATTACTTTTAAACAAATGCTTAGCTTACTGGCAGGTTTTGATTTAGTACTATTCCCCTATGAAAATGAAGATAACAGAACGATTAAGGATGCATTAAGAGGATTGAACAACAAGCCTGAAACAGTGGCTATAATCATAGGCCCAGAGGGCGGTTTCTCTGATAAAGAAGCGGATACCCTTCGAGAAATGAATACACAATGTGTAACTCTGGGGAAAACTACACTTAGAACTGAAACAGCCGGAATGGCGGCACTTGCCATGGCTATGTACGAGTTAGAACTCTAAATATTTTTTAAGCAGGATGTTTAAAAAGAACTATAAAAAGGTATATATTTAGCATAATATGAAATCTTTAGTAGATATTAATGGATGGAGCATATATAATATAAGCAAATGTATAGTATATGTTTTAATTTGGAGGTAATTTGTATGAGTGATAAGAAATTTTTTGTATGTAAGCATTGTGGAAACTTAGTTGGAATGATTAAGGATTCGGGAGTACCTATGGTCTGTTGCGGAGAAAAAATGACAGAACTTGAAGCAAATACAGTAGATGCAAGTTTTGAAAAACATATACCTGTTGTAACGGTAGAAGGCAATTTAGTTACAGCAAAGGTAGGTTCTGTTGAACACCCTATGGTAGAAGAACATTTTATTGAATGGTTATATTTACTGACATCAAAAGGTGGACAAAGAAAGGGCCTTGCACCAGGTGAAAAACCTGAAGCTCAGTTCGCTTTGGTTGATGGTGAAAAGCCACTGGAAGTATATGCTTATTGCAACTTACATGGTCTTTGGAAAACTGAAATTTAATTATAAACAACAAAGAAAAGGAGATATTCTAAATAGGATATCTCCTTTTAATATAATTTTAAACTCTCTTACATATACTGTTAAAAAGCATGTTGATATAAAGGTTAACAGAAATGGAGAGAGATAATGGCAATTAAAATTTTTATTGATCAGGGGCATAACCCACAAAATCCTAATGCCGGTGCAGAGGGAAACGGAGTAAGAGAACAAGATATTACATACGAAATAGGTGTTAGACTGGCAGCACTTTTAAACGCTAACTCAAATTTTGATGCAGAGCTTTCCAGGAATTCCCCAACTGAAATACTGGGGACGACCAACGCTACCAGTCTTCAGACCAGAGTGTATGCAGCTAATTCATGGGGAGCAGATTTTTTCATAAGTTTACACTGCAATTCAAGCGAGATAAAAGAAGCCAGTGGAAGCGAAGCGTATGTTTTTAGGAGTGACAGTCCAGCTTATGATATGGGCCTGAGGATTTTAGAGGGTCTTAATTACAGCACAGGATTGGAGAACAGAGGAGTATTTGTGCGCCCAACTTTATATGTCTTAAGAACAACGGATATGCCGGCTGTACTGGTGGAAATGGGATACATAAGCAATCCAAGGGATGCATATTTAATGACTTATGACCCAGAAAGCTTTGCAAGGGGTATATATAACGGAATACTTTTATATTATGGTATGCTTTAAAACTAAAAAAATTGGGGTGGAAGGTAATATTACCTGACCACCCCAATTTTTATTTCTGATCCAGAATATTCTTAAAAAAACTGGCACTGCTTTTCCCAGGAGGACGGAGATATCTTCCCAATTTATACAGACATTCTGGATCGCGTGAAATTCTATTTACCTTTTGTGAACAGGTTAAGGATGCCTTAAATCCCATTTCTTTTGTAAGCGCTTCTGAATTTTTAGTATAGTATCCAAATGGATAAGCAATCGTATTTGGCGTAACACCCGTATAATCGGTTATACGCTGTTGCAGCAGACCGATATCGCCAACGAAATTTTCCTTATATGCTGCTAACCCTTCTCCTGACTTTTCACTGCATCCTTTTCTGCCTTTATCATAAGTATGCATATTATAGGTATGATTCTGTATTTCAATATGACCTGACATAAGCATCTCGTTGATTTGCCCCCAAGAAAGATATGAATAATAAGAATTAAATATTTTAATAAGACTATATCTGTCAGTTTGAGAACCGATAATTGAAATCACTGCTTTTTGATTATACTTCTTAAGAAGAGGATATGCATACAGATAATTGTTGTAAAAACCGTCATCAAAGGTTAAAATGATAGGTTTTTTAGGGAGAGGAGCTCCGGTATAAACATAATCTATCAGTTCAGTCATAGTAATTGCAGTATAACCATTATCGTTCAGATACTTTAAATCGTTTTCAAATGAATCAGGTGAAATAAAATATTTATTCTGTAGCTTGATATCTTTAATCAGGCCATGATACATAATAATGGGTAATTTTATTGTGTCTGTTTGTGAGGCTTTATCCTTAACAGTTATTGTACTGCCGCCAACTTGAGGAGGGGGTACCTTACAAAGAGTAAAGATAATTGAAATAGAAAGCATTACAATGCATAATGCCAAGGAAGACCATATCGCAGGCCAGATTAGTTTATGAAAGCGCATTTTAACCTCCCAAAGGTATAATATCTAACTATATGACGGATATAGGTTAAATATGATTTTACTACGAGTGATAACATGATAGCTGGTTTTATATTGCAGTAATTTATTGTAAGGTATATTATCTAATTACGTTAAATTATCATTACTTTGTAAAAAGGAGACCAAAATGGGAGCTAGATTCAAGAGAAATGTTAAAACTATACCAAGGCTAACCCTTACATCTATCAATACAAAGGGACAAGAAAGCACCAGTATCGGCATACCTGAAAAAAAGGCATATTATATTGATGGTCAAAATCAAAATGCATATTTTAAAGCGGAGGGCAAAACTAGAGAAGAAGTTGAGGAATCTCAAAATTTGTTTAGGAACCAAAGAAATCTTGAAAAAAAATTTAAGGCTGCTAAAAAATTAAAAGCCCAATATTCAAATAAAACTTTAAAAACATTTTCGGTAATTTTTAAATGCTTGGGGGTACTTCTTGTGATAACGGGTCTTATGTTATGTTTAATATCTCTCTTTGCATTACTCTTAGTAGGATACGGTATCTTTACGATTTACCAAGGAGACTTTTATTCTAAAATGGTAAAGGGCTATTATGACATGTAATTATTGAATTTATATAATCATTGAAAATCGATTGTATTTACGATATTATTATTTAAATACAAAATGGAGGACTTTAACTTGAGTAATAATAAAGAAATAACAAATGAAATTCAAATAGATGGCAGAAAAATGAAGATTGCTTTTCACACCCTAGGCTGCAAGGTAAATCAATATGAGACGGAAGCATTAAAAGAGAAATTTAAAAGTCATAATCATGAAATTGTAAATGAAAACGATTTTGCAGATGCTTATATTATCAATACCTGCACAGTAACCAGCCTGGCAGATAGAAAGTCCCGCCAATACATCAGAAGGATGAAAAAAATTAATCCGGATAGTATAGTTGCAGTAACAGGCTGTTATGCACAGGTTAGCCCTGAAGAGGTGGGGGCTATAGAAGCAGTTGATATTGTTACAGGAACAAATCAGAAGAATCGATTGGTTGAGTTAGTGGAGAATTATAAAAAAACTCCATATGCTGATACGGAAAAATATGTGGATGAATATGAGCAGCTTTGTGAATATGAGGAAACCGGTATTATTACTTCCATGGAATCTAGAACCAGAGCTTATATTAAAGTACAAGAGGGCTGTAACCGTTTTTGCTCTTATTGTGTGATCCCTTATGCCAGAGGGCATGTCAGAAGCAGGGCAGTTGCCGATGTGATAAAGGAAGCAGAGAGTCTCATACAAAGAGGTTTTAAAGAAATAATTCTAACGGGTATTAATACGGCTCTTTATGGTACAGAGGAAGGATTTAACAAGAAAAATGTTATAAGTGACAATCTATGGGGTATAGAAATCATAATTAATGAGCTTGAGAAGTTAGACGGTAACTTTAGAATAAGGCTTAGTTCTCTTGAGCCGACAGTTATCAATGTAGACTACGTTGAAAGACTTCTGAAATATAAGAAACTTTGTCCTCACCTTCATTTATCTATACAAAGTGGAAGTAATAAAATTCTAAAGGACATGAACAGACACTATGACCGGGAAGAGTATCTGGATATAGTACGTACTTTAAGAGGTTTTGATGCAGGGTATGGCATAACTACTGATTTAATTGTAGGATTTCCAGGAGAAACGGAAGAGGATTTTAAAGACAGCTTAGATATAGTAGAACAGGTTGGATTTTGCAAGGTACATGCATTTAAATACTCCAAGAGAGAAGGAACAAAGGCAGCATTAATGAAGGGCCATGTTGCACCTGAAGTAAAGAATAGAAGAATAGAAGAACTGATTTCTGTTGGGAATAAGGCTTCTGAGAAGTTTTTTGAGAATAATTTAAATACGTATAGAACGGTTCTTATTGAGGAATATTTAGAAGATATAAATTGTCTGACGGGATATACAGAGAATTACATTAAGGCTTATATAAAATGTGATGACTTGGATAGTGGATTTAGTGGGGAGAGCCTGCTTAATACATTTACAAAAGTAAACCTGACTAATCCGTATAAAGACGGTGTAATGTGCCAGCTAATCTGATGGAACAGTTCCTAATTCGTATGAGATAATGAGGTGCTATGATGAGAAAAGTAAAATTAATTTTAACCGTAATAATAGTGTCATTACTTCTGCTCTTACTTGGTTCTTGTGGTGAAGAGGATGCTAAAAATATGACATCTCAGGAAAAGGCCACAGACAGTGAAGAAGTAGAAGAGATGGTTATGCCAGAGGACCTTGGAACCACCAAAGATCTAAATTCATTTGCAACTATTGATATCTACGGTAATCAGGTGGACAATGAGGTATTTAGTGATTATGAGTATACTATTATTGATGTTTGGGGAACTTACTGTACACCTTGTATAAATGCTATGCCTGATATGAAAAAGGTTTATGACGAATATAAGGACAAGGGCGTCAATGTTATGGGCATTGTGATTGATGTGCAAAATGCAGACAGGTCACCGCAGATGGAAGGAATAAAGAAAGCTAGAACTATTGTTGAAAAGCAGGGAGCAGATTTTACACATATTCTTATTCCGAAGAACCTTCTATATTCTTTTATGATGGATATTCAGTTTATTCCAACCCAGTTTATTGTAGATAGTGAGGGAAACATAATAAGTAATTATTATGAAGGAGGGAAATCCTATGAGCAATGGTGCAAAATATTAGATGAAAAATTAGACAATAAGAAACAGGCAGTAAAACTTGAAAACTAACATAAAATGGATTATAATGATAAAATGATGAATCTAGAAAGGGAGTAAAACTTATGGCAGAATGTATCTTTTGTATGATTGCAAATAAAGAAATTCCATCGAATATAGTATATGAAGATGATAAAATCGTTTGTTTTCACGATTTAGAACCTCAGGCACCAGTTCATGTTTTGATTATTCCGAAGAAACATATTCCGTCTATGGATGATGTGAATGAAGAGGATCAGGCATTACTTGGACATGTTATGCTTAAGGTAAAGGATATAGCTGAAACACTCGGACTTGAAAATGGTTATAGACTTGTAAACAACTGTGGTGAAGATGGTTTTCAAACGGTAAAGCATTTGCATTTTCATCTTCTTGGAAAAAGAAAAATGACTTGGCCGCCAGGTTGATAAAAAAATCACTTGCCTTATGGGACAAAAGATAGTATAATACATACGTTGTAGATAAAACCGTTGGACCAGCATTCGTTAGTTCATGAGAGGTCAGGAGGTGAATTGGATACATGGCACAGGTAGTTGTAAGAGAAAACGAAAGTTTAGAAAGCGCTCTTAAGAGATTTAAGCGTTCTTGCGCAAGAGATGGAGTAATGTCAGAATTGAGAAAAAGAGAACATTACGAAAAGCCAAGCGTAAAGAGAAAGAAAAAGTCTGAAGCTGCAAGAAAAAAGGCTAAGAAGTTTTAGTTAGCTGATTTCTGTAGAGATAGATTAGAGGTGTTTTAATTGACCTTAAAAGAAAGATTAACAAGTGACTTCAAAGACGCTATGAAGGCGAAAGATGAAGTTAGAAAGAATACAGTAAATTTTGTTCGTGCTGCTATTAAGCAATATGAAGTTGATAATAGGGCAGAACTTGACGATGAAGGTGTTTTGGCAATTTTAACAAAACAAGTAAAAATGAGAAAAGACGCCCTCGCTGATTTTGAGAAAGCTGGTAGAACAGATCTTTTAGATTCCTACAACAGGGAAATAGAAATTTTATTATCATATTTACCCGAACAATTGTCCCCTGAAAAAATTGCAGAGGTTGTTAAAACAACTGCTATTGAGATGGGCATTGAAGGTGGAAAACAAAATATGGGTAAGCTTATGGGAGCTGTCATACCAAAGGTTAAAGGTTTAGCCGATGGTGGAGCAGTGAAAAAGGCTGTAGAAGAATTTCTAGCATAACGAAACATTTAACACCCCGATTATACAATCGGGGTGTTTTTTCTAGTATGGGGGTTTCATGAAAAATATTATTTCTAAAATGCTATCATTTGTATTTAAAAATGCTAAAGTTATTGTTGTAACTATATTTGTACTTATATTATGTTTTAATTATGTAAAGACTAAAGCAGAATTAAATCAACTATTAATGAAAAAAGATATTAAAGGCAGTTATGCTGTGCAGGATGTTCAAATGCCCATATCAGATAATGAATATCTTGTTTTTCAAGATGGGAGTTTTTATAGATACAAGCAGTTTGAGTTGTTAGATAAGGGAACTTATGAAAATGACCATGAAGACATTTACAAATTAAAAAGTGGCGATACCGATCAATATGTTATATGTAGTAATGAAAAAGTTTATTATTATGACCTGGAACGAAATAATATTTCAATCTATTATAAATTCTCTGATATGCCCACTTTTATAAATGTAAATGTTGATAATGAATGAAAGTGACGATTCTTATGTAAATTGCCTATGTGGGGGTAATCATAATTAATATTGTTTTAATATTGAAATTCCTACTAAACCTATGGTATAATAGTAATATTGTAAAACCAATTAATGAATGATTAGATAATAAGAAAACACAAATACTAATTTTAGATTTTTATCGTATAATGATCTATGCCAATTTGTGTAGAAATTGATGGAAGGTCAGATGCTAAAAAATCAAGAATTTTAACTTGCACATTTTTATTGTATAAAGGTAGGTATTAATAATGAAAGTATCAACAAAAGGAAGATATTCTTTAAGGCTGATGATTGATCTGGCAGAGCACAATACTGGTGAATATATTACACTTAAAGACATATCACAAAGGCAGAATATATCAACGAAATATCTTGAACAAATTGTAAGCCAGCTTTGTAAGTCAGGTTATTTAAATAGCGTCAGGGGCCCTCAGGGTGGATATAAACTGGCAAAAGCACCAACGGAATATACAATTGGGGATATACTAAGGATTACAGAAGGAAGTTTTGCTCCAACCACTTGCCTACAGGATAAGGAAAATCAGTGCGGTATGTATGGAGAGTGTTCTACTATCTCATTTTGGGAAGGTTTGTATGACGTGATAAACAAATATATAGATTCTTATACGCTTGAAGATATAGTGGAACAACATAAAGAAAAGGCTATGTGGGATTATAATATCTAGCCGTTAAACTGCTTATAATATAAGCAGTTTATTTTTTTGTGGCAATTATACTAAATTCCTATTGACAAAGTATGAAATACAATTTATTATTAATTCATACTAAAAAACAATTAATGCATAAGCATTAAAGAAAGTTTGGAAATAATATATTTATTGGAGGGTAATATTATGGCAAAAATATACAATAGTTTAACAGAATTAATAGGGAACACACCACTTTTGTCGCTTAACAATTATAACCATAACAGAAATTTAAAGGCTGAAATTGTTGCGAAGCTAGAGTATTTTAACCCAGCAGGAAGTGTTAAAGACAGAGTTGCTTTAAATATGATAAATGATGCAGAACAAAAGGGAATATTGAAACCAGGCAGTGTTATTATTGAACCTACTAGTGGTAATACCGGTATAGGATTGGCATCTGTTGCATCCGCGCGAGGATACAGGGCTATTTTAACCATGCCTGACACGATGAGTGTAGAACGTAGAAATCTGCTGAAAGCTTTTGGCGCTGAAATTGTTCTAACAGAAGGTGCAAAAGGCATGAAAGGTGCCATCGAAAGGGCAGAAGAATTAGCTAAAGAAATTCCAGGAAGTTTTATTCCAGGGCAGTTTAATAATCCTGCAAATCCAGAAGCACATAGAAAAACTACTGGTGTAGAAATCTGGAAGGATACAGAGGGACAAATAGATATCTTTATTTCTGCCGTAGGTACTGGTGGAACTTTGACAGGTACAGGTGAGTATTTAAAATCACAAAATCCAAATATAAAGGTTATAGCAGTTGAGCCAGCAGCTTCTCCTGTTTTGTCTGGTGGAAATGCAGGACCACATAAGATTCAGGGAATTGGAGCTGGTTTTATACCAGAAGTTTTAAATACAACTATTTATGATGAAATCATTAAAGTAGAAAATGATGATGCTTTTAATACAGCTAAGAATTCAGCTAAAGAAGAAGGATTATTAATAGGGATTTCCTCAGGAGCTGCACTTTGGGCAGCTACAGAAGTAGCAAAGAGAACGGAAAATGAAGGCAAGAGAATAGTAGTATTGCTTCCAGATACAGGAGAAAGATATTTATCAACCCCGAACTTTATTGATTAAATTAACATAACATTTAAAATCTCTTAAGAAAATGACCTCTAGTAGGTCATTTTTTTTAAAATTTGTAATACATTGTTATGATGAGGTGAGATTAATGTATGGATATAAAGAATGAACTACTTTATGATTTTAATTTAAGTATGCCCAGAGTTCTTGTCAGTGGTCGCACAGGAATTATTGATAATGTTAAGAAAATTGTATTTGTATCGGAAAACAGTATCGTAATAGACAATGGAAAACGTTTTACTGCATTAAATGGTCAGGACTTGACTATAACTCAAATTGAGGATGAAAGGGTGCTGGTGGCGGGTGAAATCAAATCAATCGAGTTTTATGGAGCATTACCTGCTGATAAAGGTTGAAGGATTTAAACAGCAGGAATTTATTTCTGAGTGTATGAAAAAAAACATACTTTTAAGAAGTATTAAAATAAAAAACAATATTGAAATGACACTTAAAATAAAGAGCAACGATTTTGCTTCTTTTAAAACAGTAGGGAAAAATAAGTATAGAATAAGTATTATATCTGAAGGTGGATATATTCCACTATTGTCGGTTATTTTAAACAATAAAGCCAGAGTTTGTGGTATATTAGTATTTATACTTATAATATATTTTCAAACTTTCTTCATTTCTGAAATAAGAATAGATGGTTACGAAGTGTTTACTGAGCGGGAAATAAGGGAATGCTTAAAAGAAGGAGGTATGTTTGAAGGCTGTAAAAAGTCTATGGACTTAGAAAAACTAAAGCTTTATCTGTATGATAAACTTGACAATGTTGCCTTTGTAAGCATAAACCTAAAAGGATGTATGGCACAAGTAAAAATAGTGGAAGGAACAAAAAATTTAGAAAAAGTAGATAAATCTGCCCCTTGTGATATAGTTGCAGATAAAGAAGGGTATATATACAAAGTAACACCGATTGAAGGCATACGCGCTGCTGATACCGGCACCTATGTAAAAAAGGGTGATATAATAATTGCAGGCACAGTCCCTATAAAATCAACAGCCTATGGACAGCCAGAAAATGCTCTAACAGAAAGGTACGTTCATGCAGAAGGAACAGCCCTTGCTAAAATCCCGTATCGATTTGTTTACAACCAAAATGCATACGAGATTATAAAAAAGCCCACAGGAAAATCCTTTTATGCTTTCAACTTAAAATTGGGCGAAAAAAATATAGGTACTTCAGATTTATTTAATCCTTTTGAGGTTTCAACTGCAGATGAAATTAAAAGTTTTGAAGGAATCAGACCATTCCCTTTTGCTATTTCGATTTCCAAGGTAAATGAAATCGAGCTTCAATCCAGAAAAAGAAGCAAAGAGGAGATGGAAAAAGAGGTTAATAAGCTTGTTAGGCAAGAAATAAAAGAAAAATTACCTGAAAATGTGCAAATTTTAAATAAAAGTTTGTATTTTGGTAAGGAAAAAAATATAATAGAAGTAGCTGTAATGATTGAATCATTACAAAAAATCGGAATAGAACAGGAGATTGCTATTGGAGAACATGCAGAATGAAGAAATGAAACTTCAAGTAAGTGAGTCTATAGACCGAGGAGAGCTTTTCGGAAGCTTGGATTCAAATTTAAAAATTATAGAAGAATATTTTGGAATTACCATTATTCAAAGAGATAATGAATTAATACTTAAAGGTGAAAAAGTTATTGAAGCACAAAAGGTTATTGCCGAAATGATGTCCATTATTTCTATGGGTGAGAAATTAGACACTCAGAAAATTAATTATGTAATAGCTTTATGTGAAAACGGCATGTCTTATAAAGAAAGTAAAATTAATAAAGACATTATATGTTTTACACATAAGGGCAAGCCATTAAAGCCTAAAACGATAGGACAAAAAGACTATGTAAACAGTATTCGAAAAAAGGATATTGTATTTGGAGTTGGACCTGCTGGCACAGGTAAAACCTATATTGCGGTTGCCATGGCTATAAGCGCTTTTAAAAATAAAGAAGTTCAAAAAATCATATTGGCAAGACCAGCAGTAGAAGCTGGTGAAAGGCTTGGTTTCCTGCCTGGCGATTTACAGGAAAAGGTGGATCCATATTTAAGACCATTATATGATGCACTTTATGATATTTTAGGAAGAGAAGGGGCTTTAAGACTGAAAGAAAAAGAAGTTATAGAAGTAGTTCCGTTGGCATATATGAGAGGTAGAACGCTGGACAATTCATTTATTATTTTAGATGAAGCTCAAAATACAACGAAAGAGCAGATGAAGATGTTCTTAACTAGGCTTGGATTTGGCTCAAAGGCAGTTATTACAGGTGATATAACCCAAATAGACTTACCAAGAGGAAAAAAATCTGGATTAGTAGATGCTATTAATGTACTAAAACCAGTTAAAGATATTGATTTCTGTTATTTAAAAGATGTAGATGTAGTTAGACATGAACTTGTTAAAAAAATAATTAATGCTTATGAAAAATACTATAATGAGAACCCAGAACCAGAGGACAGAAATTTAGAGTAGAAAAAGTTATTGTTATATGCGGAATATGAGGTGACAGATATGAACATTATTTTTAGTGAAGAAAGAATGCCGGGACAAGCTGTTGTTGAGAAAATGATTGAAGCAGGAGAATTGTGCGTTTTAGAGGAAGGTATGAATCCTGACTACATTGTTGTAAGTGTGACATTTGTAGATGAAGAAGAGATACATTCTTTAAACAAACAGTATAGAGGCGTGGATCGGATCACAGATGTTTTGTCTTTCCCTCAATTTGATGATTTAAATGACATACCTGAGGAAGGGGAGGTCTGCATTGGCGATGTTGTAATTTGTCCAGAGCAGGCATTATTACAGGCTGATGATTTTGGACATTCTCCAGAAAGAGAATTGATTTATCTATTTGTTCATAGTATTTTTCATTTGCTTGGATATGATCATATGGAAGAAGCTGACAAGCTAGAAATGAGAGCAAAGGAAGAACTTATTATGAATAAGATTGGAGTGGAAAGGTAGGCTTTTATATGAATGATAAAGAACTATTTTTGAAATCCCGTGAGGCGGCTAAAAATTCATATGCACCCTTTTCTAATTTTAATGTTGGTGCGGCATTACTAGCCAAAAGTGGAACCGTATATACAGGAGTTAATGTTGAAAATTCTTCTTTAGGTGGTACCATATGTGCAGAAAGAACGGCTTTTACCAAAGCCATTTCTGAAGGTGAAAGAGAATTTGATGCAATTGCTATATCAGGAAATGGCGGTGAGGCATGGCCTTGTGGAATATGCAGACAGTTTATGTATGAATTTGCGCCAGATTTAATCGTTATAACTGGAGATGATGAAGAACATTTAGATAAGATGACGTTAAGGGAACTTTTGCCTCATGGATTTAAATTGTAACAAGAAGGAGAAATAGATTGAAATCAGGATTCATTGGAATAATTGGCAGACCAAATGTTGGTAAATCAACATTATTGAATGCAATATTAGGAGAAAAAATATCCATTACTACAGATAAGCCACAGACTACAAGAAATAGTATAAGAGGCATTTATACGCATATGGCTGAGAATAAAGGTGAAGAAGATGTGCAGATGATTTTTATTGATACACCTGGAATTCATAAACCAAAGAATAAATTGGGCAGTTATATGACTGGCATGGCAGTAAATACTTTTAAAGAGGTAGAAGTAATTATTTTGATAGTTGATGATGAACTATCTGCTGGAACGGGCGATAAGTATATTTTAGATTTATTACAAGGTGTGGAAACTCCAAAGATATTAGTAATAAATAAAATAGATAAATTGGAACCTGAAAAGTACCGTAGAATTTATGAAGAATATAGTGCTATGGGTATTTTTCATGCAATCTATGGAGCTTCGGCTATTGATGGTAAAAATGTTGATGTTATAATGAAGGAGATAGAAGGTCTGCTTGAGGAAGGACCTATGTATTTTCCCGAAGATATGGTCACCGATCATCCTGAAAGATTTATTGTTAGTGAAATCATTAGAGAAAAGGCACTTTTATACCTTGAAAAGGAAGTACCACATGGTATTGCTATTGAAATAGAAAGCTATAAAGAAGAAAACAGAATTACAAAAATTGGTGCTGTGATTTACTGCGAAAAGAAATCGCACAAAGGTATTATTATCGGAAAAGAGGGCAAAAAATTAAAGGGTATAGGTAAAAGCTCTCGAATGGAAATTGAAGCACTCTTAGGGACAAAGGTATTCTTAGAATTATGGGTAAAGATTAAAGAGAACTGGAGAGACAGCGATTTTGCTTTATCTAACTTTGGTTATGATAACAAGGAATAGATATGTATACTGATACGGAAGGTATAGTTTTAAAAAATGTTAAGATGCCTGGTGGCAGAAAAATATTGGTATTATTTTCTTTAAAATATGGAAAGATAAGTGCAGGAACCAATATTAATGAAAAAGGAAGAAGTAAATCCACTCTTGCTTTAAGGCCTTTTACTTATAGTAAATTCGAAATATATAAGAACAGGGAAAGTTATAATGTTAACAGTGCTGAAGTGATAAAAAGTTTTTACAAAATTGGCGAAGACGTTGATAAATATATGTATGCATCATATATTCTTGAATTTACGGATAAGATTATTTCAGAAAATGAAAGAGCACCTCAGTTATTCGATTTACTTATTGATTATCTGACTGCTTTAGAAAAAAGAAATAAAAAATATGCCACGCTTGCTTTAGCGTATCAGATTAAATCACTTTTATATATTGGCTGCGCGCCAGAAGCTAAGAAGTGTGTATGCTGTGGACAACATGAAGACCTTAATTGGTTTGCTATAAACGAAGGTGGTGTGCTTTGTGAAAATTGCTTAAATAAACTAAAAAGTAATGTTAATGAGTCATTGATTTATGGCGTAAATTTTGGTATTATTGAGGTAATAAATTATATTTTGTCAAATCCCCTTAAGAACTTGGAAAATTTGGCATTAAATGATAAAACACAAGAAAAGCTTAAAATAATTATACGTAATTATATAGCGTATCATTTAGATATTAGGGATTTAAAAAGCGAAAGCTTTCTAATTGAATAATTTGAGGAGGTAAGATTATGGAGATTACATTAGAGAAGATTGAGTTAGTAAAAGACAGAACAGGTGTTAGCTATAAAGAAGCAAAGGAAGCTTTGGAGGCGGCTGATGGAAGTGTTGTCGATGCGATTATAAACATTGAAGAATCCATAGATGAAAAAGGGAAATCTAAAATCGGTGAAGGCAGTTCACAGATTATTGAAAAAATCAAAGAAACTGTAAAAAAAGGTAATGTATCAAAGATTATTGTTAAAAAAGATGATGAGGTTATGTTGAACTTACCTGTTAATATAGGTATTGTAGGAACTTTTCTTGCACCATGGGCTATGATTGCAGGTTTAATTGCTGCCTTTGGTACAAAGTGTGTTATAGAACTTGTTAAAGATGACGGTGCAATTATTGATATCAGTGAGATGGCAAATGATACAATTGGAGATATCGTTGAAAAGGGTGCTGTAATAGCGGATGAAGTAAAAGTAAAAGGCGTTGATGTTTATAATAATGTCAAGAATAAAACTTCAGATGCCTTAAATAAAGTTAAAAAAGAAGAATCAGAAGAAGATGGATGCTGCTATGATGAATCTGAGTGTGGTGAAGATTGTTGCTGCAACAATGATGATACGGAACATGAGGAATGCAGTTGTGGTTGCAATTGTCAGGAGGAAGAGAAGTAGTTTTAGGCAATAATTAAATAATTAATAAATTTCAAAAGACGAGCTTGGCTCGTTTTTTGGATATAATAAAAAAACTAGGAATGGTAGGTAGATATGAGTAAAGAAATTACAATGGAGAAAATTACAGCTTTAGCTAAAAACAGAGGTTTTGTTTATTCTGGCTCTGAAATTTACGGAGGACTAGCAAATACTTGGGATTATGGTCCTATTGGTGTTGAATTAAAGAATAATGTTAAGAAGGCTTGGTGGAGAAAATTTGTCCAAGAATCAAAATATAATGTGGGTCTTGATGCTGCAATTTTAATGAATCCAAAAACTTGGGTCGCTTCAGGACATGTTGGTGGATTCGCAGATCCGCTAATTGACTGCAAAAGCTGTAAAGCAAGATTTAGAGCGGATAAGCTTATTGAAGATTACTTAAAAGAACAAAACATTACAGACATAACTGTTGACGGATGGTCAAATGAAAAGCTAGAAGCATACATTCAGGAAAAGGAAATTGCATGTCCAGAATGTGGAAAAAACGATTTTACAAATATTAGACAATTTAATCTGATGTTTAAGACTTTTCAGGGTGTTACAGAAGACTCTAAATCAGAAATATTCCTTAGACCTGAAACTGCACAGGGTATATTTGTTAACTTTAAAAATGTACAGAGAACTTCTAGAAAAAAGATTCCATTTGGTATTGCACAGGTTGGTAAATCATTCAGAAATGAAATAACACCGGGTAATTTTACTTTTAGAACAAGAGAATTTGAGCAGATGGAACTTGAATTTTTCTGCAAGCCTGGTACTGACCTTGAATGGTTTAATTATTGGAAGGATTATTGTGAAGCATTCCTTAAATCCCTTAACATGAAGAAAGAAAGCTTTAGATTAAGAGACCATGAGCAGGAAGAATTATCACATTATAGTAATGCAACTACTGATATAGAATATCTGTTCCCATTTGGATGGGGTGAGTTATGGGGTATTGCTGATAGAACGGATTTTGACTTAAAGCAGCATAGCGAACATTCTGGTCAGGAAATGAACTATGTAGATCCTGAGACAAATGAAAAATATATTCCGTATTGTATTGAACCTTCACTAGGAGCTGACAGAGTTACATTAGCATTCTTATGTGAAGCATATGATGAAGAAGTACTTAAAGATGCAAATGGTAAAGAGGACACAAGAGTTGTTCTAAGATTCCATCCAGCCCTTGCGCCATTTAAGGCAGCAGTGTTACCTTTAGCTAAGAAGCTTGCCCCTGTAGCACAGCCTATTTACGAAGAACTTTCAAAGTACTTTATGGTTGACTATGATGAAGCAGGGTCTATTGGAAAGCGATATAGAAGAGAAGATGAAATCGGTACTCCATTTAGTATTTGTGTTGACTTTGATACTGAAAGTGATGGGTGCGTTACAATTAGAGACAGAGACACTATGGATCAGGTTAGAATCCCTGTAACACAGGTAAAGCAGTACATTGAAGAAAGATTAGTATTCTAGTCTTTTGGCAAAGAGAGAAGGAGCAAAATGCGAAAGTTTGTTTATTCATTTAATGAAGGCTCAAGGGACATGAGGAATCTTTTGGGTGGCAAGGGAGCAAATCTGGCTGAAATGACTCAAATAGGTCTGCCAGTACCTTTTGGCTTTACTGTTACCACTGAAGCATGTAATCGATATTACCATGAAGAATGTAAGATTGCTGAAGATATCATTGACCAGATTTTTGAAAAACTTTCTGAACTTGAAAACGTTACTGGCAAAGTTTTCGGAGACGTTTCCAACCCTCTTTTGGTTTCTGTTCGTTCGGGTTCTGTGTTTTCAATGCCCGGTATGATGGATACTATATTAAATTTGGGATTAAATGACGAAACAACGGCTGGCTTGGCTAAACTTACTGAAAATGAAAGATTTGCATATGACAGCTATAGAAGATTTATCCAAATGTTTGGTGATGTAGTTCTTGAAATTCCTAAATCAAAATTTGAAGATATTTTAAATGAGAAAAACCAGGAAAAAAACGGAAAATATGATGTGGATTTAGCGACAGAAGATTTAAAGGAAATCATAAGCTCCTATAAAGAACTGGTAAGAAACGAAATTGGAAGAGATTTTACTCAGAATCCTAAAGAACAATTGATGGAAGCTATAATGGCCGTGTTCCGATCGTGGAACAATGAACGGGCTATTTTGTATAGACAATTAAATAATATTTCCTCAGATTTGGGTACTGCTGTAAATGTGCAGTCAATGGTTTTTGGAAATATGGGAGATAATTCAGGTACAGGGGTTGCTTTTACTAGAGATCCTATAAATGGGCAGCATGGCATATTTGGTGAATTTCTGATTAATGCTCAAGGCGAAGAAGTTGTATCGGGTATCAGAACTCCTCAGCCCATTTCTGAAATGGCAGAAGCTTTTCCAGATGTGTATAAAGAATTTTTAAGAATCGCACAGTTACTTGAAAAGCATTTTACTGATATGCAGAACATTGAGTTTACTGTGGAAAAAAATAAATTATTTTTGCTTCAGTCACGCAATGCTAAAAGGACTGCGGAAGCTGCTGTAAAAATTGCTGTTGATATGGAGCTGGAAGGATTAATAGATAAGAAAACTGCAGTTACAAGACTTGAGCCGACACAAATTACCCAGTTGCTTCATCCTAAGTTTGAAGAAGAGGATTTAATAAAAGCTGTTAAACTTGCTAAGGGACTTCCAGCTTCGCCTGGTGCAGTAACGGGGAAAATTTATTTTAATGCACGGGATGCTGAAACAGCAGCAATCAATGGGGAAAAGGTAATACTAACAAGAATTGAAACTTCACCTGAAGATTTGGCAGGTATGGTAGCTGCAGAAGGCATACTGACTGCAAGAGGCGGAATGACTTCCCACGCTGCCGTAGTTGCAAGAGGCATGGGAAGATGTTGTATAGTGGGTTGTTCTGAAATTATAGTAGATGAAGAACAAAAAACACTTATTATTGGAAATATAGTTTTAACTGAGGGGCAGTATATATCCTTAGATGGCACCTCAGGAATAGTTTATAAAGGGCATGTTAAAACAGTAGCACCCGAATTGTCAGGGAATTTTGGAACTATTATGAAATGGGCGGATGAAATCAGGACCTTGAAAGTAAGGACAAATGCAGACAATTTGCAGGAAGCAAAATTAGCTTTGGATTTTGGCGCAGAGGGAATTGGTCTTTGCAGGACAGAACGAATGTTTCTGGTGGAAAGCAAAATATCACTTATTAGAAAAATGATATTGACTGATAATGAAGATAAAATAAGAGAGGCCTTATTGCAGCTTCTTCCTTACCAAAAAAAAGAATTTAAGTCAATATATGAGGTGATGAGAGATAAACCAGTTACTATAAGATTGTTAGATTTGTCTTTTGATGAATTTTTACCTGATACAACAGACGAAATAGAACAGCTAGCCAAGCAAATGAATGTGCCTTGCAACGATTTGATAAAAAGAATTGAAGAACTTCGAGAATCAAATCCAATGTTAGGTTATAGGGGATGCAGGTTAGCGGTTACTTATCCTGATATTGCTGCTATGCAGACGGAAGCTATTATTTTAGCTGCTATTGAATTGAAAAAAGAAAATAATCTGGATATAGTTCCAGAGATAATGGTACCCATGGTGGGATTAGCCAAGGAGTTTACTTTTATTAAGAAGATTGTTGTGGATACAATCGATAGGTGCTTTAAGAAGGAAAATATAACTTTAAATTATACAGTAGGAACTATGATTGAAGTGCCAAGAGCAGCTTTAACAGCTGATGAAATCGCTAAAGAAGCTGAATTCTTTTCTTTTGGAACAAATGACTTAACACAGTTGACTTTTGGATTTTCTAGGCCTGATTCGGTGAAGGTTATCCAGGAATATAGAGATAAACTGATTTTTGAAGATAATCCCTTTGAGACTATTGATAAAAACGGAGTAGGCAAACTAGTAAATATGGCAGTAGAGTTGGGCAAATCTGTAAGGCCAAATATTAGACTTGGTATTTGCGGCGAACAGGGAGGAGATCCTAGAACTGTTGAATTTTGTCATGCTGCTGGATTAAATTATGTATCCTGCTCACCCTATAGAGTTCCTATTGCAAGACTAGCCGCAGCACAGGCAGCTATCGCTGAAATGTAATTTTGGAGTAGCATCGTATTGTTTGTTGTGTGTCTGCTTTGTTGGAGGTCTGTCCTATTTCTTTTTGTGCTTCTAGCAAAAAAGATTGGGCGTATGGCGAATAGATAATCATTATTCTATGTGATAAAGTACAGTTGTAGTAGGTGATATTTGGTAACTTATGCCAGAGTAACTGCTTGACAAGGCACTGTATTATCAGATGATTTTGATTGCGAGTGTAAGAAATAATACAAGGTCATATCTTAGCAAGGAAGGAGCTCTTGAGAAATATTCAATTCCATTGACAGATAAAGAGGTTAAGGAATGTTTCGAAACAATTAAGGAAGTTGTTCCTCAGTTTAACAATGAAGTGAAAAAATGAATAATATGTATTTAATAAAACTGAATGAAGAGTGGAATTAATCTCATAGCAAGTGAAGAATAATCGAAACATGATGGTCGCATTATGTTGCAATTGTTCATAGAATCAACTAAAATAAAAAAGATTGTATTGTAACTATTTTGGAGGTTATGAAATGGTTGTTTCTTACAATAAATTAAATTATAATACTCACTAAACAGAATATGACTATGTTCGAACTTAGAAAGCTGATATAGAACTAAATATTATTTGAAAATATCACTGTGAAAGGTATAAAAATGAATACTAAGAATTTAAGAGATTGGACAATTGAATTATTACGTTTTATGGCTGCAATTGGAATTGCAATATTCCATTTTGAATGGATTTATTTAGAAGCACCTGTATATTTCCGTCACTTTTATATATTAGTAGAATTCTATTTTGTATTAGGTGGTTTTTTTCTTGCACATAATGTTTATTTAAAAGAAGAAAAAAACGAGCCATATACAGAGCTTGAGTCATTGAAATATATGATTAAACAAGCAAAAAAATTGTTTCCTATGTATGTAATTGGAGTGATATTCTCATTTGTAGTATATTGTATTTACAATAGAGTTACTGAAGTGGATAACATTGTGGCACTTTTATGGCGTACAAAATGGGAATTGATATATTTACAATTAAGTGGTATTGATATTTCAGCACCTCAAATGAATGGAGTTACAGGATATATACCTGTCTTGCTTATTAGCGGTCTGTGTTGTCATTATTTACTTAGAAAGTATAAACATTTTACAATTAATGTGTTATGCATAATAGGACCGATTTTAATATATTCACATATAATAAATGTTTATGGTAATTTGAGTCAGTGGGGAGCTTATGAAAATTGGTATTGTATAGGTGTACTACGTGGAATTGCTGGTTTATTAGTTGGAATTGGAGCATATTATTTTGGAAAATATATTTTTATTGAACATAAAAAAGATAACCATAAATCTATTAGAACAATTGGTGTAGTATTATGTATTATTTTTATTTTGTTATTGGTAATTATTTCAGATAAAATATCATATAATGACGAAGTACTATATCCTTATATTTTTGCTATTCTTATCACATGCATTTATCATAGATCAGTGGCGATAACATGTAAAATAGAGAAAGTAATATTATTAAGTGGAAGAATTTCATATAATATTTTTGTATTTCATTATGGAATTTGTTATCTGTTTAAGTATTTTACGCCTGATAAACCTTATAGGTCTATTGCAGTTATATTTCTTATAATTACTTTAATTTTTAGTATATTAATTGAGTATATTTTTATTTTATGTAAAAAACTTTTTAAAACACGTCTAGAAGAGTCTTCTTTACACTTACATAACCGTACTCATATTTAATAATTGAGTTTCCCCTCGTTTATGACGAGGAGGCGGTATCCGGTAGTATATTATCTTTACAAATAAGCTCATTTTGAGCCTCTGAAATATAGATTAATATTAAATATGAAATAATGATTACCCTATAATCATTCTATAAGGAGTGAGATAATAAGCGTTTATGCAGTGCCCCTCCTTAGCTTGCCTCAGCACAGGCAGTTGTAAAAGAAATTAAAAAATAAAATAATAGAATGACCAATTGGGGGAAACCTAATTGGTCATTACTAATTTTTCGGTGAAAATCTATTGGCTTTCAAATATAATAATATCTTCTCCTATTTTTACAATGGAGCTCCAGGGAAGCTGCATAAAATCGTGACCGGCAAGAAAACCTATTTTTGATTGTAAGTTAGGGACAAGAATGGATTTTATTTTGCCGGTATCTTTTTCAAACAACATTTCTGCATCCCAAAGCTGACCATGTCTACTGCCATTTCGTAAATCAACGATTTCTTTATCTCCTATTTCACTTAGTCGCATAATGAACCCCCATTTAGCAAATAATAATTAAAACATTTATTAATTTTATTTACGTAAGGAGCGTTTTATGAACAATTTTATGAATAAGGAAGAAGAAATAAAGGAAGATACAGGAAAAGAAGAAGCTGATAGTGGAGAAACAAAGGAAAATATAAAAGAATTAGGTATCACTAATACAGTAGACGATTTTAAAAGTGATATTTTATGTCTGCCCATTATCGGGAGCATTGAAGGTCATACTTTTGCAGCACCTATTGATAAAACTACAAAGTATGAGCACATTATACCTCAGTTAACTGCAGTGGAACAGAATCATAATATAAAAGGTCTTCTGACAATTTTGAACACTGTGGGCGGTGATGTGGAAGCTGGATTGGCTATATCTGAATTAATTGCGACACTTTCAAAACCAACAGTTTCGTTAGTTTTAGGTGGAGGACATAGCATTGGAATACCGCTTGCGACAGCTGCGGATTATTCATTTATTGCAGAAAGTGCAACGATGACTCTCCATCCAATTAGAATGAGTGGTATGATTATTGGAGCAGAACCAACTTATGAATATTTTAGAAAAATGCAAGATAGAATTATTGATTTCATTATAAGAACATCTAATGCTGATAGAAATCATATTGTTGAATTAATGAACTGTACGGATAATATGTCTAATGATGTAGGTACTGTTCTATTTAGTCATGATGCGGTAAAAGTAGGTCTAATTCATGAAATTGGTGGATTAGATAAGGCTTTAGCAAAGCTACATGAATTAATTAAAGAGAAAGAAAATAATAAATAAACATTGACAATTATTTCCACAAAGCTCTATAATAAATATGGATAAAGGAGTAAAATATGGAAATAATTACAATTATATTGGTAACTGATGATTTTGAGTATGCGAAAGCGATGTCAACTTGCGTATCAGAAGAGAATAAAGCTATAGTTTTTACAATTATAACTAGTGAAGAATTCGAAAATTATGATAAAACAAATGAATTTAATTTAATTTTGATTGACTATTTGATTTCTAATAATGAAGATAACTATATAAATCTAATTGAAAAGAAAACAGAAATAGAACAAATTAAATTGAAACAGACTTTATACAGATATGATACCGCCGAAAATTTTTCAAAAAGATTAACTCTTTTATATTGTATGAAAACTGGAAGTAAGTTCATAAGTCCTATGGAAAAAAACTGCAAGACAATATTATTCTGCAGTGCAGCAGGCGGCACTGGTAAAACATCTATAGCTATAGCTTTAGCGCAAGAATTAACAAGATTCCATGGGAAAAATGTATTATATATTAACTATGAAGAATTGGAATCAACAAATAGATATTTTAAAATGCAAGAAGATAAAACCGTTTCAAATTATTTGTATTATATAGAAACGAATAAAGATTTTAGTGGATTAATTGATAATTTTATTGTTTCTGACGAATATGGAATTAAAACATTTTCAGCTGGCAAAGGAAGAAATCAATTAAAACTGCTAAACATCGAAGAGCTTTGTAAATTTATAGAACAAATTCAGGCTGTAGGAGAATTTGATTATATTCTTATTGATGGAGATCATTCGTTAAATGAGGAAATGCTATGGCTTATTTCCATTTGTAACAAAATTTGCAAAGTTGAGAAATGGTCTAGTATTGGCTGCAATATAAAAGAAGATAATTTCAACAATTATCTAGAACACGTTTTTGGAAAACAAATATATGATAAAATAACTAATGTAGCAAATTGTTATATACAGCAAGAAGATTCCTGCCTTGAAGAAGATACAAAGAAGATATATATTTTTTATGACGAGAGTAGTTTTCGTACTCAGGCAAGAACAGAAAACATTTTTTACACAGAAATTAATATAGAACGGGATTTTGGTAATGGCATAAGACAATTGTCAACAAAATTAACAATAAATTAACAAAGCTTTAACATTTTTTCTCTTTTTTAGCGTGTGTTTACCTTATACTATAATAGAGACAGGCTATGATAGTGATAATCGCGTGCAATTGAGAGGAGAACAAAATGGAAGTAAATTGGTTTCAAGTCATTATAACATTACTTGGAGGCTTAGCTGTTTTCATATATGGAATGAACTTAATGAGTGATGGATTGCAGAAGGCAGCCGGAGAAAAAATGAGAAATGTTTTGGCTCTTTTGACCAAAAATCCCCTGATTGGAGTTTTAGCAGGTGCTTTAACAACTGCTGTACTACAGAGTAGTAGTGCAACAACCGTTATGGTTATTGGTTTTGTCAGTGCAGGACTTATGAATTTACCACAGGCAATTAGTATTGTACTCGGTGCTAATATTGGTACAACTATAACAGCACAGCTTATTGCCTTTAAGGTGGGAGATTATGCTTGGGCGTTTATTGTTATTGGATTTGTTATGTACTTTTTTATGAAAAAAGAGAACTGGGTAAATATTGGACAGACTATTTTTGCATTTGGACTACTCTTTATGGGGATTAATACCATGGGTGATGTTATGAGACCCATAGCTGCAATGCCAGAAGTAGCCCAAATGTTTTTATCCGTTAAAGAAATTCCTGTTCTGGGTGTTATAATTGGTACATTAGTAACCCTTGTTATACAGAGCAGTTCTGCTTCTATTGCGGTATTACAAAATTTAGCCTGCCAGGTAGGACCTGATGGTGTTTCAAGTATTATTGGACTTCAAGGTGCACTACCGATTTTGTTTGGCACGAATATAGGAACAACAATTACTGCGATACTGGCATCAATAGGAGCATCTGTTAATGCTAAAAGAACTGCAGCTGCCCATATTATTTTTAATGTTACAGGTACAGTTTTATTTATGTTTTTTATACCTATATATAGTAGATTTATTAAATATATTTCACCGTCAGGTCCGGAATATGAAATTGTATCAAGACAGATTGCAAATGCACATATGCTTTTTAATATTATAAATACAATTATTTTCTTACCATTCATTTGGCTTCTAGTTAAAGTTGTTATGAAAATTATTCCGGGTACAGATAACGACAGATTACCTTCGCAACCTGTATATTTGGACTATAATATTATTGAACAGCCATTTTTTGCTATACATCTTGCAACAAAAGAACTTTCCCGAATAGCAAACTTTACATTACAGATGATTACAGATGCAAAGAAGGCATTTCTGGCAAATGATACTCAGGCCTTAAATAGTGTGTTTGAAACAGAGGAAATTGTTAATACACTTCAAGATGAAACGGTGAAATATCTAGCTTCAATATTTGCTAATGATACATTGACAGAGCATCAGGGGAAAATAGTTTCAGGACTTATTCATATGGCTACAGACATAGAACATATTGGTGATAACTGCACGAATATTGCTGAGTTTACCAATGAAAAAATGAAGCATGGTTATGAATTTTCTGATATAGCCTGTGCTGAAATATATGAGTGTTTTGATCAAGCGTCAAGAATGACGAGAGAAACCATTAAAGCTCTTGAAACTGGAGATATAAATCTTGCAAATGATGTTCTTGTTCAAGAGGAAGAAATGAATAGAACAGAACAGAGATTGAAGAAAGAGCATATTAAAAGACTTTATGATAAAAAGTGCTCCCCAGAATTTACAGTTATGTATACAGATATAGTTCATAATATTGAAAGAATTGGTGATTCTTGTAAAAATATTGCAGAGGCAGTGCTATCGGATATAAACTTTAAAGAAAGTAATATTCCAACTAAAGAAATTAGAGATTCTATATAATTGATGAAAGTTGTTATTTGTGTTAAAATTAAATATACAAACTTAAAATTAAGCTGATATACTTGGGATGACATTTTGACTCCATAGCGTATCAGCTTAAATAGTATCAGAGATTAGCGATACAGAATTGAAGGGAAATAATGAAAAAGATATTAATAATTGAGGATGAACCCAATATTATAGAATTAGTTGGTTATAACTTAAAAAATAACGGTTATGATTATATAAGCGCTGAGGACGGTTTGCTGGGTATTACTTTAGTACACAAACAAAAGCCGGATTTAATTCTTTTAGACTTAATGCTGCCCGGTAAGAATGGACATGAAATATGCAGAGAATTGAGGGAGGAAGGAAATAAAACTCCTATTATAATGCTTACGGCCAAAAGTGATGAGGTAGATAAAATATTGGGTCTGGAATTTGGTGCAGATGACTATATCACAAAACCTTTTAGTGTACGTGAGCTAATGGCTAGAATAAAGGCTGTTTTAAGAAGATATGAGGAGAACAATTCTTCTGATAGTATAGATGACTATGTTATTAGTATAGACGACATAGAAATAAATACAGACAGGCATGAGGTTATGGTAGCAGGGAAACAGGTGGAGCTTACACTGAAAGAATTTGAACTATTATGTTTTTTAACAGAAAATAGGGGACACGTTTTTTCAAGAGATCAGCTTTTGGATAAAGTTTGGGGAATTGATTTTGTAGGTGAGACAAGAACTGTAGATGTACATATCCGATATTTGAGAAAAAAACTGGGGCAAGATGACAATGAGGATAAATATATACAGACAATACGCGGGAAGGGCTACAAAATGAGATGAAAAAGAGATTTTTAATGGCTTCAGTAGGGATCACAGCATGTAATGTTGTTTTACTTTTATTTGTTATGGCTTACTTTGTTTCTATAGAATCAAATACACATGACAGTGCTTTCTCGTTTATGCTAAATAACAAATATTTTGGCATCACTATGGTTATATGTGTGCTGTGTTCCGGAATTTTTTCGCTATTTATGTATAACCAAATAATGAAGCCAGTGCATAAGCTTCAAGAACAGATGGTTAAAACAACAGAAGAGAATAAGAAAGCAGAGCAGATAAGAAGTGAATTTGTGGCTAATGTAACACACGAGTTAAAAACTCCACTCACTTCCATTTCTGGATTTATTGAGACATTACAGGATGGTGCTGCTGAAAACCCTGAAATAAGAAATAAATTTATTGACATTATTGCCATTGAAACTTCTAGATTAGAGCGGTTAATTGAAGATGTGCTGGTTCTTTCAGACATCGAAAATAAAAGGGCGCCTTTGGACATTGCAAAGATTGATACAAAGGACAGTCTGATTAAAATGATTTCTACAATGGAACCCCTTGCAAACAGTAAAAATATTAAAATTGAAACCAAACTGGCAAATCAATGTTTTATCGAAGGAAATGTTGACCGTTTTATACAAATGATGATGAACTTAATTGAAAATGCTATAAAGTATTCCAAAGAAGATCAAAAGGGAAAGATACTGGTTTCATCTTTTATGGACAATGATAAGGTGTATATTGAAGTTACTGATAATGGAATCGGAATATCTGAAGAACATTTTGACCGATTGTTTGAGCGATTTTACAGAGTAGATAAGTCAAGAACTAAAAAAGGCGGTGGAACGGGATTAGGACTTTCTATTGTTAAGCATATCGCTTTTTTATTTAATGCAGAAGTTAGTGTAAAAAGTACGTTAGGGGAAGGAACTACATTTACAGTTATATTTAATAGAAAAGAGGATTAGATGGGTCATCTTGATATATTAATACGTGATTTAGCGTTAATACTTGCAGTAGCAAGTGCAACCACTATTATTTTCAAAAAAATAAAACAACCATTAGTCTTAGGATATATTTTGGCGGGTTTTTTAACTAGTGCGAACTTTTCTATATTTCCAACTATTATGGATGTTGAAAATATAAACCTTTGGGCTGAACTTGGGGTTATTTTTATCATGTTTGCCTTGGGACTTGAATTTAGCTTTCATAAAATAGCGAATATAGGTGGCAGTGCTATTGTAACGGCTGCTACAGTTATAACATCAATGGTATTTATTGGATATGGTGCAGGATCAGCTATGGGATGGGACCGGATGGATAGTATTTTTTTAGGTGGTATGTTATCTATGTCTTCTACCATGATTATATTAAAGGCTTATGAAGAACTAAAATTAAAAACTAAAAAATATGCACAATTAGTATTGGGAACATTAATCATTGAAGATGTGGTAGCTATATTTATGATGATTGTGCTTTCCACTATTTCTGTAAGCAAGGATGTATCAGGAATTGAATTATTCAGTGAAATAGGTATGATGATGCTGTATTTAATTTTATGGCTGCTTTTAGGCATATATCTGATACCTACGGCTTTAAAGAAGGCGGATAAATATTTAAATGATGAAACTTTGCTTATTGTGTCCTTGGGGCTTTGTCTTGCTATGGTAGTGATTGCAAATTACATGGGATTTTCTTCTGCTTTAGGCGCATTTCTGGCTGGATCTATACTTGCTGGTACTGTTAAGGCGGAACGAATTGAGGATCTTGTAAAACCCATAAAAGATTTATTTGGTGCAATATTTTTTGTGTCAGTGGGAATGCTTGTAAATCCAGAGTTAATTATTAAATATGCAGGACCTATTTTAATCCTTACATTGGTTACTATCATTGGGCAAATGGTTTTCTCAAGTATTGGTGTACTCTTGTCTGGCCAATCACTTCGTACAGCGGTTGGCGCGGGAATGAGTATGGTTCAAATCGGTGAATTTTCATTTATTATTGCTTCTTTAGGAAACTCTTTGGGGGTAACAAGTCATTTCTTATATCCAATAGTAGTATCTGTATCTGTGATAACAACCTTTACAACCCCCATGTTTATAAAGAAAATAGATACCGCTTATCTAAAAATAAGCAGGATATTACCAAAAAGAACATTAAAGACTATAAAACAATATACTTCGGAAAAGCAGAATGAAAATGAAAAGGATCCTGACTGGAAGGAATTTTTAAGTAAATACTTACCAAGAACAGCGATTACTACAGCTATTTTGTTTTGTATGTATATAGTAGAGACACAGGTTTTATTACCTGCCTTATGGTCATATGGAATGGAATCTACCGTAGCAAGATGGATTACAGGTGGTCTAACAGTAATTTTAATGACACCAGTAATAAATTTGATGTCGTATAAGAGAAATACAATTTACACGAAACTTTGGCTTAAAAGTAAAACCAATAGGCTTCCACTGTTAGTTTTTCGAAGTGTAAGGGTCCTTGTTTGTGTATTCTTTGTTATGCTTACTATTAGTTCTATTACAGAGATTCCTATATGGATTCTTTGGATAATAGCTTTGATTATTGTATTTTTTAGTATAAAATCTGATTTTATGGCTAGCAATTCCATTAAAATTGAAACAAGGTTTATAGCAAATTTTAATGAACGTATATTAGAAAAGAAGAAAAAAGAGAGGGGCATTACCGAGGAGTATAGGTGGCTTGATGAAACTTTATTAGTAGAAGAATATGAAATTAATGAAATATTGATAGAAAAACCTGAAAGAAGCTTTTTCGCCAGACGTAAACTAGGAGTACAAATTATAAAGATCATAAGGAAAGGCAAACATATAAATATTCCAGATATAGGAACAGGCATAGAAGAAGGAGATATCATTGTAGTCATGGGTAAACGGCATAATCTTGATTCCTATGAAATGGCCATTCAAACCACTGCTGTTACGAATAAACGAAAAGCTAAATTTACATTACGGGATTATACCTATAGGCAGGTTTTCACTTCCACAGACAGAGAAAATCATTTGCTTTGTATGGCAGTTAATGTAACGAATCAGTGTGAATTCTGCAATAAAACCATTCAAATGTCAAATGTGAAAGAAAAATATAATGGCTTTGTTATAGGTATAGATAGAGATGCACTATCATTAATAAGCCCAAATAAAAATACACAAATTCAAGAGGGAGATGTTTTATGGGTATTAGGAGCCCAGAGAACGTTGGATAAATTCTTTAGAAAAGGTGTACTTAATTAAGCAAGTCGAATAATGTCGATACAAAACAGTTGTAAATTATTTACAGCTGTTTTATTATATAGTTGAAAGGAAATAAAAGTAAAAAAAGGTTAAATATGTATATTAATAAAGATATAATTATGGACATTATGGAAGATATGAGAAAGATTATAGGGCATAGCGATTATGGTAATGATGAGCAACAAATTTTTAAAATAATTGAAAGTTATATTCTATCGGATTCAAGATTAGAAATGTATAATTTCAAGGTCAAAGCAAGATTAGTTTATCAAGTATATTATTCCATAAGAAAAGATTTAGGGATATTGCATCCATTTAGTAAGGATAAAGACATTACAGAGATCATGGTAAATGGCAAAGATAATATATTTATTGAACGGTCTGGGACGATTGAAAGAGTAAATGAACAATTTACTACAACAGAAGAACTGGAAGAATTGATAAGAAGAATTGCAGGCAGAGTACATCGTGAAATAAACGAACTAAATCCTATAGTGGATGCCCGATTGCCAGATGGTTCAAGGATAAATGCGGTTTATAAGAATGTAGCATTAAATGGACCGATTCTAACGATTAGAAAGTTTCCTGAAAAGGCTTTTTCAATGGAAGATTTAATACAATTTGGAACTATAACAGAAGAAGCAGCAGATTTCTTAAACAGAATGGTAATTGCAGGAGAAAATATATTTATCAGTGGAGGTACGGGTAGTGGTAAAACCAGCTTATTGAACGTTTTATCAAACTATATACCTAAGGAAGAACGAATTATTGTTATAGAAGATTCTGCAGAACTTCAGCTGCATGGAATTGAAAACATAGTGAGGCTGGAATGCAGAAATGCAAATGTTCAAGGCAAGGGCCTTGTTGATATGCAACAATTAATTAAGACTAGTCTTCGAATGCGGCCAAATAGAATTATTGTTGGAGAGGTAAGAGGGAAGGAGGTACTGGATATGCTTCAGGCTTTTAATACGGGACACGATGGATCATTATCTACGGGACATGGGAATTCTATATCAGGAATGTTGAAACGATTAGAAACCATGGTACTGCAGGCAGCAAATTTCCCAACAGATGCAATACGGAATCAAATAGCAGAAGGCATTGATATAATGGTTCATTTAGGCAGAATGCCAGATAAATCTAGACGTGTACTTGAGATTGCTGAAATATATGGCTATGAACAGAATAAGTATATGATTAATAGTTTGTTTAAGTATGAAGTAAAAAACGGATTAGTAAAAATCCAAAATGAATTGATAAATAAGGATAAATTGTTATTAAGGGGAGTTAGATAAATGGATAACAATATAGTAGACAACATCATTGATTATGACAACTATAAGCTGCAAGGTGTACAAGCTAGAAATTACTATATGATTACTTGTACCAGTTTATTTCTGATTGGATATATTTTTTATTTTAATTTATTTATTGCAACTTTTATGGCCTCTCTGGCTTTGCCATTCAAGAGGACCTATATTAAATTTAAGATAAAACAACAGAAAGAAATTTTAAAGCAACAATTCCGCGATTTACTTTATTCTTTATCCGCCTCAATTTCTGCCGGAAGACAAATGTCAGAGGCCCTAATAGAAGGAAACAAAAATTTAGCTTTAATGTATGGAGGAGAGGAACCCATAATGCTGGAGTTACAATACATAACCAAAAGCATTAAGGATAGTAGGGCAACAGATGAGATGCTATTAAAGGATTTTGCTTATAGAAGTGGAATTGAAGAAATCATTAATTTTGCAGATGTGTATTCTATCTGCAGAACAACCGGAGCAAATTTAGGGGCAATGATTTCAAAGGCAACTGAAGTGATAATGGATAAAATGGCTATAGACAGAGAAATTAAATCGATTACTGCCCAGAAGAAGGCGGAAGCTAAAATAATTAGTTCTATGCCTGTAATTATAATTGTTTTTTTAAATTTAGTATCTCCTGGATATTTAGATAGTTTGTATTATACATTTTGTGGACGCATTATAATGACTAGCGCCCTTGTGATTATAATCATATCTTATTATATTATGAACAGAATGGTTGAGGTGAAAGTGTGAACTTAATAGATGAATTTTTAACTCACCTTATGAATAAAATGCCCGATTTGCTTACAGGGGAAACTAAAAAGTATGAAAAAGAACTATATGGCCTTTATGGAAATAATAAAAATAGCAATCTGACATATGCTATGAAACTTCAAAATTTTAAAAGATATATTGTCATTATAATCATACTTCTTTTTACAGTTTTATTAGTTACATCTGCAAATATGCTTAATAATCAAATCCCTTTTTCTATTGATCAAGCTGGACATAAATATATTGAAAGACCTACTTATGATCAGGGAGATATAAATGCAAAGCTAATTGTATCAGGAGATGTGGAAGGGGATACTATAAAAAAACCAATTACATTAAATATAAAACCTGAAGGAGCGAATAGTAATAAAGAAGATGTTAAGGAGAAATCAGTAAATCTGAAAGAGCAGGTTTATGGTAAACTTAATCTGCTTGTTTATAGTATAAATAAAAGTGATGATCTAAAAAGAGTATATTTACCAGAGCATATAGAAGGAATGGGTAATGTGTCATGGAACAAAGACAAAAATCACCCTATGCTATTAATTGCCTTTGCATGTGGTGTTTTATTATTCGGTACTTACATTAAAAGATATAATCAAATTATGAAACTTAAGAAAAGTTGCAATGAATCGATTGAAGAAGAATTACCAGATTTTATAAATAAGATAGTACTTCTAATGAATGCAGGATTAGTTTTATCAGCTGCTTTTGAAAAAATAGTAAAGGATTACAATTATCGTGCATACATGGATAAGTCCTATTTTTATAGTCAGCTTACGGAGATAAATATTAAAGTAGCTGAGACAAATGCATCAATGGTAGAAGAATTGAAAAGATTAGCAGAGAGAAGTAAAAACAGAGAGTTTATGCGGATCAGTAGTGTTATATCAGATAATATACATAAAGGAACTGAATTAGTAAATATTCTTCAAGGCGAGAGTAGTTTTTTATGGTTTCAAAGAAAAAAACGTGCAGAGGAAAAGGGACGTATAGCTGAAACAAAGCTGACTATGCCATTAGCATTACAGCTTTTAGTTTTAATTATTATAACCTTGGCACCTGCTATGATTGAAATGTAGGATAAGTAATTAGAAAATTTTATACAAAAGGAGGAAGAAGAAATGAAATTAAACCTAAACAACAAAAAAGGAATGGAAATGGTACAAGTAGGTATTCTTATAGCCATTGCTATAGGAATAGGGCTTATCTTTAAATCACAGATTACAGATTTTATAAATGGAACCTTTTCTAATCTGATGAATAGTGGTTTTTAAATGTTAAACAAGAAGGGGTCACTAATGGTTGAAGCAGCCATTATATATCCATTAGCTATTGGTGCAATAATGGCTGTAATTTACATAATAATTTGTATGTATACTGGTAATGCAATTAAGGCTAATATTAACATAGAGCTAAGAGATAGAGTGCTTGAGATGACCCAAACAGGTGAAAAAATTACGGATTTGGGTAAATTTATGCCAGAAGATAAATATGGAAAAGGGGCATTTAATAAAAAAATCTATATAACAGAAGAGAAAAATGTAGAAATAAATAGTTTATATGGCACCGCAGCACATGTTTATAGAGGTAATAGCCTGATGTCAGATAAATTTTTAAGGAAGCATCAGAGCACAGTGTATTTAATTGATGAAAAAGAATATATACGAAGGGTTGATATGGTGCTTTAGTGAAGAAAATATTGCCTTATAGTGTCAAAACTAATAAGAAAGGAAACATTTCGGTAATGCTTTCTATGATATTTGTGTGTTTGATGATGATTGTAGTAGTTTTAGTAAATGCTTCTACAAAAGTTTCAAATTACTCTTATTGTGATTGTGTTTTACAGTTGGCAGGAAGATCAATTTTGTCAGAATATCATATAGCATTAAAAGAGAAATATGGAATTATGGCTTTTAAAAGTTATAATCAGGAGACGAATGAAAAATTACAGTTTTATGTAAACAGTAGCTTTAATAGAAAAAAGGCACAAAATATTCTTACGCTCATAAAGCCAAGATTAAATAGTATAAATTGTGATCTGAGTTTGTATTCATTAACAGATGTGGATAATTTTGAAAATGACATTATAGATTATATGAAGCATCCTAGGCTAAAACAACAAGAAAAAGGGGGGCAGGTATATGAGGGTAAAGGCCAACTTATGAACGAAAGAATTATAAATGCTCTGCCCTCAAAAGAGTTAGAAGATGAAGGCTTTAATATAAGCAGTATTTTATCGAATGGTGTTCCATCATGGAAAGAACTTTCATCTCAAAATACAAAGAACCTTATAGTTAATGAATATATTTTAAATAACTTTAATTACCAATTAGGGCTGGAGAGCTCTACTGAAACATTTTTTCGAAATGAACTGGAGTATATATTGTATGGAAAGTTAAGTGACAGTGAAAATCAAGATAATTTCATAAAAGATTTTAAAGCTATGAGGCTTATTTTAAATTCTGCGCATTTGTATGCAGACTTTGAGAAAAGAAATCAAATTTTAGAAATGGCTGAACTTATGACTCCAGGTCCACAAGCACCAATAACTGCTATAGCCTTAGCAGAAACATGGGCATATGCTGAATCGTTAAATGATGTAAAATTACTCTTGGCAGGAGAAAAAGTAGCTCTATATAAAAATAAGCAGAATTGGGCATTAGATCTTGATTCGGCCATAAAGGGGACAAATAAAGGTGGATATGTTAAGCCTGCAAGTAATGAAGGCTATACGTATAAAGATTATCTTCGTATATTTTTTTATTTTGAGGATAGAGAATTAAAATTAATGAGAATGATGGATTTAATACAAATAAATATTCAAGGAGGTTTTGATGAAGGCTTTTACATAAAAGATTGTTATATTGGCTTTAAATTTTATACTAAAATTAATGGACAGGAGTACTGCTATGTTGAAAATTACTAAAAGGGGCAGTATAGGCGTGGAAGCAGCAATTGTTCTGCCTTTGGTTATATTAGGTATTTTAACTATTTCCTATTTAATAAAAATAAACAGTACTAATGAAACGGTCATGAGTATAGCAGCTGATGAAGGAAGAAAGTTAAGTATTGAATCCTATACTTCAGTTGGAAGAATTGCGGCGTTTAAGTTCACAACAAAACTTGATGAGAGGGTAGAGCAAAATTCAAACTGTACAGATGTAAATACAAGCAATTTTAGATACTTGTATTCAAACCTTAACATAGACAAGTTAATATCCTTTGATATTGATTATAAATTGGATTGTAAGTTCCCGATTTCATTTTACGAGCCCATACTGGGAAAAGAAACTATTACAACGCGAGCTTTTTTAGGAAGTAATAAATATAGGAAAACAAAGGGATTTTCTACAATGGAGGAAATGGAAGAGTCAGAGCAGGTTTGGATTTTTCCTAGGGCAGGAGAAAAATATCATAAAAAGGATTGCCCCTATATAAAAGTTGCAGCTACGCAGGCGATATTAAGTAAAAATATAAAGAAAAAATATAAGCCTTGTAGTATTTGTAATTCAAACAATATTAGAACTGGAAGTATAGTATATTGTTTCTTTAACAATGGAAAATCGTATCATAGGCCTAATTGTTCCACTGTAGATAGATATGTTATTGAAATAGAAAAAAGTGAAGCCATAAAACGAGGATATATGCCCTGTTTAAAGTGTGGGGGAATATGATGGAAAATTTTTATGAAAATAATGAAATTAAGGATTTTGAAGTGAAAATATTTGCAACAGGAGATTGCCACAGCTTTATTCCTATGTCATTTGTAAAAATACAAGAAAAAATGTGCGTCACGTATTATACAGAAGGTTATAGACAGTTGAATTTAGAACAGTTAAAAAATCCTTGCGAAATCCTTAATATTGTAGAAAAATTAGTATTAGCTATGAAAGCTGCTCAAAATCATTTTATTATACAATCAAGATATTCCTTGAAGCAAGAGTATATATATGTGGATCAAAACATGTCAAATATAAAAATTCAATTTATACCTATAAGAGAGAAACAAAACACGTCAATTTTTTCTGAAAAAATAATTATCTTTTTAAAAGAATTGTCTTTTGAAGATGTGAGTTGCTGTGATTACATAAATATGGTAATAGAAAAATTAAATAATGTGAATTTATCTATGGAATCATTAATAAATTATTTAGGAGAATTAAAAAGAGAAGCTTATTTATGTGGCTGGGGATAAGACCTTAAAGTTCTGATAATTTGTATCGCAATATTGAATTTACTAAATTAGAAGTCTATTATAGAGTATAGAGGTTAATCAAATGAATAATAGCTTATAAGGGGGTAATAAAAAATGATTTCACAACAACTTATAGCTGTTACCATATTTATTGTGGTAATCGTTGCTATCATGTCAGAAAAAGTGCATCGTGCAGTGGCGGCTGTAACTGGTGCAGTATTACTTGTACTTTTAAAAGTACTGAGCATTGATGATTGTATTTCATACATCGACTTCAATACCATCGGCGTCCTAATAGGCATGATGCTTTTTGTAGCCGTGGTAAAGAATTCAGGTATTTTTGAATATATTGCTATTAAGTCAGCAAAACTTGCAAAAGGAAATCCATGGAAAATAATGGCGTATTTCATGATTCTAACAGCTGTACTATCAGCTTTCCTGGATAATGTAACCACCGTACTTCTGGTTGGGCCAATGACTCTTGCCATTACTAGGATACTTAAGATTAACCCGGTTCCATTTTTAATGACCCAGATTCTATCTTCCAACATTGGTGGTACTGCAACATTAATCGGTGATCCTCCTAATATTATGATTGGTAGCGCTGCAAATCTAAGTTTTATGGACTTTATTGTAAATCTTGGTCCAATTATTGTTATCGTCTTAGCAGCAACAATTTGTTGCTTTTACATAATTTACGGAAAGCATTTTATTTTTGATAAATCTGCAATAAAGGATGTAATGAAGCTGGATGAGCAAAAAGCAATAAAAGATTTATCGTTAATGAGAAAAAGTATTACATTAATAATTTTGGTTGCTGTTGGATTTGTTTTGCATAGCACACTGCAGGTTGAATCTTGCATTATTGCTTTAACTGCAGCTAGTATTATGCTGCTTATTGGAAAACAAGATGTTGATGAGATTATTGCGGGTGTAGAATGGCCTACGATTGTGTTTTTTACGGGGCTATTCGTAGTTGTAGGTGGTATGGTAAAAGTAGGCGTTATTGATACATTAGCCCAGCTTCTTATGAATGCAACAGAAGGACATATGGTTTTGACTATGTTACTAATTCTCTGGGTTTCTGCTATACTTTCGTCAATTTTAGATAACATTCCATTTGTTGCTACCATGATTCCGTTGATTCTTACTATGGAGCAAAGTGGGCTTAATGTTATGCCTTTTTGGTGGGCAATTTCACTAGGAGCTTGTCTGGGCGGTAATGGCACGTTAATCGGCGCTTCTGCAAATGTAGTACTTTCAGGTATTAGTAACAAACATGGATATCCAATTACTTTTGCTCAATACCTTAAAGTAGGATACCCAATGATGATTCTTTCTATGTTGCTTTCTACCATTTATTTAGTAGTGCGTTTCGCATAAAATAGTTTCTCTGTTAATTCCAGAAAGGAAGTGGAAGAATGAACAGTAATGCAATAGAAGGGGACTTAATAGAAGTTAACTTAAGGCAGGCGGGGGCTTCAAAAATAATAGAGGCCAGCAGCGCTATGTACCTAGTAGAATTTGATTTAATCGAGGACTTAACTATTTCTTATATTTATAATATTACTCACAAAGAAAAGTATTATTTACAACGTATTAAACCATATCCTATTTCTCAAGGAAAGTTTGCTGATGAGCAAGAAATTGTAGCATACATAACAAAAGATGTAAATAAATTTCGCAATGCAACATTAAGTAGTAATTTCCAAGCCTTTCTTCATGTAACTAAAACAGTAAGTACTCTTACCGATCGAATGGAAGAACTCTTTCTAAATCATAATGTAGATGGAACAGATTTAATGATACTTAATGACAAAATTGATACATTAATTAGTACAATTGATGAGATTCATAAAGAAGTAAAAAAACTATAATTTCAGTTAAAAACAGATTTTTTAATATAAATGCCCAATAAAAAAAGCCGAGTTATCTCGGCTTATTTTAATGTAAGATCGTTTTAATATTATCTATCTCTACGTCTTTCCTGCTTTTTCTTGTCCCTGCATTCCTTACATCTCTTTGGTTCATTGTCAAAACCCTTTTCCTTGTAAAATTCCTGTTCTCCAACAGTGAATATAAATTCATTTCCACAATCCTGACAAATAAGTGTTCTGTCTTCCATAATCTTAATTCCTCCATATTTAAAAAAATTACTTAAATATTTAAAATATCGAAATGGGAGACGATTCAGATTTAGAAGTCTTTCTTTTCAGATGCTAGGGACATTAGTTTCCGGGTAGAGAAGTTTCCACGTTCAGATCGAGCCAAAGTTATTTTAAATATTCTTTAACTTTATTATATAGGGGAATCATAAAAATGTCTACAATTATTTCGATATTAATTAAAAATTACAACAAATTAATTAATATGAAAAAGGTAGACGACTTAAAATATCAGCTTGTACAGTAAAATAAATGTTCATTAATGTTAATTTAATATGCAAACAAGTTGATATTTTGAAAATTAAGGCATATTATATTAGTTAAATTAACATAATAATAATTTAAGGAATAAACATATTCTTCGATGTAAATAATATTACGAATTAAGGAACAGAAAGGTAGGAGCTATGAAGATTTTTTTTGCTGATTGGAATTATAAAAAACATGCAAAATTTGTAACAGCAATTTATGGGGTACTTTATGCAATTGACATGACATTGACATATTTTCTTATTAAAAAAATAAATAATAGCCACTGCAAGCCGAAAAAGCGCTGCAAATCTAGGTCTTAAGAACAATCAAAAATTATAAATGCTCAATTCTATTTATTAAAGGAGTTGGGTATTTTTTTTATTTAAAAACATACAATTAACTAGCATGATATTCCTAGTAGGGGAGTAGGGAGGATAAATGAAATATGGGACCAATTAGAAGAAAAAGACGAAGAAGTAATTATCGTCAAAAAACAAAGGTGAATTTTACTGCAATTATTGTTATAATGAGTATTGCAGTATTACTTGGATATGGAGCTGCAAAATTTATAATCTATCCATTATTTAATTCAGGAGGTACTTCAGATAGCACGAATGGCGAAGGTTTTAAAATTGAAAAGTTTTTAAGCTTTTTTTCAGATGAGGACAATCCAAATAAGAATAATGAAAATAATGAACAAAATACAACTGATCAAGGGATTAAACAAAATGTTCCAGATTCTGATTCGAATATTGTAGAGGATCAGTTAAATATTACACCAACAGGTCAGACTCCGGCAGCAACTACTCAAAATGGGTATTGCATACAATTTGGCAGCTTTTCTACTAAAATAAGTGCGGAAAGTCTTATTTCTGAATTAAAATCAAGTGGGATTACTGCTCAAATTGTCGAAAAAGATGGAGCATATAAGGTCATAAGTCAGTTGTTTGAACAAAAAGAGCAGGCAGTAGCAACTATGAATTCTTTAGTAGGAACTAAGTATTCAGATGCCTTTATTACACAAAGATAAGATTGATAAAGAAAGGTAAAATTTATATGATTCCTCTTTCAACAAGAATGCGACCAGATAACATTGATCATTTTATAGGCCAGAGTCATTTTATGTATAAGGGCTCTTTATTTTATAATTCAATAAAGAATAAAACTTTTGACTCTGCGATTTTTTATGGACCTTCAGGAACAGGTAAAACTACGCTGGCTAGAATTATTGCCAAGGAAATGGATGGGGAATTTTATGAGTTAAATGCTTCTACTACAGGAGTTAAAGAATTAAAAGACATTATAGAAAAGGCACAATTGAAATTTTTTGGAATACAAAAGCAGACAACTTATGTGTATGTAGATGAAGTACATAGATGGAATAAATTACAACAGGACTCGTTACTTAAGGCTATTGAAGAAGGTGTCATACACTTTATTGGGAGCACGACAGAAAATCCATATTTTTCTATAAATAATGCTATCATAAGCAGGGTAAGAAATATATATGAGTTTAAACAACACACAACTAAGGATTTAATAAACATTTTAATTTATACCCTCGAAGACATGGAACGTGGTTTTGGAAATCTTCATATAAAATATGAGGAAGAATCACTTCGGGTTTTAGCAGAGCTAAGTTCTGGGGATGCCAGAGTTGCATTGGATACGCTTGGGTTCATTGTAGATAACCTAAATAATAATATGGAACTTACTACCGAGCTTGTAGGTGAGGCCATGCAGAGAAAGACTACATTTTATGACAGAAGTGAAGACAGATACAATCTTCTGTCTGCATTGCAAAAATCTATAAGAGGTAGTGACCCAGATGCTGCAGTTCATTATCTAGCTAGACTTCTTAATGGTGGTGCAGATATTCAAATGGTAGGAAGAAGGCTGCTTGTTATGGCTAGTGAAGATATAGGTATGGCATATCCTACAGCCATAACGATTGTAAATTCATGTGTTCAGGCGGCATTAATGGTAGGATTACCTGAAGCACAGATTAATTTAGCCCAAGCAGTAGTAACATTAGCTGCTTCCCCTAAATCGAATGCCGCTTATATGGCATTAGAGAAGGCTATGAATGATATTAAAACAAAACAAATTGATGATATTCCGTTACATTTAAAGGATGCACATTATTCTGGAGCATCCAAAAGAGGCATAGGTTTAGAATACAAATATCCACATGCATATGGTGGATATGTGAAACAGCAGTATTTACCAGACAACCTTTACAATGAAGGGGTAAGGTATTATGAACCGACGGAAAATGGTAATGAAGCGGCATTTAAAAAGTTTTTAGAGGGAGTAAGAAAAATAAATGGCAGAGATTAAATTAGCAGAGAACTCAGGGTTTTGTTTTGGCGTAAAAAGGGCTATTGAAATCACTCAAGAAACAGCTGAAAAGTATAGGGGGGACAAGCAGGTATTTACTTGTGGCCCTTTAATTCATAACAAAATTGTTACAGATGATTTACTAGATAAAGGGGTAAAAATTATACAAAAACCAGAAGAGGCTTCCGAAGAAGATGTAGTTATTATAAGATCACATGGTGAGGGTAAAGATTTCTATGAAAAATCAGGTAAGATGGGGTTTAAATTAATTGATGCTACCTGTCCGTTTGTAAAAAAAATTCATAATTTAGTGAAACATGCATACAATGACCAAAAAAAGATCATAATAATAGGTGATTATACACATCCTGAAGTTAAAGGGATAAATGGATGGTGTGAAAATAGCGCTTTTATAATAAATTCTGTGCAGGAAGCAGAAAAGGTAGATAATGGAGAATATTTAGTTGTTGCTCAGACTACTATCCAAAAAAATCATTTCGAAGAAATTATTTCTAAGCTTAAAGAAAAACAATGTGGTTTATATATAAATAATACCATCTGTAATGCTACAAATACAAGACAGGAAAGCTGTAAAAAACTGGCACAGGAAGTTGATGCTATGATAATAATTGGAGACAAACAAAGCTCAAATTCCCAAAAATTGTATGACTTATCAAAAAAATATTGCGAAAAAGCATATTTTATTGAAAATATAGAAGATTTACCATTGAAAGATATTGAATTATGTAATAAAATAGGAGTTGCGGCGGGTGCATCGACACCTGAACGCTTAATTAAGGAGGTTATTGCTAACATGAGTGAATTTATCACTGAAGACAATGAACAAAATTTAATGCACGACTTAATGGATGAAATTGAGAAGTCATTAAGACTGCCTAGAGGCGGAGAAATCGTAGATGGTACTGTTATTCAGGTAACTGACAGAGAAGTTGTTGTTAATCTTGGCTGCAAGAAGGACGGTATTATACCAAAGGACGAATTAACACTGGAAGGAGAACAGAAGCTAACTGATTTATTTAAAGAAGGCGATGAAATCCAGGCTAAAGTACTAAAGACTGACGACGGCGACGGAAACATTCTACTATCTAAGAAAAAGTTAGAAGTAAACGAGCATTGGGATGAAATTAATAGTGCTCTTGAAGATAAATCATTTGTTAATGCTAAAGTTATTAAAGAAGTTAAGGGCGGAGTTATCGCTGCTTACAAGGAAGTATACGGATTTATTCCTCTTTCACAGTTATCAGACAAGTTCGTTGATAAAGCAGAAGAATTCATCGGTAAGACTCTTCCAGTAAGAGTTACTCGCGTTGATCAGAAGAAAGGTAAGGCTGTGTTCTCACATAAGGCTTACTTATCAGAAGAAAGACAGAAGAAGATTGATGAAGTTTGGGGCAGCCTAAGCGAAGGTGATGTTGTTGAAGGTACTGTTATGAGATTCACTGACTATGGTGCATTCGTAGATATCGGTGGCATTGATGGATTACTTCACATTTCAGAGATTTCATGGGGCAAGTTAAAGCATCCACAGGAAGTTCTTTCTATTGGTCAGAAGGTAGAAGTTAAGGTTTTATCAATGAACAATGAAAAGGGTAAGATTTCTCTTGGATTAAAGCAGACTAAGCCTGAACCATGGTCAATCATTGATGATAAATATCAGATTGGACAGGTTATCACAGGTAAAATTGTTCAGATTAAGGAATATGGCGCATTCGTAGAATTAGAACCAGGTCTTGATGGTCTTGTACATATTTCTGAAATTGCACATAAGCGTGTTACAAACATCGCTGATGAAATTTCAGTTGGACAAGAAGTATCAGCAAAGATTCTTGAAATCGACAAAGACAGAAAAAGAATTAGCTTAAGCATTAAGGAAACTTTAGAAGCTCCTGAAACTGATGAAGTTGAAGAGTTAACTGAAGAAGATGCTGAATAGTTTTTATTCTTAAAAAGTTAAATTTAGTGGGGTGCATGTCGCCCTGCTATTTTTGTATAACAAGAAATCTCTTTATAGTTTCTTTTTAAGGGAAAATAGCAAGTATAGTGGGGGTTATGCATGTGAAGAATTTGATTTTAATAGGCATGCCAGCTTGTGGCAAAAGTACGGTAGGAGTTGTATTGGCAAAAACAATGGGAATGAAGTTCCTTGATACAGATTTATTGATTCAGGAAAGAGAAGGGGCATTATTGCAGGACTTAATCAACCAAAAAGGCAATGATTATTTTAAAAAGGTTGAAGAATACGTTCTGCGTAGCTTGGCTACTGAAAATACAGTGATATCAACCGGTGGAAGTGCTGTATATTACAAAGAAGCCATGAAACATTTTAAGAAAAATGGATTAATAGTATATATTAAGGTTTCTTTTGAAAGTATTGAGAAGAGGCTTGATAATATAACCACTAGAGGTATTACTATGGCTCCAGGGCAGACTTTGAGAGATTTATATGATAATAGAATTCCATTATATGAAGGAAATGCAGATATTATAGTTGATACTGAAGGACTGACTGTTGAGCAGACCATTGAGAAAATCATGAAATTAGTGGAGCACCATTAATCCTTGACAAAATATATTCCATATGTTACCATAAATTTATAAATGCATACGATGAAGTAGCATTTTAGGAAAAATAAGATTAAGCATGACGTAGTGCCTTGGATATTTTATATATTCAAGGCATTTTTGTTTTTGCAATCCGTGTTTCAAAGATAAAGGTAATTAAAAGGAGAGTTGCTATGAAAATGATAAGTAAAGTAGGCGTGAACAAGCAAAAAGTTGCTTCAAGGTTAACATTCATGATTGTGTTATTATTAGTTATTATATTTGCTATTTTTATAACCTTTTCATCTGCAAATACATATTCTCAAATGAAAAATTCTGTAATATCCGAATTTTCCAGTACAGCAAAAACAAATTCTATTATTTCGGATGGAGTTTTGAAAGAATCAGAGAAAACCGTAGAGCTACTTTCATCATATATCGCTAAAACAATGCAAATAGACACCGCGTCTAGTGATATTAGTGCAAATAATCTTAATTTAAGTGCTGTATATAAGGTTGGTATGTCGCAAAAAACAAAAAGTATAGAACAATATGCGATAGAAAATATTCAAAATAATGTTTCTACCAGTGAAGACATCATTGGGATGGGTGTTTATTTTGAGCCATATGCTTTTGATAAGAATATACGAGATTATACACTTTATATTGCTGACGGTGATATAGAATCAAATGCAATACAGACTTTTGGAAAATATGAAGATTATTGTAATGAAGAATACTATAAAGCACCAATGGAATCTAAACAAGTGCATGTAAGTGAGACTTATGAATACCAGGGGATTAACATGATAACTGTTTCTTATCCCATTCTTATAAATGGAAATGCAGTTGGAGTTGTTACTGCAGATATAGATATCAATTTATTTTCTGCCTTTAAATCAAATGCAAACAGTAAGTATTCTACCATGTTCTTTAATATTTACAGTGACAAATACAATGTTGTTTATGATCCTACAGACGTTAAGAATGTGGGACATAATTTGTCAAAGGACTATACAAATGATAAAGACTTATCAGCTATGACTGAGAAATTAAGTGAAAAAAAAGCATTTAATATCAGCGTTTCTAATAAGGACCATAAAAAAGTAATTTGCTTTTTCTATCCTATCAAAATTGGTGAGCAGACATGGTGGTCAATGGTAGGTATACATCAAAGTGAAATCATTAAACCAATTGCTAAATTTGTTTGTTTACAGATAGTATTTATGATTATTGCACTGGGAATTGTTAGTTATATGATTTTTGTTTTAGTAAATAAATCCTTAAAATATTTAAATAATTTAGTCATTGCTGCCCAGAGTATTACGAATGGTGATTTTGAATTAAATCTCAAATCAGATAGAAATGATGAAATAGGTGAACTTACAAATGCCTTTAACGAAATGTCGAATAATATAAGAACGATTATTTCAGATGTGGCTACTACTTTAGAACTTATTTCCAACGGAGATTTTACGGCAAAAAGTCAATGCTCCGATAAATATGTAGGGGAATATGCTAAATTATATAAAATGTATGATGATATCGAGGATAATTTAACCTCTGCAATGATTGAAATTAGTAAAGCATCAGAACAGGTAAATGTAAGCAGTGAACAAGTTTCAGATGGTGCACAGGCTCTTTCTCAAGGAGCAACAGAACAGGCATCTTCCATTGAAGAATTATCTGCGACAATTACAGAGATTGCAAATGAGATTAAGGGGACTGCTGAATATGCAAAAGATTCAAATGAAATAGCCAGTCAGGCAGGGAATGCATTGAAAGCAGGAACTGTACAAATGTCAGAAATGACAAATGCTATGTCAGATATTTCAGATTCTGCAAATGAAATCAGTAAGATAATTAAGACCATTGATGATATAGCTTTCCAGACAAATATTCTGGCACTAAATGCTGCGGTTGAAGCTGCGCGTGCAGGTGTTGCTGGAAAGGGATTTGCTGTGGTTGCTGATGAAGTAAGAAATCTTGCTCAAAAAAGTGCTGAAGCAGCCCAAAATACCACAGAACTTATTGAAAACACTATTTCTGCAATTCAAAATGGTTCTAAGATAGCAGTAGAAACAGTAAATACAATTGATGACGTGGCTTCTTCAACAGGTAAACTGGTTGAATCTGCGGGCAAAATCGCACATGCATCAGACAATCAGGCAAACCGAATAGAGCAAATAACTATAGGTGTTGACCAAATTGCAGCAATTGTGCAGACAAACTCTGCAACAGCCGAAGAAAGTGCTGCAGCAAGTGAAGAACTTGCTGGTCAAGCAAGTATATTGGAGAATTTAGTGAATAAATTTAAAATCGCACAGTAGCGTGCATAGTATTAAAAATATGAATTAAAAAAAGCTTTTAAGCTTGTTAAAGGGCAATCGTGGATGATGCCTCAGCAAGTTTAAAAGCTTTTTTATTATTGCTTAGATAGATGCTTCAATTAATTCTTCTGCATTTTTTAGAGTTGATTCTGTGATATTAAGTCCACCAAGTAGTCTGGCAATTTCTTGGACTTTCTCCTCCTTTGAAAGAGGCACCACAGTTGTATATGTAGCTTTTTCATCAGAATGTTTTACTATTTTAAAGTTGTGACTTCCACAAGCTGTGATTTGAGGAAGATGTGTAATACATATCACTTGATGATTTTGTGCAATCTCTTTTAGTTTTTTTCCTACAACGCTGGCAGCAATTCCACTAATACCCGCGTCTATTTCGTCGAAAATCATTGTAGAAATGTCATCGTAATCACTAATAATCTTCTTAAAAGCTAACATGATTCTGGACATTTCTCCTCCAGAAGCTATTTTTGCTAAAGGTTTAAGGGGTTCACCACGATTTGTACTTAAAAGAAACTCTACAACATCCGTTCCGCTTACAGTATAACCAGAAGGATTATTAGAAAAGCTAATTTCAAATTCAGAACTATTAAAACTTAATTCTAAAAGTTGTTCTTTAATTTTACTCTGAAGTTCTATAGCCGATGCTTTTCTAAGTGTTGAAAGCCTTTCTGAGGTTAATTTCAACTGCTCTTCACACACTGAAAGCGCATGAGTAAGATTTCCTTTCGCCTCATCAATATTTTCTATGAGGGATAAATCATTTTCTAACTGCTCCCCATAAGCTAGTACCTTCTCAATAGATCCACCAAATTTTATTTTTAACTTATCAATAGTATCCATCCTGGAAATAGCCATATCTAATTCATCTGGTGCAAACGTAATATCATCCCTGATATTGCGGATTTCCCTGCTGATATCTTCTAGCTTGTAATAAGCATCATCGAAATCAGAAAGCAAGTCAGAAACAGGTCTAGAATACTGAGCAATTTCTTGCAGTTGATTTTGTATTTTGGTTAGCGCCTCTAAGACGGAAGGCGAGTCACCATAAATCGTTTCATATGCATTTGATAAGTTTCCATATATCTTTTCACTGTTTTGAAGTGACAAAATCTCTTCTTCGAGAATCACATCCTCTCCAATGGAAAGTTTGGCACTGTTAATTTCGTTCAGTTCAAATGCCATAAAATCACGTTTACGTTGATTGTCAGCAGCATTGGATATGATTGAATTTAATTCACTGGAAAGCTTTCGGTATTCAAGATAAAACTTTTCAGTTAAAGCTTTAATCGGTAATATCTCAGAACTGTTATATAAATCAAGAAGGGTTATATGTAACTCAGGATTAAGTAATGACTGATGGTCATATTGTCCATGAATATCTGCGAGTTTTTTACATAGCGTATTCAAAAAGGATACAGAAACGATTTGATTATTAACTCGGCAAACACTTTTTCCTGAAACCGTAATTTCACGTTTTATTATAATTTGATTATCATCAATAGGAATATCGTTTTCTGTTAAAAGATCAGCGGCCTGAGATGAACAATCTTCTATGATGAGTTCAATGACAGCTTTATCTTTCCCAGAACGAACAAAAGCAGTATCTGCCCTGCTTCCTAAAGCAAGGCTTACTGCTTCTATTATAATAGATTTACCAGAACCTGTTTCACCGGTAATAATATTTAATCCAGAATGAAAATCTACATTCATTTCGTTAATAATAGCGAAATCTTTTACATGTAAATGAGAAATCATATTTATTAACCTCCCAAAGGGTATTATTGTAATAAATCGTTAAACTTTCCTACAAGAATAGGCACATTTTCTAATTCATCCACTATAATCATAAGGGTATTGTCTCCGGCAATAGAGCCTACAACATGAGGGAAGTTTAATGAATCAATAGCCTCTCCTGCAGCATTTGCACAACCAGATAATGTTTTTACTACAATAAGGTTGTAAGATGGGACCACACTTCTAATGGTTTCTTTAAAGATTTTTATAAATCTGTCAGAAATGGGTGTTTCTATGGAGTTACCTAAAGCATACTTATATTTTCCAGTATTGGATAAAACCTTAATTAACTGAAGTTCTTTAATATCTCTTGAAATGGTGGCCTGAGTAACATCATAACCACTTTCTTTTAATAAGGAAGCAAGCTTTTCTTGTGTTTCTACTTCATAACTATTGATAATTTCAAGAATTTTGTTTTGCCTTGAATAACGCATATCTTTACCTCCGCGTATCTTTTAAAATAAAAATACATTACATGTATATAATAACATAATTATTCAGGGATATTCAACAACAATTATTATTTATGCAATAACTTCAAAATTATAAGAACTTTTATACAATAAAGTATATGTATATGCACAAGTAGACAAACATGTGTTTGTGTGATAAAATGGAAGAAATAATAAGATTTAGATTAGAAGAAATTTGTGGTATAATATTATAATTATGGAGAATTTATGAGAATATTAGGTATAGACCCAGGTTATGCAATTCTGGGGTATGGTATAGTTGAAATGAAGGGAAATCATTTTGAAGTCTGTGGATACGGAGCTGTGACAACCGAAGCTTCTATGGAAATGCCAGACAGATTGAAATGTTTATATAGTTCACTAACAGAAATCATTGCACAATATGAACCTGAAGTAGCTTCCATTGAAGAGCTGTTTTTTAATACAAATACTAAAACAGCAATTATGGTAGGACAGGCTAGAGGAGTGGCTATACTTGCCTGCGTTAATTCAGGTATGGAAATAGCAGAGTATACACCATTACAGATAAAGCAGGCTCTTGTAGGATATGGAAGAGCAGAAAAAAAGCAAGTACAAAATATGGTTAAGACTATTCTTAATCTTAAAGAAGTACCAAAGCCTGACGATACAGCAGATGCTCTGGCAGCAGCGGTATGCCATGGACATTCAGCTAATTCAAATAAAAGATTGTCAAAAGCTATGAAATTACGATAATACAATTGTATAGATTATAAGGAGGGCAATATGCTTCATTTTATAAAGGGAATATTAGCTATGCATTTTGCTGGCGGTGTTGTTATAGAAACAGGTGGTCTGGGATATGAAGTTTATGTTCCGGACAATTCTTCTGTATATTTGGCTAAAGAAGGCCAGCAGGTAATGGTTTTTACAGCCATGATTGTTAGAGAAGATGATATAAGTATTTATGGATTCCCAGATAAGGAAAGTCTACAGTTATTTAGAAAGCTTATGACTGTAAATGGTGTAGGAGCTAAGGCAGCATTATCTATTTTATCCACATTACCAGTTATGGAACTTCAAAAGGCTATTGTATTTGAGGATGCAGCAGCACTAACAAAAGCGAATGGCATAGGTAAAAAAACTGCTCAACGGATTGTTCTTGAATTAAAAGACAAGCTGGATGCTACGGATGCAATAACTGGCGGTGTTTCAGCTTCAGATATTACAAATGCAAATGCGAATGAAAAGGGAGAGGCCGTTAATGCATTGATGGCACTTGGATATAGTAAGGGAGAAGCAGTCGAAGCACTAGCAGCAATAGAGGAAAATGACTTGACTGTTGAAGATTATCTAAAGAGAGCATTAAAAAGATTATGCTAATATAAACGGGAGCATTTATGATGGATTTTATGGAATATGATGAGCGTGTCACTTCGACCAATCAAAATAGTGATGATGAAGGGGTAGAGCTTACTTTAAGACCAAAAAAATTAGATGATTATATCGGTCAGAAAACAGCAACAGATAATCTGAAAGTATTTATTGAAGCTGCGCAAATGCGAAATGAACCTTTAGATCATGTATTGTTTTATGGACCGCCTGGTTTAGGTAAGACTACGCTAGCAGGAATTATTGCCAATGAGCTTGGTGTAGATTTAAGAATCACTTCAGGACCAGCAATAGAAAGAGCAGGAGATTTAGCAGCTATACTTACTAACTTAAATGAAAATGATGTTCTTTTTATAGATGAAATACACAGGCTAAATCGGTCAGTAGAAGAAGTATTATATTCGGCAATGGAGGACTATGCATTAGATATCATCATAGGGAAAGGACCATCTGCAAGATCTATTAGACTTGACTTGGCTAAGTTTACTTTAATCGGGGCCACTACCAGAGCAGGCAGCTTGTCCGCACCTCTTAGGGATCGATTTGGTGTAGTCAGTAAATTTGAACTTTATACTATTGATGAGTTAAAATTAATTATTAAGCGGTCAGCAGGACTTTTAAATATTGAAGTGGATGATGAGTCCCTTGAGGCTATGGCTAAGAGATCTAGGGGAACACCTAGAGTTGCCAATCGAATTCTTAAAAGAGTTAGAGACTTTAGTCAAGTAAAGGGAAGCGGTATTATTGACCTTGATATAACCAACGAAACTTTAAGATCTCTTGGTGTTGATGAGTATGGCTTAGAGACACTGGACAGGGAAATACTCAGAATGATTATTGAGAGGTTTAAAGGTGGGCCTGTAGGTATAGATACAATAGCAGCTTCCATTGGGGAAGACAGAGTGACTATTGAGGATGTATATGAGCCATATTTAATACAAGCAGGGTTTTTACACAGAACACAAAAAGGAAGAATGGTTTCAGAACAAGCATATAAGCATTTAGGAATTAATTTACCAGATTAATAAAAATAAGGAGCAGATATGAAGGTTACGGTAAAAGATATTTTGTCAACAGTTGTCGTAATGGTAATAATAATGACAGCATGTATTAGTTTAGATTTAGATTATGCCAGAGCAGATTCTATACCGGAATATATTAAGATTGGTTTAAAGTATGGAAGTTCAAGTGCCAGCCAATATGATGTAACATTTGATAATGGTGTGAAATTAGGTATGGGAGATAATAATGGATTTACTGAATTGGCGGCTTTCCAGGATGTAAATAAAGTAACTATTAGTATTCAATTTGGCAGCATACAGTTAATTGGAACAAAAAACTCTGGTGAAACGATTGCAATGAACACAGGTTTTCAAAACGCAAATTGTATTATGCCATATAACTATGAAAATGGTAGTACTTTAACTTTTGCAAATAGTAAATATAGAGGCGGAATCATGTTTAATATTTCTTCAGGCAAGTTGACAATTATCAATTTTTTACCTATGGAGCAATATTTATATGGTGTCATAAATGCTGAATTAAGTAAATCATTCCCAATAGAAGCGCTAAAGGCTCAGGCTGTTGCAGCAAGGAGCTTTGCAGTCTGCAAACTTGGGACTCATAACTCGTATGGTTTTGACCTTTGTGCATCAACTCATTGTCAAGTTTATAAGGGATATAATGATGAGTATCCTGAGACCATCGCAGCTGTTGATCAAACTAAGGGAGAGACTATAAATTATGAAGGTAAAACTGTAGCTGCATTTTTCTTTAAAAATAGTGGTGGTTATACTCAGGATGTTCAAGATGTATGGGGAAGCAGTTTAGGATACTTAAAAGCAGTTAAAGATGAATATTCACCTTCATATCCTTGGAGTCAATCTTTTACATTTTCTGAGTTAGCAAGTAAATTATCTGCTGCAGGTAATAATATAGGAACGATTACGAATGTTTCCATAATAAAGAGGAATCAGTCAGGGGCTGTGGATACCATTCAATTCACAGGAACAGGCGGTATTGCCACGTTACAGAAAGAAAAAATAAGGAGCGTTTTAGGGGCTACTGTTATTAAATCAAACAGGTTTTCTTTAAATGAAAATGGAAGCACCCAGCCTGTGGTGAATAATTCTTCGCAGCCTTATGTAGTTTCTAAATCCTCGAATAGCCCAACCGTATTACCTGAAACGGTGTATGTAATAAATAAAAGTGGTTCCACTAGTCAGATTTCAACAAATAGTATGTATGCTCATAATGGTAAAGATACGAAGTCTGTTGCGGATATGAATCAGACTACAGGCGGTAATCAGATATCCAACACATTAGAGAGTGTGAGTGGTGGAAATGTAACATTTACAGGGCTTGGTTATGGACATGGCATCGGTATGCCTCAGGATAGCGCTGTAGAAATGGCCAAAAAAGGCTTTACATATATGGACATATTAAAGTATTATTATACGGATATTACAATTGATTAGATAATAGAATGGAGTTATAAGGTTAATGCATATTAATGATTTTGATTATAATTTGCCTCCGGAGTTAATTGCGCAGAAGCCGGCCGATAAAAGAGACAATTCAAGGCTTTTGGTAGTTCATAGGGATACTGGAGACGTTGAACATAAACATTTTTATAATATTTTAGAATATTTGAAGCCGGGAGATTGTTTGGTATTAAATAATTCAAAAGTATTGCCTGCCAGGTTATTTGGAACGAAGGAAGGAACTGGTGCTAAAGTTGAATTCCTTCTTATTAAAAGACTTGAGGGTGATACTTGGGAAACCATGGTCAAACCAGGTAAGAGGCTTAAACCAGGAGATGTAGTTGATTTTTCAAGGGAAGGTGCTACTGCTCCATTTAAGGCTACCATAATAGATTATGGTGAAGAAGGTACCAGACATGTAAAATTTGAATATGAAGGTATCTTCCTTGAGAGGCTTGAAGAACTTGGGAGTATGCCATTGCCTCCTTATATTGAAAGAGCCAGTGAGGAGGAAGATAAGAACAGATATCAGACAGTTTACTGTAAAGAAGAGGGATCTGTGGCAGCGCCAACTGCTGGTCTTCATTTTACTGATGAAATTCTGGAAAAAGCAAAAGAAATGGGTGTTAAATTGGCTTATGTTACTTTACATGTAGGTATTGGTACTTTTAGGCCAGTAAAATGTGAAATCATAGAAGAGCATAAGATGCACTTTGAAGAATACGAGGTAAGTGAAGAGAGTGCAAGGATTATAAATGAAACTAAAGCAGCAGGTGGCAGGATTATTTCTGTTGGAACTACGTCTTGCCGAACTGTGGAAAGTGCAGCTATTCCTAATCAAACTGATTCTACCTCAAAATATGAAGTTCAATCAGGACATGGAGATACTGGTATTTTTATATATCCAGGTTATGAATTTAAAATAATTGACTGCTTGATTACAAATTTCCATTTACCAAAATCAACATTATTAATGCTTATTTCTGCATTATACGATAGAGAGAAAATTCTTGAAGTATATAATACTGCCGTAGAAGAACAATACCGATTCTTTTCATACGGCGATGCGATGCTGATTTTGTAGCATCTGACCTTCCAACGATTTGTTTCACACATTTGGATTGGTCATAAAAACAAGTTAAAAGGAGAATGTTATAGATGAAAAATGCAGTTACTTACGAACTGATAAAGACAGACAGTCGGACAAAGGCTAGAAGAGGCAGAGTTCATACACCTCATGGTGCTATTGAGACTCCTGTGTTTATGCCTGTTGGAACGGCTGCTACAGTAAAGGCTATGAGACCTGAGCAGGTCAAAGAAATGGGAGCGCAGATTATATTATCTAATACGTACCATTTATATCTAAGGCCAGGTCATGAAATTGTAAGAGAAGCAGGCGGACTTCATAAGTTTATGAATTGGGACAGAGCCATATTAACAGATAGTGGTGGATTCCAAGTCTTCAGCCTGGGGGACTTAAGAAAAATTACAGAAGAAGGGGTAGAGTTTAGATCTCATATTGATGGTTCTAAACATATGCTTTCACCAGAAAAATCAATGGAGATTCAAAATGCTTTAGGCTCAGATATCATGATGGCCTTTGATGAATGCGCACCATATCCTGCAGACCGAGATTATGTGAAAAATTCCTTAGAACGAACTTCCAGATGGTTAAAACGATGTAAGGATTACCATAAAGATGTGGAGAGACAATCTTTATTTGGAATCATGCAGGGTGGTATGTATAAGGATTTAAGATATGAAAGTGCCATGCAGATCGTTGATTTGGATTTACCTGGTTATGCCATAGGTGGATTAAGTGTAGGAGAACCGAAGGAATTAATGCTTGATGTGCTGGATGATTGTGTTGACTATTTACCAAGTGAAAAAGCCAGATATCTGATGGGAGTCGGAAGCCCTGATTATTTGTTTGAAGGTGTTGAACGTGGGGTTGACATGTTTGACTGTGTCCTTCCAACAAGAATTGCAAGACATGGTATGGCTATGACTTCATATGGAAGAGTAAACATAAAAAATGCAAAGTATGAAAGAGATTTTGAAGCTCTTGACCCTGAATGTGACTGCTATACTTGCAGAAATTATTCAAAGGCATACTTAAGACATTTGTATAAATGTGATGAAATGTTATCAGCAATGCTTTTATCTAACCATAATTTACACTTCTTAGTAAATATGATGGGCAATATAAGAAAAGCTATAGAAGAAGATCGATTTCTTGAATATAAAAATGAGTTTTATACTAAGTATGGCAGGTTCTAAGAACCTGCCTTGCTAGTCTACTGTGACAAATTCTAAATAAATCATTAAAGGAAATAGGAGAGATTTATGGAAATATGTAAGCATGACCAATTTTGTGGAGGATGCATTCATCAGGGTATACCTTATGAAAAACAGGTAGAAATGAAGGGTAAAGAAGTCATCCGTTTACTTGATGCAAAAGATGTAGTTTGTGAAAAGTTTTTAGGCATTGAAGGTAGTCCAAAACAGTATGCCTATAGAAATAAGATGGAATATACTTTTGGAGACCAAGTTAAAGATGGAGAAATGACCTTGGGAATGCATCAAAAGGGTAGATTTATGTCAATTGTTACAGTTGATGAATGCCAGCTTGTAGATCCTGATTTTAATATAATACTGAAAGCTGTTCTGGAATTTTGTAATCAACATGAATATAAGTTCTATCATAAAAAATCCCATGAAGGGTTAATGAGAAACCTGATTATAAGAAAAGGGGAACGAACTAAAGAATTACTTGTAAATATAGTTACTTCTTCTCAGGTTGAATTTGATGAACAGGGTTTTGTTGAATGTATTCAGGGCCTTAAGCTTGATAATGAACTTGTAGGAGTACTTAGGACTATAAATGACGGGCTTTCAGATGCAGTTTATTGTGATGAATTGAAGATACTTTGGGGACGTGATTATTATATGGAAAAAATCATGGGCCTCGATTTTAAAGTAAGTGCATTTTCATTCTTTCAGACAAATATTGAAGCAGTGGAACGATTATATGCAGAAGCTCTAGAGCTAATTGAAAATGTTGAAGGCAAAACCGTCTACGACTTATTCTGCGGAACAGGGACTATTACGCAGGCTTTAGCATTGAAGGTCAAAATGGCTATCGGAGTGGAATTAGTAGAGGAAGCTGTAGAAGCCGCCAAGGTAAATGCAGAGCTGAATGGACTGAAAAACTGCCGGTTCCTTGCCGGAGATGTGTTTGACGTACTGGACCATATAGAAGAAAAACCTGACGTAATCGTGGTTGATCCTCCAAGAGTGGGAATTCAAAATAAGGCATTGAGCAAAATTGTAGATTATGGGGTTAATCAGATTGTTTATATATCTTGTAATCCTAAGACGTTGGCTGAAAATTTGCAGTTTATGCAATTGTATGGATATGAGGTTAAAACAGTAAAGGCGTATGATAATTTTCCGATGACGAAACACACTGAGTGTGTGGTTCTGATGACGAAATGTGGTTCTGATAAGAAATAATGAAAGCTAACCACAATATGTTGTGGATTTGAAGTGAATTTGGGGCAAAAATCGAGCGTAAAAATGACGATTTTTGCCCCTTAAAAATATGCAAAAATAAGGATGACATATGCAGATATGATTGTAAAAATTCCTCAAGGCGGCAACGATTGCTACTTTGAGGAATTTTTATGAAATATTTATATTAAAGGCATCTTTATATTGATGGAGATAAGGTCGACAGATGTTTGAAGGGTGTGGTAAAATAAGGAATATTGAACGGCCGTTATGAAAATAGAAAGAGTTTTGGAGGGAGCATGAATACAATATTATCAGGGCTATTAATTAATTTTATATCAAACTTTGTATCTGAGTGCTTTAATTATATTACGAAAGAAGATTTTGAAAGTAATATGACGGAAGTTTTTATCAAGTTAGAAAATAACTTTAGAATAGAAAATCCAAATCTCGTAGTTGAGGATTCTGCTTTAGCTAGACAAGAGAATGTAGACATATTATGCAAATGGATATTCGAAGATAATATTTTCAACACAGTGCCTTTAAATTTTAATTTGAATAATTTTGATGGAACAATCTTAGCAATAGAACAAAAAGATTTTATTATAAAAGAGTTAAGGAAGTTAGTCGTAGAAAATGATATTTTAAAAAGATATATTGAATTTAATATTACAAAAGATACAAATAACATAATTCGTAGAGAAATTGAAAAATATACAGGAATCAAAATATCTTATTTTTATCCAAATGATTATATTGAGCGAAACGTTAGATCTTTTAAAGATAAACATGTAAGCGGGAGTTTATATGATATTTGCTGTGCGAAAAAGAGAGTTGTGCTACTTGCAGATGCAGGGATGGGAAAAAGTAAAGAATTGGAATGCTTAACCACAGCTGTTTCTAAACTTGATTTTTATAAAGTATATAGCTATGATTTATCAACATATATAGACCATTCTATTGAAAATTTTATTGGTTTTGACAACACATATAAAGGTCAGTCTTTCATAATTTTAGATGGATTTGATGAGATAGAAGCTAAGAATGTCAATGCATTTATAAAAAGACTTAATAGATTTACAAATCAATATAAAGAAAATACCGTATTTATAATCTCTTCAAGAAAAAATTTTTATGTTTTATCACAGGAAAGTATTATCAGTAGTTTTAATAATTTTTATGAACTAGAGCTATTACCTATTGATGATAAATTAGTAGAAGATTATATTGAAAGGCAAATTGGTGATAGAAAATATTTTATGGAGGCTATTTCAAAAAGTTCATTAGAAGATTTAATCAAAAACCCATTTTATCTTAAAATGCTAATTGAAATATATAATAAAGATAAAATTTTGCCTAAAAAGAGCGATCTAATAGATAAAATGATAGATAATAGATTCTGTCAGGATAGTAATAAATATATTAGTACGGAAGCTCTTTATCAAAGAAAAGTAAAAATCAATGAGTTACTTCAAAAAGTAGCATTTAGCTTGCACTGTTTAAATAAACAGGATTTTGATGAAGCTGAATATCAAATATTATTTGAATATAATGAAAGATGTTTACTTCAATATACTGGAATATGGAGAAAATATAATGGACTAAATTGGAAGTTTGAACATAATAACTTCAAAGAATATTTAGTAGCTAAATTTCTTTCGAATATGGAATTATTTGAAATAAAAGAGCTTATCACTTATAAAGAAATGTTAGATACAATTAATCCATTATGGATGAATGTTTTATCTTTTTTAGTATCAATTTACCAAAAAAATACTCTTGTTGAATGGTTAATAGATGAACATCCATCTTATGTGGTTCAATTTGAGATTAATACAGTTGATTATAATAAAAGAGGTGAATTGATAATTGCAATTTTAGAAAATTATAATGAAAAGAATATGTCGATAAATTGGGATGTTAATTCATCACAAAAGTTAGCTAATTTTGGACAATCTAAACATCTACTAAAATACCTATTGAATCAGGTGGAAAATTTTACAAACATAATCTCCTTTAATAATGCCTTAAGAATTCTGAGATTTATTACAGATTTCTACTGCTATGAAAATGATATAAGATCAATTATATTTGAATATTGTAAATCAGAAAAAATGGATAGTTATGAAAAACAATGCCTTATTATGATTCTATCCAATTCAAGGATTTATACAGAAAAAATTGCAGATGAACTTATAAAGCTTTTTTATGAAAATTGTATAAGTGACATTCGATATGGCATGTATTTATTTATACAAGAGCATAATCTACAGAATAAATATGTGGGATTTCTTATTAAAGGTATTGAAATTTGGCATTCTAACAAAAAAGAAACAATAAATTTAAGTGAAAAAATATATTTGGATAAAAATATCCCGTCAATTAATAGTATCGAAGCTGTTAGATATGTACTAAATTATTTAATAAATTTGGATGAAAATTCTCCATTTTGGTGGGAAGGTGAAGAATATTTTGACCCAATAATCTTTAATGCTGAAATTCTGTATAAAGAAGGTGAAGTAAAGGTATTAAATGATATACAAGTTCTTTTTATAAAGAGTTCAATGAGATTTAATCAAAGATTAGTGTCTCTAATAAAGACATTTTTTAATAATACAGGTACAGTTTTTGATACTTATGCTTTTGTATTAAATGAGTGTAAAAATCTTGATGAAGGGATTTTTTGCATAGAAGATATTATGGATAAACAGTGTATAGATGATTTTATAGAGATATATAAAAATGACGAGTTAGAAATTAAAAGAATATTTATTGAATATGCTCTAAGAAGAAATACTTCTGATTACAGATTTGAAGAAATTATTAAGCTAGTTTTTGAAAAGGAAGGCATAAAAATTCCTAAGCGAGAGGTAGTGGATTATGATCTTATTAGAAAAAGGGGGAAGCAAATATATTTTAATGCTTTATTTGATGAAGAGAAATATTTAAAATTAATAGATGATTTTATTAAATTACTGATGCCGGATGGTAGTATATTAGAAAATTGGCATTCTAATATAAAAAATAAACCAGAGCTATCTGATATTTACTATGACTGTTATTTGAAGGAAAATAATAACTCTGATAAATTGAGAGATTTTATTTATGCAATTAATTGGGAAGACTTTTCGATTAATCGCATTGTAAAGAAAATGTATAATTCATCTAAAGATATCGAAGTAAGTAAAAAACAAGAGGAGATCATTATAAATTATTGCTATAAAAAGATTTATGAAACAAATTTTGAATCCGAGATAGAGTTGAAAGTAAATGGTTTTAGTTGTAGTAATTTAATTAAAAATTTGTTATTCTTTACAACGTTTTATTCTCTTGATTATGAAGAAGAAGTTTATTTGAAAATGTTGATGATACCTACTACTTTATTTAATGAAACGAAAAATTCTTATCGTCAATTTTCTTCATATTTAATCAGACGCATCAGACATGAAGAAATGAAAAATCAAATTATCTTTAATTTGAGAAACGAAACTTTGATTGGTGATGTAGCTCTTCAACATTTGAATTTTTGTAAAGAAAACAAATTAGATGATGGAATAGATTTGGCTTTAGATATATGGAAAGATAATGAATACACAGAGTATGTTAAAGGTGAGATATTAGAGTATATAATGGTTGTAAAAGACAGCAATTATGTATATAAAAATCTTTTACCCACTTCAAACACAGTTCAATTAAAAATTATAGTAAATAAATGTCAGTCCGAAAAAAATGGACTACTTATATGTAGAATGCAAGAGGAAAACTCGAAATCTGAAGACGGTAAAATGTATTTGCAAGAGTTGATTTCTATTGATTCTTTATTTGGCTTGAAAAAATATTATAATTTGGCAATAGAGAATAATCGAATACCAGATTATCCAGACGAAGAGGGGACAATACCCGTTATTACAGGTGAAATTAGTAAAGTAAAGGATTTTGAATCTTTAGAATTAGTTATGAAATTATCGGAATTGGTAACAAAAAATGATTTTATAGATTTAGATTCTTGGGGATTATATAATAGTTTATGTGGTGCTATAAAAAATATTGCATCAAATGGTAATGCACTTAAAGTAAAAATAGCATTGGAAAAGTTAGCAAATGCAAGTATTGGCAGAGAAAAATTAGCAACATTTTGCTATGGGAATATTGAAAGTATTAGAACAGACTTGCATAGTCAATTAAGTAGTAGCTGGAGTATAGCAGAAGTCAAATCGTTTTTGGAAAAAGGAGTTATTCATATGGGAAATAATTACAATATCACTAATAATGGAACAATACAACATTTAGCTGTTGGGGATCAAGCATCAGTTGTGGTAAACGATGGATTAAAAGAAGAATTAAATTTATTATTAAAAGAATTGGCAAAATTAGATTTACCACATGAAGAACAAGAACGAATTAATGTATTAAATGACAATATAAAAAATAACCGCTTTGGTGGAGTCAAGGCCCAAATAAATAATTTAATTGTTGGAATAAGTGCTAGCTGCATTGCAAATGGAATGCCACAGTTGATAGAAAATTTAGCTAGTATAGTTCAAAGATTGACATAAATTGATGATTAAATAACGAATCAGGAAACTCATGTACTTCGTATTCGTAAGAACTCCGCCAAGGAACCACCAGCTCCCTATGACATCATTATTGTCTACTCAAGGCATACGGAGTGTGTGATTCTGAAACTCGAAAAAGAGAGTTATATCGGAATTTAGTGCGAGTAAGCAAGGCCTATGGCAATATTAAATTTTCAAGTAACATAATAAGGGTATCGGATAGGCTGGGTATAGCCTATCCGATACCCTTATTCTATATAATTTATTTATACGTGTATAGGCATGCTTACATTTGACGATTACAAACAGTCACGTTTTACTCATACCATAATACTATACAGTAAAATGTAATTTACATTATTAAAGGAGGAAATCTCATGACAAATGTGTTCAGATATGACTGCGATGAAAAAATATCAGACTGCAAGAATAATGATTTTAATTGCATAGATAAAAAACATCCAGTACCTGGTAATTCTATTTTGTCAACTGGTAATGGGTCTTTGGGACCAAGAACAATTGATTTTACAGGCGGTGTGTCAACAATAGATATAAATCAAGCAATTGCAAGTACTACAATTGACACATCTTGCAACAAAAATTTAAAATGGCTAATTAACTTTAATGGAATATTAAATATAACAGCAAATAATACTGATATGTTTAAATTTAAATTCACCTTAACCAGTATATGTAAAAACAATAAAGTTTCAAATACACTGGCTATCTTTACTTTTGACTTTTTATATGTACTTGCTACAAATCAAGATAGCCGCACTTTAAATTTTGAGTATTCTCACTGTGATGAATTATGCGAAGATTGCTGCACCTATATTCTTGAATTGACTAGTATTCAATCCACTAACGCCTCAATTTTAAACTTTGATATTAACAGTGGACTTATTTCTATACTGGGCGTAGAATATCAAAAAAGCAATTACTTTTCTGATATTCATAATAAAAACTCTGGAAATGCCTTACTATGTGTTAATTCTAATATTTATTATTCTAGCAATCTTACTTTTACAGTTCCAAACTATTTGATTACCTTAAATCAACCTATTGCTGTTATTAACTTGGATACAACCTTAATGAAGAAGCCTAAGCTGCGCTTAAAGTTTACAGGAATATTGAATATAGTTACAATGAATATAGGTGTAACACCTACACTTTACTTCACTTTATTTAAGCTTTGCAAAGGCAGCAGAGTCCGTACTCCGGTCACAACCTTTGCCTTTACAAATATTATCGCTAACGTAGTTTCTAACAGTGAAACTTTAAATTTTGAATATTCTCCTTGTGATGAAAACTGCTTTGAATGCTGCACCTATATTATTGAGCTAACTAGTATTACTAACGGAGGGCAGCCAGGAACGATGACTCTTTCTATTAACAATGGCACCTTCTCTGCATTAGCTTTTGATTGCTGTTTAAACAGAAGTAATAAATTAATTGGGAATAGTATATTTAGCAGTAATGTCGGTTCTTTTTATTTTGGACCTATTGATATACCAGCTGATAGACAGCTAACACAAACTTTAAACCTTCCTATAGTCAGCACCACAATTGATATAAGTAATTTAAAATGTCCAAAGTTTCTTATAGATTTTAATGGAATTATACACAATGACTCAAGTTCAACAGCTACGACAACTTATAATTTTACCCTATACAGAACCTGCAAAAACAGTAATGTTTTACAGCTATTAACCTCCTTTGTTTATAATTCTATAAATTTACTGACCCTTAATCAAAGCAATGCTTTAAAATTTGAATATTCCGACAATGAAAACGTATGCGGTGATTGCTGCACCTATATTCTTGAATTAACCAGTATAACTGCATCTGACCATATATTTATATATGATATTGGCATAAGTAAAGCAGTACTTTCTATATTAGCGGTGGAATCCTGCAATTAACAAGGAGGAGATTGGACTAGATCAAATAAGAGAGTGAGATTAAACTGTTTTCGAGAAAAATACTTTGCCACCAAGGAAGCAGTGGGCCATTATGGCATCATTATTGTCTACTCAAGGCACACGGAGGTAGTTTGTTTGTTGGAGCGTGGCAAGAGCATTGAAAAATAGAGGGATTTGGTCGTTTTGCGCAAGCTAAAAGATTTGAGAACCTTGAGATGACAAAAAAGATGACGAAATGTGGTTTTGATAAGAAATAACGAAATATGAACACAATATGTTGGCTTGGAAGTGAAATTGGGGCAAAAATCGGACGAAAAAAGGACGATTTATGCCCCTTTATAATAGGCGGAAATACAGATGATATGGCAATACATATATTTTCAAGTAAGAGACATCATTGTCCGTTTCTTGACAGCTAACCATAGTGTATAATTAGTGTCAAGAAAGGAGTGAACGATATTAGTAATGAAATCATTAGGAGATAAGATAAAGGAATTAAGAATAGCTTTAGGAATGACGCAGGAATATTTAGCGGATCAGTTAGAGATTACGGTTAAATCTGTACAACGCTATGAAAGAGGAAAATCCAGGCCAGATACATATACAATAGCTAAATTAGCAGTCTTTTTTGAGGTATCATCAGATTACTTATTAGGAATTAGTTGTATTCAAGAACAAAAGGAAGAAATTAAGAATAAAGTCTCTGGGGAGGGGACATATAATATCTTTTATGAAAATTATTTAAAATCTAAAAATGATTATATAATTGATGTTAATGCAACTTATTATTGGATAGAAGCCAATGAGGATAAGATTGGTGGTCAAACTCAATGGGTAGGTTGGACTGATGAAACTAGGGAAATGCAAATTAGAATACTGAGACCAGTTATACCTGATAAAGCTATTGAGCTCTGTAAACAAGTGCGTGGAAAGCCAATGATTATAAATTCTGAAGAAGATGTAGGAATATTTTTAATATTTGGTGGACAAGCGATTGTAAAAAAAGAAATTTGTGAAAAATATTTACCTTGGTTTTTGGAACCATTCATAGTGAAAAATTAGATGGAAACTTTCACTTTAGTTAAAGCATACGGAGTGTGTGTGTTTGTTGGAAAAAAATAATTAAATTGATTTGAATTAGAGCTGATAAAATAAAAAAATGGTCGAAGCATGTAGAACGCTTGTTCTGTATGCTTTTTTATGCTAAGATATAAATACTAAGAGCAAGAAAAAAATAGCAATTGAATGAAAAAATTGGACTAAGAACAATTAATACAGGTAATAGGGATAATTATTTAATTAAAGAGGAAGGAGAAAACTTATGGCGAAGAAAAAGAATGATGAAATCACCATACGTTCGAGTGCAGCAGAATACCTAACATATATTGCAGCAACAGGGGATAATCCTCAAAGCTTTGAAATGCGTTATGAAGATGAGAATATATGGGTTACTCAGAAGATGATGGCCGAATTATATAAAGTAAATATCCGCACAATTAATGATCATGTTAAAAAGGTATATTTAGATAATGAGCTAGATGAAAGCTCAACTATCCGGAATTTCCGGATAGTTCGAACCGAAGGAAGTAGATATGTAAACAGAGATATAATGCATTATAATCTACAAATGATTATTGCAGTTGGATTTAAAGTGAATAATGAGAGAGCGATACAGTTCCGCAAATGGTCGAATCAAATAGTAAAAGATTACACCATAAAGGGATTTGTAATGGACGATGAACGTTTGAAGAATGGTGGGTCTATTTTAACCGAACAGTATTTTGAAGAACAGCTTCAGCGAGTTCGTGAAATACGTTTGAGTGAACGAAAATTCTATCAAAAAATTACTGATATCTATGCGACCGCTATTGATTACGATGTAAGCTCAAATGCTACAAAGCGTTTTTTCGCAACCGTACAAAATAAGTTACATTGGGCAATTCACGGTCAAACCGCATCAGAAATCATATATACGCGAGCAGATGCTCAAAAAACACATATGGGTCTGACTTCTTGGAAAGATGCACCAAATGGAAAAATCCAAAAATTTGATGTCTCTATTGCTAAAAATTATTTAACAGAATTTGAAATGTCACAACTTCAAAGGTTAGTTTCTGCATATTTGGATATTGCAGAGGATATGGCAATTAGACATATTCCAATGACAATGGAAGATTGGGAAACTAGATTGAATCGGTTCATAGAAGCAACGGATAGGGAAGTCTTACAAGATGCTGGAAAGGTGACAGCTGAAATTGCCAAAGCCCATGCAGAAAGTGAATTTGAGAAATATCGCATTGTTCAAGATGGGCTGTTTGAATCTGATTTTGATAGGCTAATAAATGAGTGGAATTATAAAGATTAGATGGTATTTTTTATACTAGAAAAGCTTTTTTAAGGTAAGAATTATTTCCCGCCAAGGAACCACCAGGTCCTTATGTCATCATTATTACCAGTTCACGGCATACGGAGGTAGTTTGTTTGCTGGAACGTGCATAAGCGTTGCAACTAAAGGGTTTGGTCGTTTTGACTCCAGTCAAAAGATTTGAGAACCTTGAGGTGACAAAAAAGATGATTAAATGTGGTTGTCATAATAAATAACAAAAGTTGACCACGATATATTATGGTTTTGAAGAAAGTTTGGGGGCAAAAAACTGACAGAAATGTGATAGTTTTTGCCCTTTTAAAATGGGCGGGAATAAGGATTTTCCGTGCAATCAGTAAATAAAGGCAAGCTTACATACAGTGATGTTTTAACTTTTTTCTCTGTATGATATAATTTATAAAGGGTGTTGATAGTAGATAATATGGGGGATTAAAATGTTTAAAATAGCCATTTGTGATGATGAGGAAAAAGTGTGCGCTGAAATGGAAGAAATAATATTAGAATATGGCCAAAATAGTAGGCTTATGTTAGATGTTGAAGTATATTATGCAGGGGAAGATTGATTAAAACAGTTAAGTAGAGGAGAATATTTTGATTTAGTATTTTTAGATATTGAAATGCTGCCTATGAATGGAGTTGAAGTAGGCAAAGAAATCAGAGAAACTTATAACAATGAATGTACAAAAATAATTTATATCTCTGGGGTTGAAGGCTATGCAATGGAGCTATTTGATATACGACCTTTGAATTTTTTAATAAAACCTGTAAATAAAGAAAAAATTATATTTAATATAGATAAAGCCAGACACTTAATTGAGCAATATGAAGAAGTATTTGAGTTTAGTTGCAATAAAACAATAGAACGACTTCATGTAAAAGACATAATTTATTTTACCAGCCAAGCAAGAAGAATAAAGATTATTACAATAGAGGATTGTAAAGAATTTTATGGAAAGCTATCAGAAATTGAAATGAAGTTAAGTTCTAATTTTATCAGAATACATAAATCATATTTGGTAAATAAAAATTATATATCAGAATATACATATGACAATATAAGGCTGTTTGATGGACAGATGTTAAATATTACACGTCAATATAGGAGTGAAGTTAGGACAAGTTTAACGAAAAGAGGATTATAATGAACCAACTATATTCGTATTATAGTATAGTAATGTATTTAATATATAATGCCTTCGGCATATATGCATCTATTTTTATATCAGCACCTAACTCATTGGCTTTATGCAATTTAAAGTTTAAGATACTATCAAAAGATATATTATGAGTGCAAACATAGTTTCCTTTTACTAAAAGTTGATTTTGCATACTATCTAAATAACTTATAATCTTTTCATTTTCTTGTTTTTTTGCCATACTGCTTAAAGCCAGTATATGGTTTTTAAAATCATGCCTTAATATCCTTAAATTATCATTAGAATTTTTAATATACTAAGTGTCTGCATTGATATGTTTTGGATTTGGAAGCTGGGAAAAAACAATAGCGTAAAACATAATCGCACAACCGATTAGTTCTTTAATGGAAAGAGTTTGATGAAGTATTAGCCATCCCGATAAAACAGAAAATACGGATTCTAAACTGAGTATAAGTGCAGTCATAGTAGGTGGAACATGTTTTTGTCCAAGAGTTTGGAGGGTATAGGCTACACCGCAAGATAAAATTCCCGAATATAGAATTGGAGGGATAGCGGCTATGAGAGCGTTAAAACTTGTTTCTTCAAAAACAATTGAAATTAACAAACTTAATGTAGCACAAAAGAAGAATTGGAGGCACGAGAACTTAATTTCATTAATTTTCGTCGAAAAATGGTCTATTAAAAGGATATGTATGGCTGTAGTTAATGCACATAGTAAAATCAAAAAGTCTCCATAGGCTATGTTAAACTTACCGGTCATACAGAGCAGGTACATGCCAATCATAGCGGATAATATGCAAATCCGTATACGCATAGAAATATGTTTTCCCATAAATAGACCAAGAACGGGTACGATTACAATATATAAGGATGTGATAAATCCTGCCTTTCCTACAGTAGTATATATAATACCGATTTGTTGAAAAGTTGCAGTGATGAAAAGAATGAAACCGCAAATAAAGCTACTTTTTAATAAGAAGTGATTTGAATAGAACTGTTTTCCTTGGATATCTTGATCGCTTGGATTGCTCTTAAATGAACTCTTAAATGAATTAGAAAATAATAAGATTGGTATAAGTACAACTGAACCAACATAGAATCTTGCTGCATTAAAGGCAAATGGACTTAGATTTTTCATACCAATACTTTGCGCAACTAAAGATGTTTTCTATTAGTCAAGTCATGTAAAGCCACTTCATAATCAGGACCTAAAGTGTTTCCTAAAACTTCAGTTAGTTTAATATATGGAGCTAATAAAGAATTTGTCATAAATGCACCTCCAATTTGCTCAGGACTCCATTTTACAATAATAAAACGGAAATCTGGAATATATGTTAAAGGGAAAATATATTATTATAGGGATAAATTATTTCCATAGGAAGGAGGAAAACAATGCGGGGAATTGTAAATACAGATAAGGTACCAGCAGCAATCAGCCCTAGCAAGACTACCTAAGGATGCATTAGTTGAAATTGAAGCTATTGCAGAAAAATAAGAGCTTGCCAAACAAGCATAACTAACAAAAAAAGATACTGTCCGCCAGTCACTCTATAGCGATGACCGGAGTATCCTCTATCATGAAGGCGCAAGACGCCATATTAGGAGGAAACATAAATGAAAGAGTATCCATTAAACGCATCAACACCTAGTTCATTGGCATATGTTAAAAGAAACATTCCACAGGTAACGGTTGAACAGAGAGAGAGAGCTCTCGCAGCAACACATTATAACGAGTTTGCATTTCCAGCTGGTATGCTTACAGTTGATATGCTTTCTGATTCAGGTACAACTGCTATGACCGATGTACAGTGGGCAGCTATGTTCCTTGGTGATGAGTCGTACGGACGTAATAAAGGTTACTATGTACTTCTTGATACATTACGAGATGTATTTGAGCGTGGAGATGATCAGAAAAAGATCATAGATCTTGTTCGTACAGATTGTCAAGATATAAATAAGATGATGGATGAGATGTATCTTTGTGAATACGAGGGCGGCCTTTTCAACGGTGGTGCAGCTCAGATGGAGAGACCTAATACATTTATTATTCAGCAGGGACGTGCAGCAGAGTCGGTTCTTATGGAGATTGTTAAGAAGATTCTGAATACTCGTTATCATGGAAAAGTATTCACTATTCCTTCAAACGGACATTTTGATACAACCGAAGGTAACATCAAACAAATGGGTTCAGTTCCTCGTAACCTTTACAACAAAGAATTACTCTTTGAAGTACCGGAAGGGGGATTATACGCAAAAAATCCTTTTAAAGGTAACATGGATATTGATAAGTTAGAGCAGCTCATCACAGCAGTTGGACCTGAGAACGTTCCTCTTGTTTTCACATGTATTACGAACAACCCTGTATGTGGTCAGCCTGTCTCTATGGCTAACCTTCGTGCGGTTAGTGCTATAGCTCATAAGTATGGTATTCCTTACATACTTGACGCAGCTCGTTGGGCAGAAAATGCATATTTTATCAAAATGAACGAAGAAGGTTATGCAGATAAGTCTATCCCTGTTATTGCAAAAGAAATGTTTTCTTACTGTGATGGCTTCTGTGCGTCTCTTAAAAAGGACGGGCATGCTAACATGGGCGGCATACTTGCTTTCCGTGATAGGGGACTCTTCTGGAAAAACTTCTCGGACTTTAACGAAGATGGAATAGTTAAGACAGATGTCGGCGTACTTCTGAAAGTTAAGCAGATTTCTTGCTACGGTAATGATTCTTACGGAGGCATGTCCGGAAGAGATATTATGGCACTTGCAGTTGGCCTCTATGAGTGTTGCAACGTAAACTACCTCAAGGAGAGGGTTGAACAGTGCGAATATCTTGCGCAGGGCTTCTACAAGGCTGGAGTTAAGGGAGTTGTACTTCCTGCTGGCGGCCATGGTGTATATATCAATATGGACGAATTCTTCAATGGTAAACGTGACCACGAATCATTTGCGGGAGAGGGCTTCTCACTTGAACTTATCAGAAGATACGGAATCAGAGTTTCTGAGCTTGGTGATTACTCCATGGAGTATGATCTTAAGACGCCAGAACAGCAGGCTGAGGTTTGTAACGTAGTTCGTTTCGCTATCAACCGCAGCCAGCTTAGCCAGGAACATCTGGATTATGTTATAGCAGCTGTTAAGGCTCTTTATGAAGACAGAGAGAATATTCCTAATATGAGGATTACTTTAGGTCATAAGCTTCCTATGCGTCACTTCCACGCATTCCTTGAGCCATATCCAAATAAATAAGAACAGTTGTGTATTATCGAGAACTTTTAATATATAGTATAGATAATGCGCAAAATTATCGGGCAACTATGATGGTGTCCGCAAAGAATATGTATATATTTTTTTGTTGGGCACCATCACTTTATTTTTAGGAGGCAAATATGAGCGAAACAACGCAACGTGATGGATTTAAAAGTAAATGGGGATTTGTCTTAGCATGTATTGGTTCAGCAGTAGGTATGGGTAATATATGGCGTTTCCCATATATGGTTTCAGCATGGGGAGGCATGACATTCCTGATTCCGTATTGCTTATTTGTAATTCTTATTGCTTCTACCGGCGTTATTGAAGAAATGGCGCTTGGACGTGCAGCAGGCGCAGGCCCAATAGGAGCCTTTGGTAAATGCACCGAGATTAATAACGGTAACAAAAAATTAGGTGAAACAATTGGCGTAATCCCAGTTCTAGGTTCACTCGCACTAGCAATTGGCTACACAGTAGTAGTTGGTTGGATCTTTAAATATACATTTCTTGCTTTTAGTGGCAAGCTTGCCGCCATGGGGCAGGATATGAATCAGATAGGTGGTATGTTTGGAACAACCGCAATATCATGGGGCAATAACATATGGATTATTATTGCAATAGTAGCCAGCCTTACCATCATGGCTCTCGGTGTTGCCGGTGGCATAGAAAAAGCAAACAAAATTATGATGCCTGCATTGTTTACACTTTTTGTAGGACTTGGAATCTACATCTTCACACTTCATGGATCACATGAGGGATATAAATATATCTTTACGCTTAATCCAGCAGGTCTGGCTAATCCAAAGGTTTGGATTTTTGCTTTTGGCCAAGCATTCTTCTCTCTTTCTATCGCAGGAAACGGAACGGTTATCTATGGTTCTTACCTAAGTAAATCTGAAAATATTATAACTGCAGCATGTAATGTAGCTATATTTGATACTATCGCAGCTGTTCTTGCCGCTTTAGTTATTATTCCTGCCATGGCAGTAGGTGGTGCAGAACTCTCATCAGGTGGTCCTGGACTTATGTTCATCTACCTTATTAATGTATTTAACGGTATGCCTGGGGGAACTATAGTAGGAATCCTTTTCTACGTCTGTGTACTCTTCGCAGGTATAAGCTCACTCATTAACTTATATGAAGCACCTGTTGCTACGCTTCAAGAGAGGTTTGGTATGAAGAGACTTCACGCAGTTGGAGCAATCGCAGTTGTAGGATGTGGGGTTGCACTGTGCATACAGGGTATTGTATCGGGTTGGATGGATGCAGTTTCTATTTACGTATGTCCTTTTGGCGCTATGCTGGCAGGTATTATGTTCTTCTATGTTGCAGGCGACAAGTTCGCACTTGATTCAGTTAACGAAGGTGCAAATAAACCTATCGGTTCATGGTTTATGTCTCTTGGTAAGTTTCTTTTCGTTCCACTTGCATTTATCGCACTCGTTACAGGTGCTATGTTCGGTGGTATCGGTTAACTTTAATATCTTACATTGAAAAAGTGACTTCTCTACCTCGATTTACCGACGAATTTTGTTAACAAAAATGGAAACATCGTTGGTAAACCGATACAGGTCGTACTTATGAAATAGAAGTATATCCATTTTCTTTTGCTGAGTACCTACGAATAAATACTTACTACGAAATATTGTGGTTATGAAAGAATAATAAACCTCCGGCATATCCGGAGGTTTTTCTTATGCGGGCAAATCCCTCTAATACGGTTTTGCCCTTTTAAAACGGATGAAAATATAGATGGCATAGATTGACAGAGAAAAAAACAGGTTGACAGAATAGGTTTATTGGGATAAACTCATCGTAAGGTTTATCTAAATAAACCTTACGATGCTTTGTATACAAATAACATCAATAGAAGGGAATAAAAAATGTCAGATTATAAATTATTTGAATCCGAGTACAAATTTATGGAACTGATCTGGGCACATGCCCCTATCAATTCTACAGAGCTTGTTAAACTATGCACAGAAGAATTAGGCTGGAAAAAATCGACGACGTATACGGTACTTCGTAAACTTTGTGAACGTGGAATTACAAAGAATGTAGAAGCCATCGTTACGTATATTGTGCCGAGAGAAGAAATCCAAAGGCAAGAGAGTAAGGCGTTTCTTGATAAAACATTTAATGGTTCTCTTCCACTGTTTTTAGCGAGTTTCTTGAAGAAAGAAACTTTATCTGAGCAAGAGTTAAAGGAGTTGAAACGTATTATTAATGAGAGCACAAATGAAGCAGAGGATTAAATTGCTTTTTACTTCAATTGTGCCGTCTACATGGGGGGAATGGAGAGTAGAATGATAAATGTTTTTATGACTGTTATAAATATGAGTATTACGGCTACCTTTGCGGCATTAATTATTTTGGTTTTTCGAAGTTCATTAGGAAAAAAGATGCCTAAAATATTTTCTTATGCTCTTTGGGGGATTGTATTGCTTCGATTGGTTTTTCCGTTTTCTTTTTCTTCCGTTTTCAGCATTTTGGATAAGATCAATCCAAATGTGGGACAGTACGGAGAATCATTGAGCAAAGCCTATTTAATGCCTCATTCTAATGAATTACCACCGCAAGGGTTAGAAGAAACAAATTTCCTAGGAACTACTGCTGCAAATGCAGGTAGCGGGGCAGTAAGTGCACCCATGGACTTCATTCAAGGGAATTCTATTATAATGGGATGTGCAGTCATTTGGGCCATTGGGATAGCGGCATTGCTCATGTATAGTTTGATTTCCTATTTAAAAATAGCTAGAAGGGTGAGTACCGCTACTCGATTGAAAAAGCAAGATCTTATAGAGCGTTGCAGTGATATGGTTCAATTACGGTATCCCTCTGAAGTATATAGTTCAGATCAAGTAGAGAGCCCCTTTGTATGCGGTATACTGAAGTCTAAGATTATTTTGCCAAATTTTCTCTTCCAAAATGAAGCATATGAAAAAGAGGTGCAACATATTTTACTTCACGAGATGGTACATATTAAACGGTTTGATTATATAGTAAAACTCCTCGCTTATATGGCTTTGACGATTCATTGGTTTAATCCTATAATATGGGGCTGGTTTTATCTGGCAAGCAAGGACATGGAACTCTCCTGTGATGAAAAGGTGCTACGATTATCGACGATGGATCAAAGAGAGAACTATGCAAATACCCTGCTAGGAATTTCAATAAAACAAAACAATTTATTTGCAGAAGGTTTACTTGGGTTTGGGGAAAGTAATGTTGGGGAAAGGGTGAAAAATATTATGAAATATAAAAAACCGACGAAAGGAGTCATTGTCGTATCGACGTTGATATGCGTTATCTTTGGCATTTTACTGTTATCTAACCCACTGGATGGTAGGGCCTCTATGAATGAGCCTATGAATGTATTATTTATAGGTGCTTGTGAAACTGGATCGAACACAAACATTCCTGTAGATTCCTTTATTTTGATGGGATATGAGGCAAAAACAAGTAATTTAAACGTGGTGATGATTCCCAGAGATACGATGCTTAAGGGGGATGATGGCAGGAATACAAAATTGAGTTTATATGCGTCTTCCCATGCTCCCGAGCAGGTGGTTCAAAAATTGAACGAGTTATTGGGGACTAACATTTCAAAATATGTAAAGACGGATACCGCTGCTTTGAGAGATTTTATTGATGCTATCGGAGGAATAAGTTATGATGTACCGCAGGATATGTATTATGACGACCCAATGCAAGGATTACATATTGCACTCAAAAAGGGTCCACAGATTTTAAATGGAAAACAGGTAGAAATGCTTGTACGGTTTAGAAAAGGATATGCCGAGGGTGATCTCGCTCGAATAGACGTGCAAAAGGATGTACTTGCGGCAATTCTAACGCAGAAAAGTGAGACTGATATCTTTAAAAATATAGGCTCCCTTTATAAATTAGCATCAAAAAATATTGAAACGAATATCGATAAAAAAGAGATAAAAAAGTATGCTGCTGTCGTAAGAAACGATTCCATCAAAAAGGATAAGATCAAAGAAATCAATTTACCATATTCTTTACCATTTGAGGATGGCATTAGTTATGTAAAAATCGATGAAGAAAAAGCCCAGCAATTATTAAAAGATACATTTTAGCCTTGCAGTATAATAGATATGTTGTGGTTCTTAAGGAAAATTCTTCATAATTGAAGGTTAAAATAACCGATAATATATTATAGGATAGGATTTAATGGCCGAGTTTACAGTGTGAAGTAAACTCGGCTATTGTTATATCCGAAGATAACATTACCGAACTAAAATAAAAATGACTGTTGGAAAACAAATAATTACTTATAAATACATGGTAACAAATTGAAGAATTTACACCAATATTGTGATATAATGTAAAATTGTATGACTATATTTTAACAATCTATTATAAATATATAATTCAATATAACTTTTTTGGAGGTAATAATATGACAGAACTTGAAAATTTTATGCTGGAAGGTAATATCAAAACATTACTCGTTAAGTTTTCTCTTCCTGCCATAAGTGTATTTTTAGCTAATGTATTATATAATCTTATTGATGCAATTTTTATAGGTAATCAGGCTAATGGTATGTTAGGAATTGCAGCTTTAACTATAGTTTTTCCGATTCAACAAATAATACTGGCTCTTTCTCAAATGATCGGAGTTGGAATTGCTTCTATAACTTCCAGAAGTCTTGGAGCCGGAAATAAACTAAGAGCAGAAAAGGCTGTGGGCACTGCATTAACATCCTCTGTTCTATTAGGAATTTTAATTATGGTTATAGGACTGGCTTTCATCAGACCTATGTTGTATATTTTTGGTTCCTTGGAAACTATACTACCCTATGCTGTAACATTCTTTAGAATTACTTTATATTGCAGTGCTTTTTTCGTTTTTAGTATTGTTTCCAATAGCATCCTACAATCAGAAGGACATGCTAATATTGCTATGATAAGCATGATAATAGGACCTGTAATTAATATTCCGTTAGATTACATATTGGTTACAAGACTTCAATATGGGATAAAAGGAGCTGCCATTGCTACAGACATTTCTCAAATAATATGTTTCATATTTTTATTGGTATACATCTGTTTTAATAGTAAAATTTTAGGAGTAAAAGTTAAAAATTTAGTAATTGATATAAAATTATTAAAGGAAGCGATTTCCTTAGGAGCATCCACGTTTATGACTCAACTGGCTTATGGAATTCTAGCCATAGTATTAAATAATTCATTAAGAATTTATGGAGGATCTGACTTATATATTTCTGCAATTGGTATATATAATCGTATATTCGGGTTTGTTACCATTCCTATGTATGGAATTAGACAAGCTCTTCAGCCTATTATAGGATTTAATTATGGTGCTAAAAAATTCAATAGAGTAAAACAAAGCTTAAAGCTTGGAATTTTAACATCAGTTGTAATTTCATTGGGATTTTTAGTTATAATTATTAGTTTTACAAATAAAATAGCGGGTGTTTTTACATCTGATAATGAATTAATAGCATTGACGGTTCCTATTTTAAGAGTAATGATACTTATGAGTCCTTTAGTAGGTGTTCAAGTAATTGCTGCAAGTTTTTTTCAGTATATTGGCAAACCTAAGCCTGCATTATTTTTATCAATAATGAAACCATTTTTATTTTTAATACCATTAATGTTAATCATCCCAATATTTCTTAAAGTCACTGGTGTTTTTGTATCTGTTCCATTATCTGATTTTTTTACTGCAATGATATCTTTAATTTTTATATATCGTGAGATAAAAAAGATGAATGAATTAAACGTAATTCAAGGAAAAAATAAAAATGCACGTGTTTAGGAGAATTTTGAAGCTAATAACATAAATGAAAATAGCAGACAAATATAAGAATTTATTTGAGAATATAATTTAATAAATGAATCATAGAACATGTGATTTGAGTGTGGATTTGGGGCAAAAACCGGACGAAAAAATAGCGTTTTTTGCCCCTTTAAAATGAGCAAAAATATAGATGACATTAGAATTTGTGATGATTTCTTAACATTATTAGGAAATTATGCAAGGAGCCTTTTTCATGAAGAGAGATAGGGTATAAATAAAGTTATTATAGAAAAATTTACTTTAATGCCAGCAAATATAATATAAAAGAATACGGGTGGTGAAAGGTGTTAGACTCTCTTCATCTCCACCATAACCTCTGCACAATAAAGATGACAAATTATTAAATCAAGTTATTTCAACATATAGGTGATTTTAATTTAAGTAGAATTTTAGAGATAACGCTACAGTACTGAGGAGGGTTGAACGCACGTACTGTGGTGTTTTTATTATAAGTTTATGGTATAATGAATTAAAATTAGAGTATTTATTTCATTAAAAATAAGGGACGATGTTTTTAGTAACAGTAAATGTTTAACTTAGCATGGTGAAAGGCGAGGCCGCTATTGTTATTATATAATAAGAGTTTAAAATTGAGATTACTATTAAGATATTTAAGGTGATAGGATGAAGATAGCAATTTGTGATGATGAAGTTAATTTTCAAAAGATATTAGGGGATAAACTTGAAGAGTATTATGGTATGTTAGAGGTTGAAATCGAAGTATTCTCCTCTGGAATGGATTTTATGGATAGGTTTAAAAAATATCCGTTGGAGTTTCAAATGATTTTTATGGATATTGAAATGCCAGGTCCGAATGGAATAGAAACTTCCAAACAGATTCGGAACATCAATCAGTCCATTCCGATTATATTTTTAACAAGTCATACAGAACTTGCCATGGAAGGTTACGAAGTAGATGCCTTTCGCTTCCTTGATAAGCCTCTGCAGATGGAAAGATTAGTAAAAACACTACATGATTTTGATAACCTAAGGCTATTGGATAGTAAAATAGAATTACAGGATGGAGAAAGAACCTTGTTGGTAAACTGGACGGAAATCCAGTATGTGCAAAGTGAAAATGTATATATTAATGTGTGCATAGAAGGATCCACGTGTTTAATCCGTAAAAAACTGAGTGATATTGAAGAACAAATGCCAAAGCAGATGTTTTATAAGCCGCATAGAAGTTATCTGATAAATCTAGGATTTGTCAAATCCTTTGACGGAAAGAAAATCATGATGAAAAACGGAAATGAAATTCCACTCAGCAGAGGAAAAAGAAATGAATTCAAAACATCAATGATGAATTATTTGCGCATATTAGGATGAGACAGGTGAGATTATGTTTGAAAAATTATACATGATAATTGGGTGCACAGAACTTTTAATTTTATTAATATTAATTGGAAAGTACATATATTTTGAGAAGTTTTTTTATAATTTACGCACATGGAAGTTTATCTTTGGTACATTTTTGTTTAGTGAATTTGTGATTTGCTTTTTTGATAAAGAAGGTGCTATGCAGATTGTCTTACCCTTTTTATTTTTTAGTGTACTGGTTTTTTGTTCAAGGGGGAAAAATATAATTAGGGGTTTATTTTTAATATTTCCAATTTCCGGTATGATATTTTCTATGATATTCATTCCCATTTCTTTTCTATATTTATTTTCAAAATCTATGAATTCCATCATTAATACGAACATCTCCTGGATGGGAATATTTGATATTATATTCTGGATCAGCTTTATACTTTTTCTCTGGAAGGGGAAAAATTGGAGAAGATGTTTTGATGAAGTTATCCAGAATAGAACCCTTTCCAAGTGGGAAAGAAATTTAATCAACACAACTGGCTTGTTTCTTTTGATGTTTTCGGTCTTAGTTGTATGTGTGGATGAGTTTAAAATTGCATCGCTCTACGCCAAATGTTTTGTGGGATTCAGCATTTTAATTGTAGCTTTCTTGGAAACTTCAATCATAGCAATGGTGATTCAGGGAAACGGCAAGACCTATTTCCAACAAGCAGCAATACTGAATGAACATTATCTAAAAGCACAATTGGAGCATTTTAGAACATATCAAGAGACTCAAAGAGAGACCAGAAGAGTACACCATGATATGAAAAACCATATTGCCTGCCTATACAATCTGATTTTGGAAGGAAAATATGATGAGACCAATAAATACATTTTGGGTTTAAATACACAGATCGAGCAGATAGACCGAGAATTACACACCGGTAATGATATCGTGGATGCAATAGTAAATGAAAAGTTGGCTAATGCTAAAAAAGATCAGATATCTATTTCAATAGAGGGAAAACTGGGATATCTGACTGTTGATGCAATGGACCTTTGTACAATATTTTCCAATTCAATTGACAATGCGGTTGAGGCATTAAAAGAGAGTTACGTTCCAGAGAAGGAAATGCAGATACAGTTTAAACAGCAGAATGCAATGCAGTTTCTTATGTTCCGCAATCCAGTGGAACAAGGGAAATCAACGCTTACTTTTTCCACAACAAAGGGAGATTATATAAATCATGGATTTGGGTTGGGCAATATAAGAATGGCAGTAGAAAAATATAAGGGGTATATGGAGTATTATTTAGAAAATGATGGAAAACAAAACTATTTTGTACTGGAAATCATTTTATTTGTGCACCCCGCAACATAATAGAAGCGTTTCACAACAAAAGTGACTATAGGGAAACATCCGAAGCTATGATTGATACACAAACATAGTAAAGGAGATTAGAATATTGGAAAATAAAGTTGAAACAAATGAAACACAATGGAATAAAAAAGAGGTCAGAAAAAACACAAGCAAGTTGGCTAGAGGCGTCCTTATATATGAACTGATAATGTTTTTAATTGTTATTGTAGATATGATTCGAAGGATTATATCATTTTCTAGTAATAATGAATTTGATATTGATTCTGTTATTGATTCTGTTATTGATTCTGTTATTGATTCTGTTATTGATGAGGCAATGAATAGTGGAACTTCAACCATCATTGCGGTTTTCCTGGGGCTGCTCTTTTTATTGTTTTATTTTCGAAAATGTGATTACCAGAAATTAATTTTTCATTCGCAAGAGAAAATGACAGGAATGTCATTTTTGGTATTACTAACGGTCTTTATGTCTGCTCAGGCTATTTTTAGTTTATCAGGTACAGGAATTGAGGCTTGCTTCAACCGATTTGGGTTTACCATTTTGGGTGAGATTGAGAGTGCGTCCAGTAGTAGTAGCACGGTATCGATGCTCTTATATGCTTCGTTTATAGGTCCTATTTCGGAAGAAATTATTTTTCGAGGTTTCATTATGAGAGGATTTCAAAAGTATGGAACCTATTATGCTATTGTTATTTCCGCAGTTATTTTTGGAGCGTTCCATGGTAATCTGATTCAAAGTATCTTTGCAACGCTAGTTGGTCTGGTGCTTGGATATGTAGCCATGAGATATTCTATAAAATGGTCTATCTTGTTACATATTATTAATAATTTTATCTTTGGAGATTTACTTTCCTATCTGACTTCAAATTTAAATGAATCCATGCAATCAGTTGTGATTTATGTGATTGAAGGTGTTTTTGTTGTAGGGACAATCGCGATTATAGTATTGAAAAGAAATGAAATGAAGAAATTTATCAAAGGTATAAAAGTGGAAAAAGGTTTAATGGGATTAGCCTTTACTTCTATATGGATGTTAATTTTTTTAGTTTTTCAAATACTGCTGGCAATATCCGGAATCGAAAAGCTACCTATTTAGTGAAAAGAAAGGGAAAAGTGAATGTATTCAATTCTAAATGCTGATTTCAATTTCCCTAATGTCATTAGCACATTATATTGTGAATATGGGTTTATAAAAATTTACAAAGAGGTAGAGAGGATTTTCAATGAAAAACTGTATGATGAAGAATAATGCTTTGAATTACGAATATGGTAAGATAAAATTATTAGAGTTAGTAGGAATCTATATGATAGCATTAGTATTAGGTGTCTTGTTTCGTATATATGGTGGAAGTATAGGAATTTTGTTATCTGGTACGATATTTTACTTTCTTCCACTCATGTGGATTATAATAAAGCTTAAAACAAAAAAAATCCCTTTTCAATTGTGGACGGCAAGGGTGAACAAATTTACATTATATGATTCGTTTTTTGTTGCAATCTTTTTTATTAGTATTTCTGTAACTTTTATTATAATAGAGGCAATTCTATTTAAGGAAGGCCAAATGGAATATGAGAAAGTCAGTTGGCAAAAAGTAATTGTGTTAGCAGTACTGGCACCAATTACCGAGGAGCTTATTTGCAGGGGAGTTATATTGCAAAGTTTTGTCAATAAGTATTCTGTCAGAAAGGCAGTATGGCTTTCTGCGATAGTATTTTATATAATTCATATAAATATTTTTAATCTATTGACGATATTTGCAGGGGTTATGTTTGCAGTATTAATGATAAAGCACTGCAACCTTTATATGACAATGGCTATTCATTTTTTCTGGAACCTCATACTACAGTTAAAACCCTTGCTGATAGCAAGATTACATAATGTAAGCAGTACTGTTTGTTTATGTATGTTACTCCTTTGTTTTTTTATGATTATCGTTGGATTAATAAAATCCATTCAGCAGTATAAATTTATACTGAAAGAATATTGTGAGTAGGCAATGAAAGATAATAAAATTATACTTTCCTAGTTTTAGGAATTTTAGCAGCACCTGCGGGGCTATTTTATTATAAATTTTTCGTTTCATTTTGGGGTGAAATTGAAGATACTCAAAGTTAAAGGCAACCGAGGTATTATTCTACATAGCCATTAATGTATCTCAAATTACAGGAAGATTTAAGTAGTTTTGTAGAGAAGACATTTCCACCAAGGAACCATCAGCTTCAAACGACATCATTATTGCATACTCAAGGCACGTTGAGACAGTGATTCTGATTACACGTTGTGGTAATAGCGATAAATAAGCCAAACGAACCAAGAGATGTCGTGATTTTGAAGCTAAATCAGGGCGAAAATCAAGCTGAAAAATACTGGATTTTTGTCCTGATTTTTTAGACGTTATTATAGATGACATAAAGAAAAATAGGAATTTGTATATATATCAAGTTAACTCTCGGTTACTATTTTATAAGCAACGGTTCAATAGCCATTTCGTATTACAAGAGTTATAATTTAGTTATTAAAGGAGGTTGTGCCATGCAAATTAATGAGCAAATAAAAGAAAATAGAAAAAATATAGGTTTGACGCAAGAATAAGTTGCAAATTACCTCGGAAGAATCTATAAGAAATTCCACAATTTTTATTCTTGCAGGAAAGGAATGCTTTTACAGGATTTAGAAAAAATTCAGAGATGTTTATTTAAGCTGATAGATATAGAGCTAAAAGTCGACAAATCGGAGAAAGCAAAACAAATAGCTGAAATAGCACAAAACATGGTACATCTATTTGGATTATGGCAATATGGAGCAGTTACCCCGTATCTTCAAATTGTTTTATATGAAAAAGATGCGGAGCAGAGTATTAAGCAAATCAAAGCCATCTTCGATGCGGCATATAAATCTTGGAATATGGATATGACACCGCTCTTTTACAGAACTGCGCAAGAAGAATTCACTGGTATGGAGAAATATTTTGTTCCTGCATTCATCTCAGAACTTAAAAGTAACAGCGAATATGATTTTCTTCGCACCAACAAAGCATTTGAAAACCTGCTTGTAGATTATAATAAAACATCTAACGTTTAACGTGCATAGACCGTATATTTACAGTAAAGTGTAAATGTGTTGAAAAAAATAGCAAAAGTTGTAAAATATATGAAAGAATGTATTGATGAAAATAATAAAGTTCAGGGGGTTACAAATGGGCAGAATATTAATTGTAGAAGACGATCAAATTATTTGTACTGGATTAAATAGTATAATAAAGACTGTAGACAGCACTCAAGAAGTTTTCATGACCGGATATGCAGAAAAAGCATTTGATTATGCCATAGATAAAAGAATAGACGCTTTCTTTTTAGATATTCAGCTTGAGGACTATAGTGGCCTCAAACTAGCAGAGCAGTTGAGGGAAATCGATTATTATAAGTTTACGCCCATCGTGTTTATAACAGCTGTTCCGACTAGAGAATTGGAAGCTTTCAGGAAAATTCATTGTTATGACTATCTAGTAAAACCATTTAGTATAGATGAAGTTAAAGAAGTAATTGAGACTGTTATTAATTATCGAATTAAAAAAGAAAAAAAAATATTGTCAATCAAACAGAAAGATTTTATTTATGTTATTGATCAAGAAGAGATTATTTACATTGAGAGTAATAACAGAAAGCTGATAGTACAAACGGTTCGTGAAAAAGCTGAATATGCTTCATATACCTTAAGCCAGATTGCGAGTGAGTTATCCGAAGATTTTATTCAATGTCATAAAAGTTATATAATCAATAGTAAATACTTACAGGAAATTAATAAAAAAGAATGTTTGATTAGTTTAAAATATGCAGAAGAACAGATTCCTTATGGAAGAAAATATAAAGAAAACATAAGAGGTGAACTGGTATGACACTTCTACAGAACATTATCATGTCTATGTTTGACGTAGCTTCAGTTATTATTATTTCAAAAAAATTGACTAGCAGTCCAATTAAGCTAAGCTATGGATTAATATCTTGGATACTCACATCATTATTTGGAGGTGTTTTAGGATATTTTTTAGATGAGATATTGAGTATATCTTTAAATATATTAACGTTATGCATAATGTTGATACTTATATATAGAAAAAAGATCATAGAAATAATATATATTTATATTTTTACTATGATTATTATAATGTCAGTTCAATTACTGATTGTCCTTCTAATGAGTACGACTAATAGCCAGTTTCAATATGACTTTATGAACGGAATGATAGCACAATCTATTTCTATGACTATCATGGGTTTTATATACTTTAAAGTTCCTTTGAACGTTGCTTATGATTTTATTCAGAGCAAGAATAATATTATAAAAATGTTTTTATTAAATTTATTCATATTAAGTTTTGTAATTCTGATGTATTGGTATATAGATTTTCAAGGAGTACTTTAAAATATTATTCTTTTAACAGTAGTGACTGCCATGTTGATTATTAGTAATTATATTATTCTTAAAAATGGATTAATAAATACTTATCAGGAAAAAGAATTAGGAATATATAAAAGATACAATCCTATAATTCAAGAATTAATTGAAGAATTACGAGGAAAACAGCACGAATTTGATAATCACTTGCAGGCACTTAAACTTATGCTTGCAGATGATAATCTTAATGAAAATATTGACACAATAAAAAATTATATAAAGGATCTAGAAATTAAAAATGATTTAGGAAACTTAATAAAACTGGATAACAAAATACTAGCAAGTCTGCTATATAGCAAGAAAAAGAAATCTGAAGAAAAGGGAACTATATTAAATATTGAAATAAAAAATTATATGATGCAGTTTAAAAATTACGAGCTGGTAGAAATCATTGGAACGCTTATTGACAATGCTTTAGAAACAAAAGTAGATAAAAACATAGTATATCTAAAAATCCATAAAGAAAATGATATGAATGTTATTGAAGTGAAAAATAAACATCCATATCTTAGTCAAAATGTCATCCTAAATATGTTTAAAAAAGGATTTTCTACAAAAAGTGGTAACCGAGGATATGGCTTGTATAACTTGAAAAATATCGTTAATGCAGCTAAGGGAACAATTGAAGTCAGTAACTTAAAAGATGAAATAGATGAAGAAAATTATGTAGCAATTAAAATAAGAATCAATTAAATTTTCGTTTGTTTTTTAGGACATCCGGAATGTATAGACCCATAGTGAAATTGTAAAATATGGGTCTATATTTGTTATAAAATACAAACGACGTCACATGTTGTTTGCGCAGGTATCTTTGCCGTTTAGGAAATATGTATTTACATTTCTAGGAAAAATGATATGGTTATTTTTATAGATAGTAATTGGAGGAACGTTGTCGGTGATAATTAAATTAAAAAAATATATCTTATTATGGCTAATTGTATTGATTGGGTTTATATCAATTAGCATACTTTGTATAGAGCGATATCAAGTTGAATCGGTTAATAATGGAGTGCATATTACATTAGATTATGATGAATTATGCAAGCTTGCAGGACAATCTGAACATGATTTAAAATGGTGGATTTCATTTTTTCATGCACAGGGGTGTGCTTCTGTTTCGATTAAAGAAGAGTCACTTCATTCTTTGCAAGAAAGCAACAAGGATTTGGAATATGATACAGTAGAATCTATATGTAAAAAACTAGAATGGAAAAAAGAATATCCCAAAGAAATTGTTGATGATATCTTAAATAAAACTTATAAAAATGAATATTTTATTGCTAAAACTGATGATGTAAAGCTTGCTCATTTTATTAAAGAAGGGCTAGAAAACAGATACCCAAAAAAATTCTACGATATGTATTATATTGGGAATATCAACTACTTTGTTATAAAATCCGACGAAGAAATTCAAAGTGTATATAAAGAAGAGAAAGATAAGATCAGATTTGGTTTCGATGATAATAAAATCAAGTTAATTAAAGATAGTGGAATGGACGTTATATTTAGGCCGATAAATAATGAAAAGTTTCCCCAAAATTTGGTGAAAGCATATAAAAATGAACTCATTAGGCATCAGATACGTCCTAAAGTTTACTTGTTCGGAAACAATACCATAATTGGTTATCCGGATTTTGACAAGGAATTAAGTGAGTTCATGAAAGAAAATAAAATTACTGTAGCCTTGCTTGAGACACCAGTTCAACGATCTAATGTTGAGGTTGCAGGCATTGAGGATTTAACGGTTGCTCTTAATTATGATGCCGTTCGTACATTTTCCATGAGTGACTATATTCAACAACGATATAAGTATTATAATTATTCCGGCTCTGAAGAGATTGAAAATACAATTTATCGAGCTGTTACTGAAAGGAACATTCGATTGGTGTACTTCAAACCGTTTAAATGGGATAATGATAGTTATGTAACCAATACTACTGAATATGTCAGGATGTTTAAATCACTAAAGGCTCGATTGGTATCACAAGGTATATATATTGGCGATTTTACAGTTATGCCTATGAATACAAGTAATAGAATATTGGTGATTATTGCTGGTATAAGTTTGGTCGCAATTGGAATACTGCGGATAATGCAATATATACGTTTAACTATTAGGGGGCAATTAGGTATGTTAGGTCTAGGCTCTTTATGCATCGTTACAGGAATGTATATTGCGCCCAATACGATGCCTGGTTTAATTGCTTTTGGAGCATCAGTTTTATTTTCAATTATAAGTATTTCAATGTTTATTATGCAGATGAAAAAAGCTTATATTGATTCAACAAGTATAAAATTCTCCTATTTAGTATTTAAATGTATTTCAAGTTTGTTGGGTTCTTTTATAATTGTATTGGTGGGTGGACTATACATTGGCGGCTTGTTGTCAGATTCTAGGTTTTTGCTAGAAATGGATTTCTTTAGAGGTGTTAAACTAGCTCAGATAATACCGATATGTGTTGCAACAGTATTATATGTTATGTCTATGGGGTACTGTAGAAAAGAAAGTGAAATTAAGGAAGAAGTCTACTATATCAGCGATTTAAGAAGACTCTTATTCGTAGATATCAAAGCTTTCTACTTGATTATATTAGGGGTTGCAGGAGGTATTTTGTATTATTATCTTGCACGTACAGGACAAGAAACTAATATTGTACCAAGTGATGCTGAAATGATTTTGCGAAATCTCTTAGAAAATACTTTTTTGGCAAGACCAAGAACGAAGGAATTTCTTACAGGATATCCATTATTGATGGCCGCTTACCTGTTGGCACATAATAAAATAAAATTTTTAATGTATCCGACTATCATAGTAGGAGCAATCGGGATAATTTCTGTTTTGAATACATTTAGCCATTTGCGTACCCCGCTTTATCTTTCTTTATTACGGAGCTTTTATGGCTTAGGTTTGGGAGTTGTTATTGGTATTTTGGGCCTGTTTGTAATTCAGTCAATGATTAATCTGATAAAGAAATATAAAATGAAAAATACATTGATTGAAACCCTAAATAAGGTCTCAATATATAAACTAAAATGATATTAATACCGTATAAATATCAGATGAATTGCTTGAGACATATCTTCAACGTATATTCTATAATATAAAAACCTAATTAACTGATAAAATAATTATATTTAGATCTCATAGATTATCTGCGGTTCATTTAGCAGATAACATCATCTTGATTGAAAATGGCAAAGTATTAGAAGAAGGTAATCATTCAGAATTATTGAATCTGAATAAAGAATATGCAAGACTTTATAGGTTACAATCTGATCTCTACAAATAATTATTTCTAGAATAAAATAGACTTTTTAAAGGTATGCACTGGTGGATTAAAAATAAACAACTTGAATGCTGCATGACAAAGGAAGAAGGAATACAATGTTTGGAATAATTTATGAGAATATATTCTCTGCCACTGAAAAATTTATGAAATGTTTGATATTTATTATACCATTTATTATGGTAACAATATATTACGCAAGTAGACAAAATTTAAGAATTTCAAAACTACACATCTTAGGTGAACTGATTTTTACATATTTAATTGTGTATATACTTGATTTTACTACTATTTCTTCTCTTGCCCGTATTCTTTATATTGGAATTGAGATACGTCCGGAAACCTTTAATTTTATTCCTTTTAAATCAATAAAAACTGATGTATTTTCATATATTACAAATATTATTTTATTTATACCATTTGGATTTTTATGTTCAACACTTTGGAAAAATCAACGTAGTGTAAAACATGTAGCCCTTGGGGGCTTTTTATTTTCATTAACAATAGAAACGAGCCAAATATTTAGTATGAGAGTAACTGATGTTGATGATTTACTCATGAATACGATTGGCACAATTATTGGATACTTAATTTTTAGAATTATTCAAAAATTCTCGGCCATTAAAAACAGTTTTGTGTTAGTTGGGTATAGCGAGATACCCTTTGTTTTAAAACATGAAGTATGGTTTTTGATATATATTGTTTTTGCATTTGAGTTTCTTATTTTACCATATTTATCATAAATAATTAATATTCATGTGCCCTCGATGTATAAATATCAGTATTGAAGACTGATACTTAACAGGCGGCATCAATCAAATGTTGTGGGTGCGTTGTATCCTTATATCTAGGGACATATACAAGACCATAGTTTTAAAATTAAATGGAGTTTTTATGTTAAGAAAAATAACTGCCGAAGAATTCCGTCATATATTTGAAAAAAAATATACGACGGAATTCTTAGATATATCAAATTCAATCAAAATATCTAAAATCAAGAATAATAATATTTGTATTAAAGGATTTGACATAGAATCATTTATTCTTACAGATATAAGAGTACAAGAAGCGATGTCTTTTCTGTATAATGTTCCCTCAGTGGAATATTATACAGTATCGCATAATATTGGATTTAAGAAAAATAAAAGTTTCGAAAAGCAAGTTTCAGAGCTTTATCAGATTTTTGATAATATTTCTGTCTTGGAAACAAATTCAAAAATTTTTGCATTCCAAGTTTCAAAGGTTAAAAAAGATGCTATTGAAATTTATGCAGAACTAGTTAATAGCAAGAGAGTTAATGCTTTTATAAATCACTTTACATCCAAAGAATTAGCAGATGACTTATCAGAGGAAAGTATATATATATATTTCCCTGAAAATATGAAACAAAGTGATTTAAAATTAAAAGAACGATTAGCTTCTGATGAATATATTCAATATCTTTTAAAAGATGATAAGCAATTTGTATCTGGAAATTGCATATCTGTTTCTCATTTAACATTGAATGAAATTAATGATGATCCATACATTAAAGCATTTAGTAATTTAATAAGTGACCCATTGTTTCTTGATGTTTCTATGGAATATGAATTCAATCAATATACCAAGTTTCTTAGGTGGTAGAATTTTAAAAATAAATAATGTTGAGGAAAACTACTTAAAAGTAAAAGGGTGTAATAGCATTGAGGCAAATGAACATAAACAGGGGGAAGTGGTATCATTATTGTCTACTCAAGGCATACGGAGATAGTTTGTTTGCTGGAGAAGAGGTAGTTTAAAAATAGAATAAGAAAGAATCACAGTATGTTGTGGTTGAAGTGAATTGGGGCAAAATACCGGATGTAGAAAGGATTTTTGCCCCTTTAAAATAGGAAAAAATTGATGTAATAGCATAGAAGAAGGCAAGAACCATCAAAAATTCAATCTGAACCTATGCTATAATAATTGCAAGGAGGTGAAATTGGTGACACATATTCAAGAAATTCAAATAGTATTAGATTACATTGAAATGAATTTATGCGAAGAACTGACTTTAGATGGAATTTCTAAAGTAGGAGGATTTTCAAAATTCTATTTCCATAGAATTTTTCAAAGAGAAGTTGGAATCTCGTTATATGATTATATTAGAAAGCGAAGGCTTGCCAGTGCTGCTTCCGTTCTGCTAAATTCAAATACGTCTATACTGGATGTTGCCTTAATCTACCACTTTGAATCTCAAGAAGCCTTTACGAGAGCTTTTAAAAGTGTTTATCAATTGCCCCCAGGCAGATATAGGTCGGCCATTAAGGATTTAAGTATTGGAGGAATAAATATGAATAATGAAATAAAAGACTGGATTATTACAGGAACCGCACCTGAAAAATACCAAGTCAGCATTGACCATAATATATATCATATGGGTTCTAAGTCAGCAATGATTCACTCTATCGGAAACGAATTTTCAATTGGAGAATTTGGTACTATAATGCAACAAATTAGTGCTAAAACTTTTGTTGGAAAGAGGATGCGCTTTTCGGGTTTTGTAAAAACCCAAGACGTGGAAGGCTGGTGTGGATTATGGATGAGAATAGATAGTGCTTTGAGTGTTACGTTGAAACTTGATAATATGCAGAGCAGACCAATTACAGGAACAACTGAATGGAACTACTATTCTTGTGTACTGGATATACCAGAGAATGGAGCTATTATTAACATAGGTATATTGCTGACCGGTAAAGGGCAGGTATGGTTTGATAATGCCGATTTTCAGGAAGTTGACCATAATACACCAACAACTGAATTTGTTTCTGAAGATGTTTTCCCAGATCATCTTTTAAATCCATCATTTGAGGCAGTATGATTTAATACATCACATAATATGGACAAGCAAGAGTTTTTTATGCAGAAAAAAAGACGAATTGTTCCGCCACGGAACAACTATGTCTTGACGACATCATTATCGCAAATTCAAGGCATACGGAGGTAGTCTGCTTGTTGGAGAAGAGATAAAATCTAAAATACAAGATTAATGGCCGCGGTATCAGGAAATACTTAAATAACCTACAGACTCTGCCTCATTTTTAATTGTATAAATTAAAAAGAACGGATGGTGACAATGCCAAAATTCCTGTATATGGATTAGGGACACAAAAGGTTGATTAGTTAAGCAACATGATTAGTTTGGATAATAATTAATAACTAAAAAAGTGAGAAGGTTGTCTTGCCCATTGACATAGGTATGCCCGATAGAAGAATCAAACATAAGTGAATCTCTCCATCGTTTAGTATATAATCGCCTGTGTCTGTACGAAGCATTAGCTCTCCATGATTGAAAAATAAAGGACTTTTATTTGGTCTATGAGTTTATCACGGTTCATATAATTTACTCCTTTTCATAAAAAGTTTATTTTGTTGTCAGTAGGTTTAGGGTAACTGCTGAACCTCTTCTTAATATTTCTACATCTATTTAGCTTTCAGCCATGGTAAAGCCATCAATTGTTTTTCTCTTGCCTATGGGGGTTTTGATCAATTATTCCTTTATATTAATAGAGTTATTATTTGCTGATGAAAGAATTTTATTCAGATCTGTATTAGACATGACTTGAACTGGAGATAAAATATGCTATATTTAATATGAAAGACTGCTATCATAACTTTTTATAGGGGTTAAAACGAAGAACCTGGCTTGAGTGCCTGGTTTTCCATATACATTGTGCTAAGTCAAAGGAGTACTTTTTTCTAATAATATCCTGTGTTGTTACCGAGGGAAAAAATAAGGTCGTATTATGGAGGTCAACTCAATGCCTAGAATGTAATTTGGAATTTGTTGTAAAAGTCTTCTTGAAGGAGTAAAATTAAAATGTTGTTTTAGATTGTTATTCCTGTGGGAGATGAGTGTTCTTTCATGAGTAATAAAGATATTTTAAATATTGAGCTTCATAAAAGAAGTGGGGGCACATTATGACTAAAAACAATAATATGCTGGCAATTCTATGGATGCTGAATTCAGGCGTAAAAATGAAATAGTAGAATTTGAGAATTGTGGAGCTTTGTACTTCAAATTTCTAAAAGATAATAAGTATTAATTTCTCGTCATTCATGATATGATTTCAAAATGCATGAGGAGATGGTGCTTATTTTTTTATATTACAATAAGTTAATTTGTTAACAAGATAAGGAATGACGTTATGTTTTATGAAGAAAAGATATCATGGATTGAGAATACCCCTCTAGGCGTTCGTATAAGGAATATTGAATTCGTGCCAACACATATTCATGAGAATATTGTGGAGATGATTTTCTGTCTAAAGGGAACTGTAAACTTTTCGTACGAATTTGAGGAGTTTAACCTGTCTGCCGGTGAATTTATCTTGGTTGACAAAGATGCTCACTTTCTATCTGGGGAAAAAGAAGATAACATCTGTATCTCTTTTTACATTAATTTAGAATGGTTTGCAGAAAAATATACTTACATAACTAGTCTTCTTTTCGTTTGTGAAGCTACTAGAGAGAGCAGTAAACCTTATCCTACATATTACCACAAACAAATGAGAGGAACGTTAGTCGCTATACTGTTTTATTTATCAAATCACGAAAACGCTGACGATGATTTTCAAAATACGATAATCAATGGAGTGGAAAAAATCATTGATTTATTGGTTCATCACTTCGATCTTGCATTTTTCTATAACCCGGAGCTGATATTAAAAAAAGAGCTTATGGAGCGCAGCCGCAACATGATGGTATACCTCCAGAGTCATTCCACTGAGAAAATTACGTTAGAGACCATGGCACAAGACTTTAATCTGACTAAGTCTTATCTTTCCGAGTTCCTACGAACATTTGAAATAGGTTTCAGAAAGTTATTAAGCTACATCAGAGCCAATAATTCTGAGAAATTATTAATGACAACGGATTTAAATATTATGGATATTTCAGAGGCTTGCGGCTTTTCAGATCCCAAATATTACTATAGCGCATTTAAAGAATGGTATAAATGTACGCCCAGTCAATTCCGTAAGATTTATCAAAATATGATGAATGAGGAGGATTTGGAGATGGAACTGAGTTTGAGCGAGGTGCTTGAACCGTTGAATAATTTGATGTTGAAAGATTATTTAGATTTATTTTTATTCTAATTTAGTAATGGAAACTTTAGAGCCACCCATATAGGGTGGTGTTTTTATAGCCGTTTTAATGTTAAATCCGATAAAAACAACTATAAAACGACATTGAATATACTTTGAATTTCAAGTAGTCTAAAGTAATACAGAAATTAATGGAAAAATCCTTATATAAAATCAAGACTATAAAGGAAGGTACACAAAATAAGGAAGGAATACAAAATGATGAAAAAAATTCTCGTGTCAATTTCGATGATTGCATTAATTGTTTTTAATATAATTATAAATACTCAAACGGCACAAGCAGAAACAGAAACACTTTTTAGCCAAGGCAGCCAATATTCTGCTGGAGCTTATGACTTGAATGCCGCTCAACCAACAGAATATAACTGGACAAGACAATCACGGTATACTGGGCCTTCAAAATATGAAATATTTTGGTCATTCAGCGCAGATTATCTCGTAAGAACTGCACCTGCAATAGGGGCAGATGGGACAATTTATTTTAGTTCGGAAATTGGCACAATGTATGCGCTAAACCCCGATAAGACTGTGAAGTGGACCTATCCTCTGGTGGGAAAACCAATATTATCTTCACCGATAATAGGGGCAGACGGAACTATTTACATGATTTCGTTTAGTATATTTAGTCCGGTGAATTCGAATGACAATAAATTGTATGCCATGAATCCAGATGGTACTCTGAAATGGTCATATTCTGTAGGAGGCCAGGTGGCAGATTCCCCTGCAATAGGAGCAGACGGAACTATTTATGCTGGTTTTATGGATGGTAAATTTAGGGCCATAAATTCTGACATAAATCCAGGTAGTCGCCTAAAGTGGGAAATTGATTTAGGAAATACGCTAGCTGCTTCTCCAATAATAGGAGCAGATGGAACTATTTATATTGGTACTTGTGAAGGCAAATTATATGCCATAAATCCTGCTGGCAGCATTAAGTGGTCATATGATGTAGAGGGTTTTTTAGGTAATGCAGCGGCAATAGGAGTAGATGGAACTATTTACATTGGGAGTGATACTGGTATATTATGTGCTATAAATCCAAGTGGAACCCTCAAGTGGAGAATGAAAACAAGTGGCACGGAGATAAGCAGTTCAATAGCAATAGGAGCAGATGGTACGCTATATTTAGGAGCATATGATTATTTCTGTGCCATTAATGATTCAGGAACAACAGGAGAAACAAAGTGGTCTTTAAAGTTCTCTAATGAAGAGGACACAAGAAGTACACCCATAATAGGCGCAAATGGGATTATTTATACTACGACACAGACGCTAGGCCCATCATTTGGCGAACTATATGCTATAAACCCCAATGGTACTATAAATTGGAAGGCGGCTACTGGTGATTCGCGAAATTCTCCTACAATAGGGAAAGATGGAACCCTTTATATTGATTCAATATATAAAAACGATGGATTAAAAGGAGATTATAGATTAACTGCTATAAATACGTGTTATACCATTACCTTTAATTCAAATGGTGGCAGCTCTGTTGCAAGTATCAAAGCAACCCCCGGGAGTACAATAAAAGCTCCAGCTGATCCCGTGTATGAAGGAAAGCTCTTTAAAGGGTGGTATAAGGATTCAGGCTGTTTGACACCTTGTAATTTTAATACAGATAAAATTACAGCAGATACAACTATTTATGCAAAATGGGTGGATAACAGTCCACCGGTATTAGATGAAATAGGGACAGTCAATGGAGAAGAAGGCAGCTTGATTAGCTTTATATTGGCAGGTTCAGACCCTGATGGTAGTCCAGTGACCTATTCGGCAATTGACTTACCAGAAGGAGCAATATTTGATGCAGCAAGCGGGACTTTAACATGGACACCTGGGATAAACAAAGCTGGTACTTATACTGTTAATTTTACAGTAAGTGATGGAGAATTAACAGATAGTAAAAATGCCACAATTATCGTTACTGCAAAGCCAACTTATGGATTAGCAATATCACAAACAGGAACCTATACCTTTCCAGCACAAACAGAAGGATATGTCTCAACAACTCCGAAAAGCATAACAATAAGCAGAGTTGGAACAGGCGATGTAACAAACTTAGCAGTAGCTTTGAGCGGAGTCAACGAAGGGAGTTTTACCCTTGAGCAGCCTAGTACAACTATCCTAAACAGTAGTACAACTTCAGCAGCCTTTACAATAACGCCTCAAAACGGTCTTGCAGCTGGAACTTATACCGCAACGATAACAGTAACCGCGGACAATGGCATAAACCAAAGCTTTGACGTTACTTTTACAGTAAAAGTAAACCAATCAAGCAAGGCAAACTTAAGCAGCTTAACATTAAGCAATAGTACCTTATCTCCCATGTTTGTGTCTGGGATAACAAACTATACTGCAAGTGTGCCAAATAATATTACGACGGTAACAGTAACCCCCACTGTTGAAGAAAGCAATGCAACAGTAAAAGTAAATGGCATAACGGTAACAAGCAGCAGCTCGTCAGGAGCCATAAATCTTGACGTGGGGAGTAACATTGTAGAAGTTACAGTGACAGCAGAAGATGGCACAACAAAGACTTATACTATAGCTATTGAGCGTATGGAGGCTAAGCCCTCCTCGGGAGGGGGTGACAATTCTCCAGGAGGGGGGAACAATTCCCCAACTAACAGTACAACGCCAACTTACAAGGCAGTGGTTTCAAACAGCGGCTTATCGAAAAGCACCCTGCCAGTTAATGTAGATATGGATACCCATAGGGCAACGGTAGACGTGGGAACTCTGGGAAAAGACATATTTGACGGTACAGAAACAGAGGGCATTAACATACCGTCCATCCCAGGCATAAACGCATATACTTTGAGAATACCTGTTAATTCCCTGTACCGCTTAAAAGAGAAGGACTCTATGAACTTCTGCAATAGTATAGGCAACGTTACTATCCCCATAGACATGCTGGCGGGAATCGCGGGCATTAAAGGGAAACAAGCGGACATCACAATCGGAAAGGGTGATAAATCAAAGCTGACTGATGAAATAAAAATGACGATTGGCGATCGGCCACTTATCCAACTTAACTTGACTCTCGACGGAGCGCAAACCGAATGGAATAACCCGGCTGCGCCAGTTATGGTAAGTATACCTTATACACCTACAGCAGCCGAACTAGCGAACCCTGAAAGAATTGTTGTATGGTACATCGACGGCAGTGGTAAGGCACTTTCCGTACCCGACGGGCACTATGACCCAGTCACAAGATCCGTTACCTTCAGCACAACACATTTTAGCTACTATGCCGTAGGCTTCAATCAGGTGAGTTTTAACGATATAAAGGCTGGCGCATGGTATGAAAAGGCGGTTTCGTATATAGCCGCGAGGGAGATTACGAAAGGCACTGGCAACTATCATTTCAGCCCGGAAGCAAAGCTGACCAGAGGAGAATTCATAGTCATGTTGATGAAGGCGTATGGAATAGCTCCGAATGAAAAGTCTAAGGATAACTTCAAAGATGCGGGTAACACCTATTATACAGGTTACCTGGCTGAGGCGAAGAGGCTTGGAATATCCGAAGGAGTGGGTAATAACCTGTTTGTACCGAAAAAGGAAATCACACGCCAGGAGATGTTTACGTTGCTGTACAGTGTATTGAAATCCTTAAATGAGCTGCCTGAGGGGGATTCAGGCAAGATACTCACCAACTTTTCCGACAGTACCGAGATTGCCGCCTGGGCGAATGATGCCATGACACTGCTAGTGGAAACGGGTACCATCAGTGGCAACGCCAGTAAGCTCACTCCAAAGAGCATGACTAGTAGAGCGGAAATGGCACAGCTATTGTACAATTTGCTATCAAAGTAGATTTGCAATAAAATCTTTGAAAAAATTTGATAAACAAGTACTTTTTACATTGTTATTTTAAAAAAAGTTTCGTAAAGGATGGCTCAGTTTTTGAGCCATCCTTGTTTGGTTTTACAACGCCATTTGGCTGCTGATTAATTGAAAAAATAGTTGAAAAACAGAATACTATTGATTTTTACAATAATTTAAAGTATTCTAAAACAATTAAATTATTAATTAGTTACAATGATCTTTGACGGTAATGTTGTTGTCGGAAAACTGTAGTTACTGTATTATCCAGAATATTAAGTGGTTTAAGGTCAAATTAAAGTAAGGTGATAAAATGGGAAATGATAATACTGTAATGTTAGAACAGCCTGTGGAACTGAAAAGGGTTCTGAAACTCCCGACACTAGTTTGTCAGGGACTAGCATATTTATGTCCAGCAAGCGTGCTTTTTTATTTCGGAATAGTGAATGATATGACTGGAGGAAATTTTCCTTTAGTTCTGATAATTACAACTTTTGCAATGCTATTGTCAGCATTGAGCTATGCAAAGATGAGCAAAAGATATCCAGTTGCTGGATCGGTATATAGCTATGTATCTAAGGCAATAAATCCAAAGCTTGGATTTATTGCAGGATGGACGATAATGCTAGACTATTTCTTGTTGCCTATGACATGCTATTTATCCTGTGGTTTATACTTAAATGTAGCTTTGCCTTTAGTGCCGATATGGGTATGGATCTTTGTAACGGTTATATTTGTAACGTTCTGCAACTATCGCGGAGTTGAAGTTGCTGCATTTATGAATAATATCAATACAATTTTTCCTATTGTTGTAGTTATTGTCACCTTAGTTTTTATAATACGATTTGTTATAGGCGGAGGAGGTACGGGGACGTTGCTATATGCAGAGGGCTTTTATAATCCTGATACAATCAAAAATCCAGCCATTTTTTCGGCTGCGGCAATGATGGCAATTGTATTTGTAGGGTTTGATTCTGTAACAACGTATTCAGAAGAGACAATTAATCCCGAAAAAATGATTGGACGTGCAGTTGTTATCATTTGTCTGGGTGCGGGTATCGGATTTATCATAGTAGCCTATATCATGAACTGCGGATGGCCGACGGCTGTGAGAGAAATGGCAAATCCTAATACTGCAATTATAGAGTATTATGCTTACATAGGAGTAGATTGGATGAATTCCGTTTTTATTGTATTAAATACCTTGGCATGTATTGGGTGCTGTATTGCAGGACAAGCGGCGACTACAAGAATTTTATTAGGGATGGGCCGCGATGGTTTTTTTTCTAAGAAATTCTTTGGTTATATCCATCCTAAATACCAGACTCCATCAAAAAATATTTTATTAACCTCAGCAGTAGGTCTTACTGCAGTTATATTTCAGGACAACCTTGCAGAGGCGATTTCGCTTGTAAGCTTCGGCGCTCTGGCAGGCTTTATTTTTACCAATGTTACTGTAATTTTCCAATACTATATTAAAGAACATCAGAGAAATTTAAAGGGAATAATCACTTTTCTAATAATGCCAATAATAGGAACTATTGTATGTGTATACTTGTGGTTCAGTCTCACGATACAGGCAAAGATTGTTGGATTTAGCTGGCTTGCACTGGGAATAATTTTCTTGACTATAAAAACAAAAGGGTTCAAAGAATTACCGCCGGAGCTAGAACTTTGATAGAGGTGCTATTATGAATGCAGATATCATTCTGAAAAACGGAAAAATCTATTCTGTATCTGAAAACGATGACATAAGTCGAGGGGCAGCAATTGCTATAACAAAAGGTACGATAACTGCTGTCGGGGGAAATCAAGATATACAGAAGTATGCTGGACCAGATACGAAAGTGATTGATTGCAAGGGGAATACGATTCTACCCGGATTGTGCGATGATCATTGTCACGCATCATGGACAGCGAGCGCTATCATGGGATGCAATTTGTTCCATGTGTATGTCGGAGAAGAATATAAAACTTGCCAGGCTGTTATTGATGAATATATGTTACGATTATCAAAATATATTGTGGAGCATCCCGACGAGGTAATCATCCGAGGAGCAGGCTGGAACCTTTCCAACTTCAACGGAGCATCTGGAGAAAAAAGGATGCCCACAAGGCATGATATTGATAAAATATGTTCAAACAAACCGGTAATACTCGAGTCATTTTGCCAGCATAATATTTGGATAAATACCAAGGCGTTGCAAATCGCAGGGTTGGATGAAACTACGCCGGATACTGAAACTGGTGCTATCCTGCGTGAAGAAGATAATTATCCAGTAGGAGTTTTTCAGGAGATGGAATCAATCAACTTAATCAAGCGACAAGTGCCTGAATATGATTTTTCCGTGGATCAATATAAGCAAGTCATAAGATATTACCAAAAAAATCTGGCAAATAACTATGGTGTGACAATGATCAATGATGCAATGCATACAGACAATGCAACTGCAGCTTACAGGGAATTGGATGAGGCAGGGGAACTGACCATGCGGGTACGTGGAGTATATACGCTGGACTATAAAAATCATCAGGAAACAATCAAAAATATCATATTAGCAAAAGGCAGCGACAATAGGGGAAAACTTTTTAAGAGAAATACTATAAAAATATTCTTGGAAGGCGAAATGAGTACATGTGAACCCTATGACGAAAACATAATCAAAACATGTGGATTGACACAAGGATATAATGGAAGACTGTTCTGGGATGATAATGAACTGATCTGCTGTATGCGTGAAATAATAAAAGCAGGCATGCAGATTCACATACATGCAATGGGAGATCTATCTGTAAAACAGGCGGTGGAATGCCTGTGTAAGGCGCAGGAAGGTGCAGAGACGCAGCAAAGAAATGTAATTGCACATCTTATGCTTGTTAGAGATGAAGATGTTAAAAAGATGGCTAAGGCAAATATTGTTGGTTCCTGTCAGCCGAGATGGATGGTGTATGATACCGATGTGCAGGAATATTACATCCCTTTCTTAGGAGAAAAAAGGGCCTTAACGGTTTTCCCATGCAAGAAACTTCTTGATGCAGGATGCATAGTAGCTTTTGGAACTGATTTTCCTGTAACACCTCCGCCAAATCCCTACCACGAGATTCAGTGCGCATTAACCAGATCTGTTTTTAAGGATGCACCTGACTATGAAAGGTTCAAAGGAAAAGTCCTAGCACCGAAAGAAAAAGTTGAGCTGAAAGATGCCATGAAGAGTCTGACGTGGAGCGGAGCTTATCAGAACTGGCTGGAAGATGTGACAGGAACCATCGAAGTGGGTAAATCAGCGGAGCTTGTTTTGCTCGATTGTGATCTAGAGAATATTCCGGTGGATGAAATTTACAAGCTTAAGGTAAAGAGCACTATCTTCCAAGGGCGAATCGTTTACGAAGGGTGAGAGAAACACATTAAAGATAGCTCACCATAGAACGTGCCAAAATAAAATAAAAATATAATACAAAAGGAATCACTGGATATGTGATTTTAGAGTGAATTTGGGGCAGTAATCAAAATCAGGAAAAGAAAGTTACTTTGCTGCCAAGGAATGACTAGTTCCTGACGACATCATTATCGCAAATTCAAGGCATACGGAGGTAGTCTGCTTGTTGGAGAAGAGATAAAAGCTAAAATACAAGATTAATGGCCGCGGTATCATGAAATTAAAGTTAAAAGTCGTAAAAAAGTGAGAAGGTTGTCTTGCCCATTGACATAGGTATGCCCGATAGAAGAATCAAACATAAGTGAATCTCTCCATCGTTTAGTATATAATCGCCTGTGTCTGTACGAAGCATTAGCTCTCCATGATTGAAAAATAAAGGACTTGGTAGGATATTGGCGTAACCGAGATTTCGGATACCCTTGAGCAGATAAAAAAAAAGACAAAATGTGTTTCAGAGTAAGAAAAATAGAATTGAATCACAATATGTTGTGATTTTAAGAAAAAATAGGGCAAGAAAATGACGGTTTGAATAGGCCAAATTCGAAAATATTAATGATTTTACACTAGCTCTGAAGGCACAATTGAATATTGAATCAGTGAATAAATAAGAGGCAGAGTTTGCAGTCAACTTAAATGATTCACAAACCCTGCCGCTTTTCAGTATAGAAGTAAACTGTAAGCAGCAAATCCATGATGATATTCATCTGTTTTCGATATTTATTAAATAGCAATAAAAAAATCGCAATCCAATATTGAAAAGGATTACGGTTTTGTTTAGTATAGGTTATAAAATTTATGGCTAAAGTTACTTCCAACCTGATAGCAAAGTTTTGTCATTTGCAATAGCAGATACTACTTCCTCCCCAGATTTGAAATCGTCATTAAAACAGGTTGACAGATGTTTATTTAAGTTTTGATCAGCACCTCCCTAAAGTTGAATTCTTGGTGCTTATAGTCTATATAACAGCTTCAAAAACCTGCAAAAATTCTTTGGCGATGTATGATAAATGTCGGTCTTTAAGCCATAACAGAGTTGTTCTTGTTTCTAAAGATAACTCATTGATCTCTCTACAAATTATATTCGGATTTGAAATAAGTCCAGTAGCTGGTTTAGGTACAATACCAACTCCCATCCCTGTTTCTGCCCATGATATTATCGATCTGACATCATCACATTCACAAAGTATTCTAGGTTTAAATCCTGCCTTCTTACACGAGCTAACTATCATCAGTTCAAATCTGCGATCTATGATTAGTGGGACATTGATAAGATTAGTTACTGATATAAATTCATTTTCTCCCTGTAAGTATAAATCATCCTTGGATATAGCCATCATCGGATCAAATGGTAAGCTGATTGATTCAAAGATCTCAGAATTAAATGGAGTTCTAACGATTCCAATATCTATTATTCCTTTAGTCAGCATATCTAATATTCTATATGTATCTCCTTCTCGTATTTGAAAATTCAAGCTAGGGTATTTTTCATGAAAAGAATATAGCAATTCTGGTAAAAGTATTCCCCCTGAAGATGGAACAGTACCCACTGATAATACACCTAAGAATTCTTTGTTATAATTTTTTAATTCGTTGATAGTTGTTTCTACTAACTGTAAAATTTGCTCAGCGCGATATTGTAAAAGTTCACCAGCACCTGTTATTTGGAGTTTTTTAGTAGTCCTTTCTATTAGTTTTATTTCAAGTTCCTCCTCAAGAAGCTTCAATTGATGGCTAAGCGGTGGCTGAGCTATGTGCAGTCTTTCAGCAGCTTTGGTTATGCTGCCCTCCTCAATAATTGCAAGAAAATAATTAAGTTGTTTAATATCCAAGAAAATCACTCCTTTGATTTATATTTAAAAAGTATAAATACGATATATTTATAGTATTTTTCATATATATTATACGGTGCTATAATGATGTTGTAAATCAGAATAATTGAAAATCGCGATATCATATTCTTATTAACATAATTTCAAAATAAAATTAAATATAAATTCGGTGGTGATTTAATAATGTCTGATACAAATTTTAATAATGAGCATTTGAATAATAAAACAATTGGAATATTAGGTGGCATGGGGCCACTTGCAACTGATGATCTTTTCCATAAAATTATTATTCTTACAGAAGCTAAGAATGATAATGAGCATATCCATATATTGATTGACAATTATACTGCAATACCTGATAGAACTAGTTACATTTTAGGTTATGGGGAGGATCCTACGAAATACATGGTAGAGGCAGCTATGAAACTTGAATTGATGGGAGCTGATGTCATAATAATGCCGTGTAATACTGCCCATTACTTTTACGATGAAATAGTAAAATACCTTCGTATACCTTTTATTAATATGATTGAAGAAGTTGCTAAAAAAATAAAAAAGGTCAAACCTGACGCCAGTAAGATAGGATTGTTAGCCACAGCGGGAACCTGTAAGTCCGGAGTTTATGATAAGGTATTAAAAAAGTATGGTATTGATGTTATAAAACCAAATGATGCAGATCAGGACAAAGTTAGTGACTTAATATATGGCATTAAAGCTGGACGAACAGAATACAACATGGGCGATATAAATTCTATACTTTCTTTTTTCCAATTGCAGAACATAGATACTGTAATCTTAGGCTGCACTGAACTGCCTGTGGCTTTCCAGATGATGAATATAAAAGGCAATTTTATCGACCCAACTAAAATACTAGCCCAGAGCGCAATTGAAATGGTGGGAAGAAAAGCTATGGATTAAACTTTATAGTATAAGCAACATATGATTAATGCTAATTAGAAGATATAAAACTACATAAAAATAATAGGGGGCAAATATTAATGGATAAAATGAGTATTCAAAGAGAAGAAATAGAAAAAGTATATGGTAAAATCAGCCCATTTGAACTCAAAGACAAGTTAATAAGTCTTGCAGCAGAGTCAAACAAGAGCGGAACGCACTCGCTGCTGGATGCGGGAAGGGGAAATCCTAACTGGATAGCAGCAACTCCTAGAGAAGCATTCTTCACATTTGGCCAGTTCGCAGTTTCAGAAAGCAGACGGGTCTGGAACGAAGGGGACTTAGGGGGAATGCCTGAGAAGGAAGGGATTGCACAACGTTTCAAGCAATACCTCAACAAAAACAGCACCGCTCCAGGGGCAGAGCACCTTAAGAGGATAATAAACTACGGAATAACGATGAAAGGATTCAATCCGGACGAATGGATATACGAGCTTGCAGACGGCATAATCGGGGATAACTATCCTATGCCTGACAGGATGCTATGGCATGTAGAAAAAGTGGTGAACGACTACCTTATACAGGAGTTATGCTATAATGAACCGCTTGAAGGTATTTTCAGGACCTTTGCAGTAGAGGGAGCTACAGCAGGGATGTGCTACGTGTTCGATTCCCTCATCGCAAACAACATGCTTTCAAAGGGAGATAAGATAGCTATCATGACACCAGTGTTTACGCCTTATCTGGAGATACCGCATCTGCCGCGGTATAGCTTTGAAGTGGTGAATATTTCCGCAAACGAAGTGGATGAGCAAGGCAACAGAACATGGCAGTATCCTGATTCAGAAATAGAGAAGCTTAGGGACAAATCAATAAAGGCCCTTTGCATAGTAAATCCAAGCAATCCTCCTTCGGTTGCTATGAAGCCAGAATCAGTTAAGCTCCTGAAAAACATCGTGGATAAGGACAACCCAGACATCATGATCATATCAGATGATGTATACAGCACCTTTGTGGACGGCTTCAGGTCTCTGATGGCTGACCTGCCGTATAATACCATAGGGGTTTATTCTTACTCTAAATACTTCGGAGTCACAGGCTGGAGGCTTGGAACTATTGCTATCTATGAGGACAATGTATTTGATAAACTTCTAAAGGAGCAGGATGAGGATAAGAAAGAGAGAGCAAGAAGAAGATACTCCGGGCTTTCAACTAATCCAGACAGCATAAAGTTTGTAGACAGGATAGTGGCGGATAGCAGACAGGTTGCTCTTAACCACACTGCAGGACTTTCAACACCTCAGCAGGTGCAGATGGCTTTCTTTTCTTTGTTCGCCATAACAGATAGGGAGAATAAGTACAAAAATCTTACAAAGAATATCTGTCGCCGTAGGCAGAAGCTATTGTTTGAAGGGCTGGGGCTTGATGTGAAAAAAGATCAATATAGCGCAGCGTACTATACTCAGTTCGATCTCCTTGAGTGGGCAAGCCAAAACTACAGTGAGGATTTCTCAAAATACCTAAAGGACAACTATAAAACTGTGGACATACTTATAAGGCTTGCAGAACAGTCATCAATTGTGCTCCTAGACGGAAATGGTTTCAATGGTCCGGAATGGTCTATAAGGATATCACTGGCAAATCTCTGCGACGAATCATATTCTAAAATAGGAAAAGTTCTTCATGATGTTATGGAAAGTTATGTAGAAGAATGGACTAAAAATTACAATTAGTTAAGTAGGGCGGCTTTTGAGAACATATACATACATTTTAATACAAAATCCCATAAAATTAATGGAGGTGGCTGAGTAGTACAAACTCAGCTGCTTTTTTAGTTGTATTATTTTTTCTTACCCTGTATAGTTAATTAAATGGAGAATAATGTTTGGGAGGTCATGTCAATGAAAAACATTGGACTTATCTATAAAAACAGAGAAAATCAGGGAGTAATTACTTATTTGGAAAATGCTCTGTATCACATATTTGAAGGGTATATAGAAATAAAAAGTTATTTTATCAGTGAATTGCTGCCCAATGAACAAATTAAAGCAGATGCATATCTGATGGTTTATGAGGATATGATTTATCAGCTTAAAAATCATATATCAAATTTTTATAAATTGATCCTGCTTGGAAGAAGTATAAGAAAAGAATTTCTGCATGCCATGCTGGAAATTCCTAAAGATACGGAAGTACTCGTTGTAAATGATTCCTATGAAACCACCATACAAACCACGTATACACTTTATGAACTGGGTATCAGCCATTTGAACCTAATTCCATACGACAGGGAATCAGCAGCAAGGGGAAAGTACAATGGGATAGAATACGCTATTACACCTAATGAGGAGAGCCTGGTACCTAAAACCATTAAGAAAATAGTAAATATAGGGTATCGAGAAATAAGCTTTGATACATTGTTGAAATTAATGAGAAAGCTTAATCTGGAAAATGATGTGGTAAATCGAAATCTGATTAGGCATTTGCACACCATCGTCGAACCCAACACGGATTATCATGATAATTATTATAACAGTTATCTAAAAGGGAAATTGTTAAATCGTGTTGTTGATAATTCTTTAGCCGTTATCGTTATGCTGAATGAAAATCTGGAAGTGGTTTATTTTAATGAGAAAGCTAATGCCCTATTTGAGACAAATGTGAATGCTCCCTTTGAATATATTGATGCTGAACTTATCCGAGGTGAGGATTTAAAAAATTATCCATTAGTTCTGGCAGATGAAAACTATATATTTGAAAAAACTACCATAAAGCTCATGGATGAGACCATAGGCTATTTATTGAATTTGCAAAGTGAAAAGATATTACATGACATAGAAATCAATTTAAAAAATTATAACGCCAAAAAGGGATTGATTGCTAAACATACTTTTCAGGATATTATTTTTAAGTCTGATTCCATGGCAGAATGTATTGATGTGGCAAAGCAGGTAGCAAAAACAGATTATACAATATTGATAAGAGGAGAATCTGGGACCGGAAAGGAATTAATGGCCCAGTCCATACACAATTATTCTAATAGGAGTAATGCGCCTTTTGTTGCCGTAAATTGTGCAGCAATACCAGAGACTCTTCTTGAAAGTGAACTGTTTGGCTATGAAGGCGGTTCTTTTACGGGAGCACAAAAAAACGGAAAGCTTGGGTTCTTTGAAAAAGCGCATACGGGAACTTTGTTTTTAGATGAGATAGGGGATATTTCAGCCAATCTTCAAACGAGATTGCTGCGGGCGATTCAGGAAAAGCAGATTATGCGGATAGGCAGTGAAAAGGTAATCGACGTGGATATTAGAATTATAGCAGCAACCAATTCAAAATTAGAAGAAGCGGTGCAAAAGGGAAAATTCCGTGCAGATTTATTTTATAGATTAAACGTGATTCCAGTGTTTTTAAAATCCATAAGTCAGAGAAAAGATGATATTTTACCTCTGCTGAAGTTTTTTCTCGGGAAAGCATACAGTAATGTTACTGAGAGCGAGAAAAACTTGCTGGTAGAGTACCAATGGCCTGGGAACATCAGACAGCTTCAAAGTGCCAGCCTGTACTATAAAACACTTGGGAAATTTCCCGAGTATTTGTATGAAATAAAAAGCAGAACGGCCGCTGATTCTTTCGAACCGGCAGGTTCTGCCATGGAAAAAAATTCTGCTGATGAAAGAACACCTGTTGACGTAAATATTGTTTTCCAAAAGGTTTTAACAGAAATCTACAAAGCTACCCAGGCTTATCATGGGATTGGACGCAGTGCAATGATTGGAAACCTGAATATGCAGGGTATTAAAATCAGTGACGGTAAACTGCGGACGATATTGTCTGACCTGGAATCCCAGGGCTTTATATCTATAAAGCGCGGCCGCTGCGGGGCACAGATTACGGAAAAGGGTATCCAATATATCAAACAGGTGTAAGTTAATCTTTTTTAAGAAATAGAATATCATCGATCAGGGACTCAAAACGGACTCTTAAACCAATGCTTTTATGTTCCTCATCGCAGATAAAGGTAAGTGGGATGGATAGCGTGAATATATCTTCTTTTACGTTATCCACTCGGAAGTTACCGGTCCAATAAGGTGTTACAGGTAAAAACATATCCCTATATTTCATATATAACTTGTCACCCTTGGATACTATTGTTAAAAAATCATATCCAGGATTGTAGTATGTACCTTCATATAAGTGAGCCTTAGAGTATGCCATAAGTTGCTGTGACGGCATTTCATTGGGGATGGCATCTGGAAAAATGGAATGAAAGATGTCCACGTGACAATCCTTATAATCTTCCGCCGTAGGTTTCCTGTCATCTCTGAATTTCCAGGTCCAGTCAACCGAAGGAAGATCCAGCAGAGAGTCGATGAGAGTATAGAGAATCGTATGCATGATGGCAATGGTGGGGGAATGAAGGTTCATCATAAGGGAGATTCCAATATCATCATCTGGCATGAAGGCATGTATGGAGGTATATCCTTCGATTTTGCCCGTATGCTTACAAATTAATTTTTCTCTGTATTTACCGGTTTTCCACCCCATAGCATATCCGTCTGAGGGGTATAGTTCTGCATCGGGTCCTATATCATCTGAAAAATCTACCTGTGGGGTGATCATGGCTTGGAAGATATTTTCGGGAATCAATGGAGTACCGTCCTCAGTTCGGCCTTTATTAATCAGGAAAGACAGCCATTTGCACATATCTATTGCAGTACAGTTAACGGATGCTGCCGGGGCGACTACATCTACATTCCAGACGGGAAGTTTGGTAAGTTTGCCGTCTAATACCTGGTATGGATGAGCAAAATTGTCAGAATAGATCATGTCCTTTGCCTGACAATTGGCCGAGGTCATACCTAATGGATCAAACAAATAATTTTGCATCAGACTGGTCCATGATTGTCCGGTTACGGCTTCTGCAATATAACCGATTACAGCATAGATGATGTTGCTGTATTGCGGCCTGCTTCTGAAGGGAGCGCTGGGTTGAAGAAATGAAAAAACCTGGGAGAATTCTTTTAATGTTTTGGGGACGGGCCATATGGCATCATGGCCACCGAGTCCTGTTCTATGGCACAGCATGTCCCGAAGGGTCATGCTGTCAGTGGCTTCTTCATCCATCATTGCAAAGCCAGGAATGTAGTTTGTTACGGGAATATCATAGTCCAATTTCCCTGAAGCCACCAACATGGAAATTATTGCAGAGGTCATGGATTTTGAACAGGAGGCTACACCAAAAAGTGTAGTATCCATTACCTCCAGTTGATTTTCCTTGTCTCTCCAGCCAAAGGTTTTCGTATAAGGTTCATGACCTTTTTTTACAATACTCAAAGATAATCCTGGCACATTCCAGAAATCCATTTCCCGTTGAATAAGCAGTTCGTTGACAGCTGTCCTGTTTTTCATATTGATTAGTACCTCCTAATTGATAATAATTAATATAAAATAATGCAATTATTATACCAATAAAAATCCTCCAGTGGAAAATCAAAATATTACTGTAACATTACATATAGTATCATATATAAATAGTGTAAAATTGGATTTAATAGGATTAAAAAAGTTTTTTTGCTCGTAATGCTTGCAGATTCTGCTTTTTTTCAATCATTATAAATTGGCACTATTTTTGCAATATCTTAATATATAGTCGCAGACTACAATAATATTAAGGAGGAAAAATTATGAGTTCAAAAAGTAATTTGGATGCAACAGCCAATGAAGTTGGATTTAAAAAGGAAATCGGCCTCTTTGGCGGTGTGAGCATCATTGGCGGAATCATGATTGGTTCAGGAATTTTTTATTTAGGCTCATACGTATTGGAGCGAACTCACATGAGCATGGGATTAGCCCTGTTATGCTGGATTGTTGGAGGTATCGTATCTTTGCTTGGAGGATTGTGCTTTGCAGAATTAGGAGCATCAAGTCCAAAATCCGGTGGTATGGTTGTTTATTTGGACGAAGCCTATCACCCAGTTGTAGGGTATATGTTTGGTTTTACAAGCTGGTTGCTAAGCGGTGCAGGCTCTATTGCTGCTTTGGCTATTGCATTGCCAACTGCCTTGAGAGGCTATTTGGATTTATCCGATGTTTCAATCAAAATAATCGCTGTGGCACTCATTATTTTACTAACAGGTTATAATTCATTAGGAATAAAACAGGGAACTATTTTGCAAAATGTATCAATGGTTGCAAAATTAATTCCTATCATTATTATTATTGGTGCAGCTATTTTCCTGGGACAGCAGCATCCTGACCTGACTCTGTTGCCTGCTGACGGAACAGAGGCCAGCTTTAGTGCAATCATTGGTATGATTGCTTTTGCCACAGTAGCTACTTTATGGGCCTATGAAGGCTGGACTAACTTGAATTCTCTTGCGGAAGAGATGAAGGACCCGGCTAAGAACTTACCAAGAGCATTACTGATTGGTATCGGTGCTATCACCATTATCTATACTTTGTTCAACTTTGCAATTTATAAAGTTCTTCCCCATACAGAAATCGTCAGCATGATTGGAGACGGAAACCTCTATCTTGGGACAGAAGTAGCAAAACGTGTATTTGGCGGCATCGGTGGAGGCCTGGTACTTGCAACCATGCTGATTGCTATGTTCAGCTCTTTAAACGGAATGATTATTACATTCCCGCGTAACTACTATGCTATGGCAAAAGAAGGACATTTCTTTAAGAGTTATGGAGAACTACATCCTAAGTACAAGGTGCCTACAACCGCTTTAATTGGTCAGGCAGTTATCTCAATAGTATTAGTTCTTTTAAGAAACCTGGATCAGCTCACATCTCTGGTAGTATTTGCAGGAATGCTGTTTAACGTACTTTGTGTAGTAGCAGTTATTGTTTACAGAAAGAGATACCCGAATTTACCTCGTCCATATAAGGCTTGGGGATATCCGGTTACTGTTATTATTTCCACGCTTTTGTTCTTCGGCTTGATGTTAAATACTTTGATGGAGGATTCGTTTACCGCTTTAATTGGTTTAGTAGTGCCGGCTACAGGAGCAGTGGTTTATTTTATATTTGACAGGAAGCTAAAGGCAGGAAAAAACAGAGTATAGATGAGGAGGCATAAGAAATGGGTTTACCTAAAGATTGTGAAGTTAGCATTCGAAGCAGATTTAAAAAAGGAGAGAGAAATCTGATTACAGATGTTCCCGGTGTAAAAGTAGGGCATGTGACTTTAAAAGATATAGAAGAAGATATACATACTGGGGTTACAGCCATTTTACCCCATACAGGAAATCTTTTTAAAGAAAAAGTGTTAGCTGGAAGTTCTGTGATAAATGGTTTTGGTAAAAGTGTGGGGCTGGTTCAGATTGAAGAATTAGGAAATATTGAGACACCGATTATCATGACAAATACATTTGGAGTGGGAACGGCCATGAATGCATTGACAAAATATATGTTGAAGGATAATGAGGATATCGGAACGACCACAGGCACAGTAAACTGCGTGGTTACAGAATGCAATGACGGAGAACTGAATGACATCAGAGGGATGCATGTGACAGAGGAAAATGTATTACAGGCATTGGAAAATTGTGGGGATGTATTTGAAGAAGGTGCGGTGGGATCCGGTACCGGCATGATTTGCATGGGCATCAAAGGCGGGATAGGGTCGGCTTCCAGAATCGTATCTTGCGATGGTAAGGATTATACGATTGGAGCTATTCTGATGTCCAATTTTGGAATGTCCGGAAATCTGATGATAGATGGCCGAAGAATTGATACAGAGCATACAGTGCCTAGAAGCAAGGCTGAAAAGGGATCGGTTATTATCATCATTGCAACAGATATACCTCTCAATGAGAGACAGTTGAAGCGTGTGGCAAAACGAGCCACTGTAGCTTTGAGCCGAACTGGTTCCTTCCTTGGAAACGGCAGCGGAGACATTGCAATTGCGTTTTCCAACACCAATATAATGCCCCATTACAGTGAAAAAAATATTATTGATACTAAAATGTTCCATGATGATGCAATAGACAAAGTATTTGAAGCAACGGCAGAAGCGGTGGAGGAAGCGGTGATCAGTTCGATTTATCATGCAGAGACTGTGAAGGGCATCAGAGGTAAAGAAGTATTTGATTTAAAAGAATTTTTATAGGATGGATGAGAGGATAAAGATGAAAGTATTTATCAGCGCCGATATAGAAGGCGTTACTGGTGTTACCAGTTGGTGTGAAACGAGATATGGCGGCCAGGGGTATGAAGCGGCCAGCAGGCAAATGACTCTGGAGGTGGGGGCGGCATGCAGAGCGGCCATGAAACTGGGCTACGAAGTGGTCGTTAAGGACGGACATGAAGATGCTTTAAATATCGATGCGACACAATTGCCAAAAGGTGTACAGTTAATTCGGGGCTGGATGACCACTCCGGCATCTATGATGGGTGGCCTGGATGAGAGCTTTGATGCAGCTGTTTACATTGGATACCATTCTCCTGAAGGAAGCGATGTAAGTCCATTAGCGCATACCATTGAACATGATTTATTCAACTGGATAAAAATTAATGGAGCGTTAGCTTCGGAGTTTTTACTGAATGCACTTTGGGCAACAGCTCATGGGGTTCCCTCTGTGTTTCTTTCGGGAGATGACGGTATGTGCCGTCTGGCCAAAAAAAGCCATCCTGGAATTTTTACCGTAGCCACCAAGAAGGGGATTGGTAATGCTGTATGGAATATTCATCCGGAAGAGGCGGTAGAAAAAATCGAAAAAGGCGTGGAAAAAGCATTGGAAGCTGGAATCGAATTAATGCCCATTGAAAAAGAATATAATATGATTATTAATTTCAAAGAGCATCAAAATGCCAGAAGAGCATCATGGTATCCGGGAGCTAAACAAACGGGTAGCAATACGGTGGAATATACAGCAGCAACACCTTGGGAACTAAGTGTTGCACGCATGTTCATGACAGAAATATAGATGTTTTTCATTTGTCAATAGTAAATTTAAACAAAATAAGGTTTTTAAGTGTAAAGACATTGCACCTTTGTTTTTCTGTAATTGCAGGAAATCTCTACAAATATATTGCCCCTACTGGTGTAAAAGTAGAATTCAAAGACAATCCAAAGACTTTAGTCCAAATGAAAGCATGACCAGAGCCATGTTTGTAACAGCAATCGGCAGACTGTATGAACGTTCTTATGGAAGCATTTCTGGAAATGGAAGAGTTTCAGCAAAACCCGTGAACAAATGGCAATCATGATGCTAAATTTTGCAGCCTACCTAAAAAAGACGGAGGCTACTAGCAGTTCCCTTGCGTATGTGGATAGCGCAAGCATCTCAAGTTGGGCAACGGATGGCGCTAAATACTGCCAGGAAACAAAAGTGATAACAGGTAGAGAAGGGAGTAGCTTTATACCGCAGGGAAACGCTACAAGAGCCGAAGTAGCGGCAGTAATCACTAGATTTATTCAAACCATTGTGAAATAGCCAAAGATGTTAGATAATATGAAGACAGTCGTAACTTTTTAAACAAAGGCGACTGTCTTTATTGTTTTGGATAGTGTAGGGTATACAATTTATGGCTAAAGTACCTTCCAACCTGATAGCAAAGTTTTGTCATTTGCAATAGCAGATACTACTTCCTCCCCAGATTTGAAATCGTCAAAGGTACCTTTGTTAATTTCGTCGATGGCTTTACTTAAAAGTTTTTCGTAATATTCTTCAGGGGTTAAATCCGTTGTGGATTGGATAAAAGCCTCTTGAGATTCAGTAGAGGCTAGATGTGCATACTCGTCTTTTATTTGGTCTATGAGTTTATCACGCTTCATATAATTTACTCCTTTTCATAAAAAGTGTTTTTCTCTTGAGAATGGGGTTTTCGGTCAATTATTCCTTAATATTGATTTATTATTTGCTGATGAAAGAATTTTATTCAGATTTGTATTAGATATGAACCTAGAATGTAATTTTGAATTTGTTGTAAAAGTCTTCTCAAAGGAGTAAAATTAAGAAGAAGGGGGGCACGTTATGGCTAAAGACGATAATATGCTGGCAATTCTGTGGATGCTGAATTCAGGCGTAAAAATGACTGCAAAACAAATATCCCAAAAATTAGAAATAAATATAAGGACAGTTTATCGGCATATTGATGCACTATGTGCCAGTGGAGTGCCTATAATATCCGCCCCAGGTCATAATGGCGGGTATAGCCTGCTGAATAATTTTATCAGATCACCTCTGCTATTTGATATGGAAGAAAAAAAGGCACTCCTTCATGCTGCTGTTTTTGCAAAAGAAGCTGGATACCCTTTGAGTGAGGCATTAGGTAATGCGACAGCCAAATTGAAAATGTATTCGAATCAGGAACAGGAAAGTATACTGAATCATCATTTAGCAGGATTTGAAGTTATGAGCCGCATGGTAATTCCTTCCATTCGGCCGATATTGGCGGAATTGGAGCAGGCTGTAGCAAACGAATTCTCTGTAGAAATTGATTATCGCACAGGCCGTGAAGAGCAATCCAAGAAGAGGGTGATAGACCCCTATGGCATGGTGTACTGGAATAATAAATGGTATATTGTTGCATTTTGCCACCTAAGGAATGAGATCCGCAGCTTTCGGGTAGAGCGGATTCTACGAATCAAGCGTACTCAAATAATATTTAAGCGTCCCGAAGCTTTTTCGGCCCGTAAATTTTTTATGAAAAACCTGTTACCTAATTTAGTGGGTAAGGAGGGGTTAATTTCTTTAATTATCGGAGGCAGGTCAGAGGCGTTGGATGAACTATGCATGCATTGGTTTTTAGGGCATCATCTGAAAGAGCGAACATCTAATCAAGCCATCTTTTTATTTGAGGAAAAATCAATTCAACTTTATGTCCCTTATTTTCTTCTATCCTATGGTAAATCCATTCAAATAATCGAGCCACAGAGTTTGAAAGAAAGACTTGTTGCTATTGCATCAGAGTTAATGGAATATTATCAACTTTAATAGCTTCACTGACAGTAGATGTCAGTGAAGTTGTTTTATTATGTAGTAGATATCGTTATTATGAGGATAATCAAGGATTACCAATAGATGGTATTCCTTGATGAATAAAATAAGGAGAAATTGCAAAATGAATAATACAGTATATCTTTATGTGTTTGACACAATGTCAGACTGGGAAATAGGTTACTTAACTGCCGAGCTGAACTCGGGAAGATATTATAAAAAGGGACTTGAACCATCAAGAATAGTAACTGTTGGAATTGAAAAGACGCCTGTAACAACAATGGGTGGATTGAAAATACTGCCTGATATCAAACTGGATGAGTGTAGTATGGAAAGCACAGATGCATTGATTTTACCTGGTGGAGATACATGGACAGAAACAATTCACCAGCCCATCTTAAAAATCGTCCGGAGGTGTTTAAAGGAAGGCGTATTGGTTGCAGCAATTTGTGGTGCTACAATAGGACTTGCTCAGGCAGGATTGTTGAATTCACGTTGGCATACAAGCAATGATCTGGAATACCTTAAAATGATCTGCCCCACTTACACGGGCGAAAAGTATTACAAAATGGAGTCTGCTGTGACTGATGGAAAGCTGATCACTGCATCTGGAATAGCTCCGCTGGAGTTTTCTGTACACATCTTGAAAGCAATGGGTGTGTTTTCTTCAATAACATTAGACGCTTGGTATAGTCTTAATAAGACTCAGGAATCCAAATATTTCTATGAGTTGATGAATTCAATTCAATGAGGTGTACAACTTTTATAACTAAAAGAACTCTTGTTCTAATCTTTAATGTTTGATATAATCAAACTAGTTAGAAGGCAAGCAGATTTAGTCTGCTTTAACATGGAAACTAATTATTAACAAATAAATTTTAAGGAGGCGACCGGAGAACAAACATGAAGAACAGAATCTATTTTGCCATCGACTTAAAATCGTTTTATGCTTCGGTCGAATGTATGGAACGGGGCCTTGATCCGCTGACCACAAACCTTGTTGTTGCAGATGAAAGCCGTACTGAAAAAACTATCTGCCTAGCCATTTCTCCTTCTCTTAAATCATATGGTATTCCCGGTAGACCGAGGCTGTTTGAGGTTGTGCAGAAGGTTAAGGAAGTAAATGCAGCACGGTTATATAAGGCACCAGGACGAGTCTTCTCCGGAGTTTCTTTCAACGATATTGAACTGAAATCCTCGCTGAACATAGGACTGGACTATATTGTCGCTCGGCCGAGAATGGCGCTCTATGTAACATATAGCACGCAAATTTACAACATTTACTTGAAATACGTTGCACCTGAAGATATCCATGTCTACTCTATTGACGAGGTATTCATTGATGCTACCAATTATCTGAGCACCTACAATCTTTCAGCTCGTGAGCTTGCCACAAAAATGATTTTGGATATTCTTAAAACAACGGGCATTACAGCATCAGGAGGAATAGGCACAAACTTATACCTTTGCAAGGTAGCTATGGATATTCAAGCAAAGCATATTCCGGTGGATCAAAACGGTGTTCAGATTGCTGAATTGGATGAAATGAGCTATCGTTCCTTGCTTTGGTCTCATCGACCTTTAATTGACTTTTGGCGTGTTGGCAGAGGGTATACCAAAAAGTTGGAGGAAAAAGGTCTCTTTACCATGGGAGATATCGCAAGATGTTCTCTCGGCAAGCCGAATGATTATTACAACGAGGATTTACTATACAAGTTATTTGGCATCAATGCGGAGTTATTAATTGACCATGCATGGGGTTGGGAGCCATGCACAATGGCTGATATCAAAGCGTATAAACCAAGTACCAACAGTATTGGATCGGGACAGGTACTTCAATTCGGTTATCCTTTTGACAAAGCGAAGCTGGTGGTGCGGGAAATGACCGATTTGCTAGTCCTTGATTTGGTGGATAAAAGACTTGTGACGGACCAGCTCGTTTTATCGGTCGGATATGATATTGAAAACCTCACAGACCCGACGATAAAGAAATTATATAATGGACCAATTACGAAAGACCACTACGGACGTTCTGTCCCAAAAGCAGCCCATGGCACCATAAATCTTGGCAAACAGACCTCTTCAACGAAGATCATCTTGGATGCAGTCATGGAGCTATTTGAACGCATTGTTGACAAAAATCTTCTGGTCAGGAGAGTGAATATTGCAGTGAATCATATTGTTGATGAGGCAACCGTTCAGAAGAAGGACAGCATTGAACAACTTGATTTCTTTACCGATTATGCGGCTGTACAAGCAAAAAAGGAGGAAGAAGAAGCCGAGTTAAATCGAGAAAAAAAGATGCAAAAAGCTCTGCTGGATATAAAGAAGAAATACGGCAAGAATGCCATTCTAAAGGGGATGAATCTGGAGGAAGGCGCTACTACATTAGATCGAAACAAACAGATTGGAGGGCACAAGGCATGATAAAGACGTATGACGATATGATCCATCTACCGCACCATATCTCTACTAAACACCCTCATATGGCAGTCAGCGACAGAGCCGCCCAATTTTCTCCCTTCGCCGCTTTGACTGGCCATGATGCCGCCATCAAAGAAACTGCAAGACTGACTGATGAGAGAGTTGCCATAGACGAATATATGAAAGATGTTTTGAACAATAAGTTACGGATCATCTTAGATCGGATTAAAGAACATCCCCAAATCGCAATCACTTACTTTCAGCCGGATGAAAAGAAGAATGGTGGATCCTATATTACAACTTCTGGCACGGTTAAAAAGATAAATGAATATGAAAGGATTGTCTTTATGACTGATGATACAGAGATTCCTATTGATGAAATAAGCAGCATAGACGGGAATATATTCGAAAATATGTAATAATGAAATTAGTTATTATATGTTTGGGTTTACAATCAAAGTCCTGTATTTGAGATAGATGAACAAGAAGCTGGGCGCTTTGCCGCCTAGGGAGCTTGTTTCTCAAGAAATCCAGGACTTCTTGCAATTTCTTATTTACCTTTTTTCACGCGATTCTCCTTTTAGATAAATTATGCTTTTATTGCCCAACGCAATTTGGCAGAACGCGCGCGCCCGTTGTTACTGCGTTCTTCTGCTGATGCACGGATTGGTTCATCTGCAATTTCACCATAAACCCCGTCGCGAAACAGGCTCTGAAAAGATTTTTTAACGAGGCGATCTTCACCGGAGTGAAAGGTGAGAATTGCAACTCGTCCACCTTCGGCAAGTGCGGAAGGTAGATTATCTAAAAATTTACGTAGCACTTCAAATTCGTTGTTGACATCAATTCGCAGTGCTTGAAAGCACCGCTGACAGGCTTTTTTGATATCTTCATTGCTGTTGCTGCCGGGAATGGACTTCAACGTGTTCTTGATGATCTGCTGAAGCTGTGTGGTGGTATCAATGGTGGCTCCCTTTCTGATTTGAGAAACGATTGCTCGGGCAATTGCTTTTGCATTTGGCTCGTCTGAGTTTTCTCTTAGTATACATTCCAATTCGTCCTGCGAAATGGTTTCCAAACGATCTGCGGCAGATTTACCTTTTTTTGGATTCAATCTTAAATCCAAAGGCCCTTCTGCTTTAAATGTAAATCCTCTTTCTGGATTATCTATTTGCATAGAAGAGACACCCAAATCAGCCAAAATGAAATTCAAAGGTCCTGATTCAGCAAGGATTTGATTGATGCTGGAGAAATTCATTTGCCGGATAGTCAAAATTTCTGGGCCGTACCCCAAACTTTCTAAACGGGACTGTGTGCGTGGCAATTCAAAGGGATCCACATCAACCGCATACATATGCCCTTTGAAGTCCAAACGCTTGAGCATTTCCAGCGTATGGCCGCCATAACCCAGCGTTGCATCTAGCCCGATTTGTCCGGGAGTAATTTGCAAGAATTCTAATATTTCATCAACGCAAATGGAGCGATGCATACCGGCTGGGGTACTTCCTTTTTGCATAACCTTTTCTACTGTATCGGCGTATTTTTGGGGTTGAAGTTCTTTATACTTATCCTGATAAGCTTTAGGGTGAGTCCCCTTATAGCGAATTCTTCGCTGATGTTTTTCCTCATGATTATCCATTGCATCCTCCAACTCATTTTATATCATGTTGCACTAATCTTTTAAATCATATCATAACAAAAGCTAAGCAAAAAAGCAAACCTGGTACAAGCCAACCCCTCCACCAAGGAACCAGTGGTAATCCTGACATCATTATTGTCTGCTCACGGCATACGGAGTATGTTTGCCCCTTTAAAATAGGCGAAAATAAGGATGACATATGCAGATATGATTGTAAGAATTCCTCAAGACAGTAACGATTGCTACTTTGAGGAATTTTTATTAAAGGCATCTTTATATTGATGGAGATAAGGTCGACAGATGTTTGAAGGGTGTGGTAAAATAAGGAATATTGAACGGCCGTTATGAAATTTGCGGTTTGAAAAAGCTTATAAATAGCCATTTGCCTTAATTTTTTTATTTTTACTATTTATATTGCCATATAAATATGTTGAAATTGAATTATTCCAATTAACATCTGGATTTAAAGCAAATTTAATCCATTAATTCCTTCTCATACTTAGATAGTTTGTTACTATGATAAAGAAATATATTACTTTGTAAATGATAAAGAAGAAGGGGATAGGGATTAGACGTTATTTCGCTATGATATAGAGAGATATAGCAAGAATTATGAAAAAATTTTTATAAAAAATTGGTATTCTGTTAATGAAGAAGGTGAAACTCATGGATAATAATACACAAGTGATTCGTTTTTTAATTGACTATATCGAAGAACATATCACAGATGAAATCAGTTTAGACATTCTGGCATATGCATCAGGATATTCACAATATCATATGCACCGCATGTTTACTGAGCTAGTTGGCATAACACTACATCAATATATTAAACGCAGACAATTAACAGAAGCAGCTAAAAGTTTGATTTTTACAGATAAACGGATTATAGAAATTGCTTTAGATGCGGGGTATAAGTCGCAACAGGCATTTACCCTTGCTTTTAAAGATATGTATAAACAGGCTCCTCAGAGATTTCGTCATAATTGCCAGTTTCGTCCGATTCAGTTGAAGTTTGAAGTGATTGAAAACCTTACTAATTTAAAAGGAGACCGAATTATGGATATTGAAGTGATTGAAAAGGAAGAAATTAATCTGGTGGGATATAAAGTAAATACTAAAAAAGGATTTTTTGTTATTCCGAGATTATGGCATAAATTGCACAAGGGAAAAAACAGTATAAAAAATAGAATAGATTTAGATTATGTTGTTGGAATTAATGACTATTCTGATGATTCTATATTTAAAGAAAACCATCCTGCTTTTGAGTATTATGCTGCAGTCGAAGTAAGCAAACCAGAAGGAATAGCATCAGACATGAGTGTGTTGACACTTCCTGCTGGGAAATATGTTGTATTTATCTATAATGGAAAAGCAAAGGACTCCATGCAACCGGTCATGGACTACATTTATAAAGTATGGTTTCCTCAATCAAATTGTCAACTCAATGATAAAGCACGAGTGGATTTTATTAGATATGGTGAGAAAACGGATGATAAAGGGAACAGTAGAATCGAAATATGGGTGCCTATTTTTGCGACCCCACAACTGACACGGCAAAAGTAAAAAGAGATTCTAATAAGTGGCTAAAAGATAAATTAACCAATCACGTAAATAGACACTAAAAAATAATAGATAATGATATGTGATACAAGAGTGAATAAGGGCAAAACCGACGGTTTTCGCCCTTTTAAATTGGCGAAAATATAAAAAATATCAATTTAAACTTGAAACAAAAAATATATTTACGATTCGATCGTTTATAAAAAATTAATAGCATTTTAATTTTTTATAAATCTATTTATATTATGATAAAAATAGAGGTGTCTTTTCAATGAAAAAATGTATGATGAAGGATAATGCTCTCGGTTATGGCAATATAAAAATGTTAGGGTTAGTAGGAATCTATATAATAGCATTAGTATTAGGAATCCTGTTCCGTATATATGGCGGAAGCGCAGGAATTTTATTATCTGGAATGGTATTTTACGTACTTCCACTTACATGGACTTTAATAAAGATGAAAACAGAAAAAATCCCTTTTCAGTTGTGGACGGCAAAGGTGAATAAATCTACATGGTATGACTCATTTTTTGTTGCAATCTTTTTTATTGGTATTTCTGTAGCTTTTATTTTAATTGAAGCAATGTTGTTTAAGGAAGGTCAAATTGAATACGTGAAGGTTAGTTGGCAAAAAATAATTGTATTAGCAGCACTGGCACCAATTACCGAGGAGCTTATTTGCAGGGGACTTATATTGCAAAGCTTTGTTAATAAGTATCCTATCAAAAAGGCAGTATGGCTTTCGGCCATAATATTTTATGTAATACATTTAAATATTTTTAATATATTGGCGATATTTGTAGGTTTAATGTTTGCAGTATTAATGATAAGACACTGCAATATTTATATGACAATGGCTATTCATTTTTTCTGGAACCTTATACTACAGTTAAAACCATTGCTGATAAATTTATTACATAATGTAAGTAGTAATGTTTGCTTATATATGTTAATGGTTTGTTTCATTATGATTATCGTTGGAGTTATAAAATCAATTCAGCAGTATACGTTTATAGTGAAAGAATATTGTGAATAGACAACAATATATATAATAAATCTATTCCGAAGGATAAACCCATAACAATTTGGAATTCTGAAAATTTCAGTGAGCAGGCAGGGTTAAGGTATATTCTATATTTATGAAAGAAGAAAAAAGGAATAGGGATTTTATAGATGATGGTGGTGTTAGTATGAAAAATAACATTTTAATTATTGATGATGATATAGAGTTATGTAAATTATTAAAAAAATGTGTCGAAAAGGAGAACCTAACCGCTTATTTTGTTCATAATGGAATGGATGGTTTAAATCAGTTAGAACAAATTAACTATCATCTCATTGTTCTGGATGTCATGTTGCCGGGAATGGACGGATTTCAGGTGCTCCAAAAAATAAGAGAAATGAGCACTGTTCCAGTGCTGATGCTTACAGCAAAAGATGCCAATACTGACAAAGTAAATGGACTGCGTTCCGGTGCTGACGATTATCTAACTAAACCTTTTGACGTCGAAGAATTTATTGCTCGCACTTTATCTTTAATTCGCAGATATACAACCTTAAACAACAGTGCCAACGAAAAACCCCATCGGCTCTCTTTTCAGAATCTTACTATCGACTTGGACACCCGGATTGTTCAAATCGGAGATGGGCAAGTTGAGCTTTATGCAAAGGAATTTGACATTCTTTACTACCTTGCTAAAAACAAAGGTAGAATTTTAACCAAGCAGCAAATATATGAAGAAATTTGGCAGGAACCATATGCCTATGATGACAACAATATCATGGGATATATCAGTAAACTGCGAAAACAGATAGAGCCTGATTCGAATAATCCCACCTATATTCAAACAGTGAAAGGCGTAGGCTACCGCTTTAGCCGGGAGGTATAAAGTGGAGGAAATTTATGTGAAGCTTCCGTTGCTTGTTGTTGTGCTTGTAATTGTAATTGCCTTTATCGCTGTCATTTCCGCCCTGCTGTTATCCAGAAAAATGCACGACGTAAAGTTGAAATTGAATGATATTTCCGAAACACTGGACGATATTGCACAAGGCAACAGCAATCGAAAAATATTGGCAAAACCCAGCGATATGACTTCTATGATTTGTTACAAAATAAATAATATTGTTCATGAGTTTCAAGAACAGGTCATTGACTTGAAAAAAGCGGAGAAAACCAACAGTCAATTGATGACAAGTCTTTCACATGATGTGCGTACTCCGCTGACAACTTTGATTGGATATTTAGATGCGGCGCAAAAAGGTATTGTAGTCGGTACGGAAAGGGAAGAATATATAGAAACCGCCCGGTTGAGGGCACATGATATGAAAGACTATGTAGATGTGTTATTTGAATGGTTTAAACTGAACTCCAATGAAGAAACTTTTGCCATTAGAAAAGTAGAACTTGCAGAACTTACCAGAAGTATACTGAAAGACTGGATTCCGATTTTTGAGGCCAATTGTCTTAACTTCGACATAGACATCCCGGAAAAGCGCATCAAGGTCAATTTAGATATAGATGCCTATGCCCGTATTATAAATAACCTAATTCAGAATGTAATCTCCCATAGTCGGGCAACCCACGTCAAAATCAAAGTTTTTCTCCTTGCTGTTAATGTAATGATCACTATTGCAGATGATGGTAAGGGAATTTCCAAGCAGGATTTGCCGCATGTTTTTGAACGGCTTTATAAATGTGATACGGCACGTTCTGAAAAAGGAAGCGGCTTAGGATTGTCCATTGTACAGCAGCTTGTGGGAAAGATGGGTGGTTCGATTTCAGTCCAAAGCGAACCGTATCAACGAACAGAATTTATCGTGCGATTTCCACTGGGTGATGAAAAAAACTGCTGAAAGGCAGTTTTTTTACTTCTTTCATAAAATTCAAGGTTAATTCAAGGTTTGTGCAAGGTTTATACAAGGTTGAGGAGATAAAATCAGATTTATAAAAACAAAGGAGGATTATATATTTTGAATGATTTTGTAATTGAGACCAATAATCTGACAAAGCAGTACGGCGAACAAAAAAGTGTCGCCAATTTAAGTATCCATGTGAAGAAAGGCAGAATTTATGGGTTGTTAGGACGTAATGGTGCAGGAAAAACCACCACTATGAAAATGCTGCTAGGCTTGGCAAATCCTACATCTGGGGAAGTGCGTATATTCGGAAAAGACATTCGCACTGACAAAAAGAAAGTTCTTTCTCGAATTGGTAATCTAATTGAATCACCGGGTTTCTATCCTAATCTTACCGGTACGGAAAATCTTAAAATTATGGCAAGACTTCGAGGAATACCTAACCGTAATGCCATTAATAACGCCCTGAATGTGGTGGGACTGCCTTATAAGGATAAAAAACTGTTTTCGCAGTATTCACTTGGCATGAAACAGAGGCTGGGCATTGCAAATGCTATTTTGCATGATCCTGAGCTGTTAATTTTGGATGAACCTATCAATGGACTTGACCCCATTGGTATAGTGGAGGTCCGTGATTTTATAAAACACCTTAGTACAGAGCAAGGAAAAACAATTTTGATTTCAAGTCATATTTTATCTGAAATGGCCTTGCTAGCGGATGATATTGGAATCATTGATCATGGAGTCCTGCTAGAAGAAGAAAGCTTAGAAGAATTGCAACGGAAAAATAGTAAATTTGTTCACTTCGTTGTTACAGATACATCTCAGGCTTGCCGAATTTTAGAAGCGGACTTTCACACTTCAAATTTTCATATTGATGACAATTATAATTTACGACTTTACGACACGGAATTAGACGTAGCCGCTATCACACGTAAATGGATGGAAAGTGGCCTCAATATATCAGAAGTGCATACTCAAAATGACACTTTAGAGGATTACTTCAAACAGGTCACCGGAGGTGAAGGAATTGCTTGATTTAATCATTTGCGAATTTAGTAAAATTAAAAGGCAGAGGTTTATTCTATTTTGTATGTTAGCTGCCTGCCTCTTTCCAATCCCCCTGACCGTATTAGTGGCAAAAGACAATCTGCAATTTGAGCAGCTTTTTAAGCTGGTTGTTACGTTTGGAGATTTTCTCTTTTTACCGTGCGTACTAAGCGTGGTGGCAAGCATCCTGTTTTTTATGGAAAGGGATAGCGACATGCTAAAAAATCTGATGACCGTACCAGTTCCTAAAACAAAACTCGTGGCAGCAAAGCTCAGTGTACTTTTGACTGTTGCTGTGCTATATTCTATTGCTGGTTTAGGTGCTACAATCATCGGTGGATTAATTGTGGGTGCAGTGGAAGGAGTAATGTTTAAATTGGGACTAAGCGCCGTACTTGGTATTATGCTGTTTGTTTCAGTTCTTCCTGTTGTCATTCTCATTGTCTATTTTAACAAAAGCTATATTTTTTCAATTATCATTGCCTTCATTTATTCTATCTTAAATTTTGGCATAGCACTTAATATGTTAAACTTTGCGCCTAACAGTGCTCTCATTACTGCGTTGCCTGTACCGGTCACAATGCGTTGGTGGACATCCTATTGGAACGGACTTACTGCGGAATACCTTGCAATGAGAAAGCCTTATATGTTATCCACTCCGGTTAGTGCAGCAATACTATTTTTAATAACGATAATATCAGTTCTGTTGATTTTAATTGTATTTAAAAAGCAGGAAGATTAGGAGGGTACTATGATTAATATAATTATTACGGAGTTTCAAAAGCTTAAGCGTTACAGCATTCTTTGGATGGGTATCGTAGCCGTGCTTTTTTCCCCGCTGTTAGCTGCTTTTCAACAAAGCAGCGGTAATGAAATGATGCAGTACGAAAGTTATGCAAACAGCGTTATATGGAATAACTTCAGCCTGGCTTTTCCGTTTATGATTGTTCTCATTGGGGGATATATCATAAACCGTGAGTATGTTGACCATACGTTGAAAAACGCGCTGACAGTACCTGTGTCATTTCGTAAATTACTTGCAGGAAAGCTCATTACAGTTGGACTTGTTACTGCATTGTACGGTTTTTTTAGTTTTATATGTACATTTGTCTTAGGTACGCTGTTCTATCATGAAAATATGTCCCTAGCGCTTGTAGCAAAATCACTCTTTCAGCTTGTTGGATTGGGGATTTGCTGTTATCTGGCCGTATTACCAATTATCGTATTTTTTAGTAAAAAACAAAACGGTTTTCTTGCTGGAACTGGATTAGCATTTGTTTATGGTTTCGGTGGAATATTTATTGCCGGTAGAGCATTAACCGATTATTATCCTATTACGGCTGGACTTGGAATTATTAAATTTACAGGAGACGGCACACTTATCTTTAATGCTTCTGTGGAAATTAGTGTCCTGCTCCTTATGGCAGCGATATCAATCGTTATGTTACTTTGTACGAAAGGTTCCCGGACAAAGTTATAACAGGTTCCTCATTTTTGAAAGATTAGGGTTGTTGTAAATCCATGATTAGCACCACTCTTTATCTGCATTGTTCCCTCATGGGCTTCCACAATCTGCCGGACAAGCAGCAGTCCTAAACCATGTCTCAAATCCAGCCTTTCATCAGTGCTGTTCATGTAATGAGGTTTTTCCTCTAACTCTTGCAGCTTTTCAGCTGATAATCCAATACCATTATCAGCGATAGTAAGGATAAGGGAAGTATCGGAGCAGGCAAGGGACAGCTTGACATTACAGCCTTGCGGATTGTGTTTCATACTATTTTGTACCAAATTGCTTACAGCCCGTGAGATTAAACGGGGGTCACAGTCTATTGGGGCTGTTTCAGCAGCCGGAGTGATTTCAATATCAATGGAATAAATATCGGAAACACCTGTATTGAATAATTCTGCCACATAGGAACGCAGTAGCTTTGATAATCTAACAGGCTCCTTGAGTAATGGCTGCATTTCATAGTCCAGTTGCGATACTAAATTCAAATCCTGTACCAGCTCTTTAATCTTAACGCTTTGCTTTCGCACAATTTCAGCCTGTTCTCTTACGGTGGTGCTTACGGTTTCATCATTCGCAATGCGTCCGGCATACCCCATAATCATAGAGAGTGGGGTGCGTATGTCATGGGAAATTCCACTAATCCAATTAGCGCGGGCTTCGTTCTGCCTACTTAAAATTTTAGACGCTTTATTTACACTGTCAGCCACTTCTGATAATTCCCCGATGATAGAAAGAGATACTGGATTACCATTGGAGAGTGTTTCAATGGATGAAATAATCGGCTCTGTACTCTTGATGATTTTCTGCTTTGAAAAATGGTAAGAGAAAAACAGCAGAATCAGATCAACAGCTAACATTACTGAAAAATAAAGCGGCAGGGTTCTAATAGCTTGAATGGAAAAATAATTGCTTGTAAGTTTGGTATAGCTGTCTTTCGGATAGCCCAATACCAGCAGTCCGCTATCGGTATTCCAAACAAAAACAGGATAATCTTCAAGATAGCCCCTTGAAAATATAGCCACATCCTGAACGGTATAATGCGCCGGAATGTTTTCTGGGGCATTAACAGACCACATGGTTTCTCCTGCTGCATTGAGGAAAACAGCCCAAATATGATTGCTTTCCAATTTATTGCGGGCTTCATCTGATAGCCCATCCAATGTAGACGCTGCGGCAACTTCTTCCAGCATATTATTAGGTGATATAGCCCCATAGTCCTTTTTAATAACACTATGAAAAGTCCATCCAAAGGCAATAACATTGATAAGCAGCAACACAAGAATAAAGCCGGCAAAAGATACCAAGTGCTTAGATATATACTTTCCAAATGATTTCATAATGTCACTTCCTTGTATTCAATTTGTAGCCTAATCCCTTGATAGTAATAAGGGAAACGGGTTTTGACGGGTCTGTTTCTATCTTTTCCCTTATGCGCCGTACATGAGCATTTAGGCTGTTTTCATACCCAAAAGGATTATCTCCCCAAAGAGCTTCGCAAAGCGCGTCCACAGTTACAATTTTTCCCTCATTCCGGGCGAGCGCCTCAAGCAAAGTATATTCTTTTGCTGTTAAAGGAATGACTTCACCACCCCTGCTTACCTCTGCGCGACTGAAATCAATCGCACAGTTGTCCAGCTTCAACAGCGGGGCATCCTCTTTGTAACACCGTCGCAGGACAGCATAGATGTGCAGCAGTAATTCCTGCGGCAAAAACGGTTTCACAATATAATCATCTGCGCCGAGACATAAGCCTGCCAACTTGTCCACAGCTTCGTCTTTGGCGGTAAGAAAGATAATCGGTATATCCGTAAACGAGCGCATTTGTTCCATGAGCAAAAAACCATCCCCATCCGGCAACATTACATCCAAAATGGCCAAATCAGGCTTTTCGTTTCTGCTGACTGCAATACCTTCTTTAACAGAAGCAGCAACGACGATATTTTCAAAACCGTCGTCCGTTAAGATATTTGAAACTAATTTAAGTAAATCTGGCTCGTCGTCCACGAGTATTATTTTTTTTGTGTACAAAAATGAATGGTCCATTGCATTACCTCCGACTGTAAACAGTATATCACAACGCGTTCATTTGGGGTGCTGTCTTGCGAAAAAGTAAGGTAAAAGTAAGGACGCGAGAATGTAAAAGTAAGGAGGGTGTTGTAACATGAAATCAACGAAAGGAGATGTTTCATATGAACTATGTTATCACAACAGAACAGTTGACGAAAAAATACAAAAATTTCACTTCCGTGAACGATGTTTCACTACACATTCGGAAAGGCAGTATTTACGGTTTCCTCGGTCCGAATGGTGCAGGGAAATCCACTACTATGAAAATGCTGTTGGGGCTGACCGCCCCTACAAAGGGCAGCTTTACCATTGACGGGAAGCACTTTCCAGATGACCGACTGGCAATCCTGAAAGAGATTGGTTCTTTCATTGAATCGCCCTCGTTTTATGCGAACCTGACAGGCCGGGAAAACCTTGACATTATCCGCCGGATTTTGGGGTTGTCGAAAAGCTCGGTAGAGGATGCTTTAGAATTGGTTGGTCTAACCGAGTTTGGAGACCGTCTGGCAAAGAAGTATTCGTTGGGTATGAAACAGCGTTTGGGTCTTGCCGGGGCGTTGTTGGGGCGTCCGCCTATCCTTATTCTGGATGAACCAACCAATGGGCTTGACCCGTCGGGTATCCATGAAATCCGTAATTTGGTGAAATACCTTCTTGACCTTTACGATTGCACCATTTTAATTTCATCACATATGCTCTCTGAAATTGAATTAATTGCGGACGATATTGGTATTCTCAATCACGGGCGTTTATTGTTTGAGGGCAGCTTGGATGATTTACGTCAAAACGCATTACAGTCCGGGTTTGCTGCGGACAATCTGGAAGATGTGTTCCTTTCTATGGTGGAAAAGGACAATGCAGCAAGAAAGCAGAGAGCAAAGCTATGAGGACACTTGCAATCGAGCTTCGAAAAGAGAAACGGACTGGAGTTATTGCCGTATTGCTGCCGGTTGGTATTTTGGGTGCTGCATACGCTTTTGTCAACTTCTTTGTGCGAAAGGATATGCTGCTGAACCTGCCGTTAGCTCCAATGGATGTGCTGCTGACCCAACTTTACGGCATGATTATGATACTAAATATGTTTGCCATTGTAGTAACCGCCTGTATGGTCTACAACATGGAGTTTAAGGGTAATGCGGTCAAAAAAATATATATGCTTCCTATGAGCGTACCGGCTATGTACTTTTGTAAATTCTTGATTATAACCGTGATGCTTTTGGTGGCTGTCGCCCTGCAAAATCTGGCACTGGTGCAAATTGGAATGACAGACTTTCCGCAAGGAGTGTTTGAATTAGGGACGCTGATAACTTTTGCTGGGTATTCGTTTATTACTTCCATGCCGGTACTGTCTTTTATGTTATTGGTTTCCTCGCGCTTTGAAAACATGTGGGTTCCCCTCGGCGTAGGGGTAGCCGGATTTTTAAGCGGCATGGCTTTGGCGACGTCAGATATGGGGCTGCTGCTTATTCATCCCTTTGTTGTAATGCTAAAGCCCGCAGTAGCTATGAGCGCACAGCCTGATATGACAGTTACTATTGTTTCTGTAATCGAAACAGTCCTTTTCCTTGGCGCAGGATTATGGATGGCAAAAAACCTGCGCTATGAGTAAGGAGGAAAACTGATGAACTTTTTAGATTTGTTCAAAATTGAGTTTATGAAAGTGAAACGCTCCAAAATTATCCCCCTGATTTTCGTTGCCCCGTTGTTGGTGGTGGCGTCGGGGATTGCCAATTTGAGCAGCTATTTCACACCTGAATATACCAATGCTTGGCCTGCCATGTTCATTCAGAGTGCTTTGGTCTACGCCTACTATCTGCTGCCATTTTCTATGATTGTAGTTTGCGTGATGATTTCAGGACGGGAAACACAAAACAATGGGATATTAAAAATGCTGGCTCTGCCAATCAGCCGTTATATGCTCTCACTGGCAAAGTTTTGTGTACTTATGTTTTATCTTTTAATGGAAATGGTAGTTTTCCTTGTAGTATTCGTGATTGCAGGGTTGATTGCAACAGGCTCAATGGGTATTACCGAAACGCTTCCAGTGCTTTATCTTCTGAAATGGTGCGCAGGGCTGTTCCTTACCATGCTGCCTTGTGTGGCGACGATGTGGACCATTACGGTACTGTTTGAAAAGCCACTGCTTTCTGTAGGCTTAAACCTACTCCTTGTCATCCCCGGCGTCTTGGTGGCTAACACCCCGCTCTGGATTGCCTATCCGTATTGTTACAGCGGCTATCTGGTGTCCTGTTCACTGCATGATTTCACAGCAGCATCTTCCGATACCGCATTTTCGCTGATACCGTTCCTACCTTGCGCGATGCTGATCTTTGTGCTGGTTCTTGTGCTGGCTGTCACCCAATTTGGAAAGAAAGAAATGAGGTAAATCTGATGGAAAATAAAAAATTTCAAAAATTAAGTATGGTGGCACTAGTTGTTAGTGTTCTGCCACTGGCAACTTTTATCCCAACGCTACTCACAATTACTCTTTCGGATGGGGTACGCAGTATTTGGGCGGGAGCAAATATCGTCTTTGTTTTTGCGGCTCTGTGCCTTTCCGTTATCTGTGTACGGAGCAGCGAAAGCCGTAGTGCCGTAAATATTATTTCTATGGCAATCAGTGTCTTATGGGTACTGATGATACTTGGGATTATTGTTCTGGCTTTATTTCTGAACTTCCTGTAGTAGCAAATTCTCCTGCCATAGGTGGTGGCATGGTAATAATTGAAATTTAAATAAAAATATCTACAAAAGCAAGTAATGGCTGGAATTAAGTTTTCGAAAGAAAATACGGAATATGATCAACTTAGTAGACGGTTTGCATAGAAGAAAAATACCAATATATATAATCGTGTATTAGCAGAAATCACAAGTGAAAGTAATAATAAAAAAATTGATTTTATTACTGAAATGAAATATGATAGATTTACTGTTAGTGATGAATTTCCAAAGGAGTTTATAGATAAACTTATGTTATTTGTATTGAATAATATAAATGAATTAATTGATGAAGGCGATGACATCACAAAGATAGAAGAATTGAAGAATAGAGGATAATAGAGTATAATTTAATGTAAAATTTGTTTAAAGAAATGGATGTCAAATGAAGAAAATCGCAGTCATAGCAAATCATATATCCTTTGCTAATTATATAAAATCAAACTTGGAGTTATATTTTGATGGATACGCAGATATTATAACCTATTCGATAAAAGAAATAGAGAACAAGGTCGCAATCGAAGAAGAAGTCGTTGTTCTTTCTGCCTTTACAATTTTTAAGGCAGTAAGCGACAAAATCAATAAGGATACCATTCTGCAGGTTGTAAATATGGCTCTCAGCAAGGATAATATAAGAATTCTGGATCAGGCACCTGAGCAATGTAGGGCACTACTTGTAAACCTTGATAACAGAACTTGTATGCAGCTTATAACACAAATTTATGAAGCGGGATACCGTGGACTTGATCTAGTACCATATTATGGTGAAAATTCCGGTTTTGATAAATCTATAAAAATTGCAATAACACCAGGTGAAGTTCAGCTTGTACCGCCAGAAATAGAGAATATTATTAATATTGGCGAGCGTGCAATAGATACCAACTGCATAATTGAGTTAGCAAACAAGCTGAATATTAAAGGAATATTCAACTCTGAAACTGCAAAAAAAGCAAACGATAACGTAGTAATAAAATCAGGCGGCGTCGAGAAGCTTTTGAGCGAGAATGAAAGTATAAATGATAATATAAAGGCTTTGATAGAGTATATTGAAGAAGGAATAATAATTACTGATATTTCTGGAGGTATATATCTGTCAAATGAAAAAGCAAAGGAAATGCTGCGTGGCAAATCAGAAGTACTGGAGGGCTTCGGTATTGGAGATATAATACCGGACTTTTACAATAAGGTGAGGAGTGGAAATGACACCATACTTAAAATAGAAGATAAGAATCTGGTGATTTCTAAGAAGGATATACTGTCAGCAGGCAACCTTACAGGAAGTATTATAATCCTGAAGAATTTCGAGGAACTGGAGGACAGGCAGCATGGTATAAGAACTCAGATTGCAGGAAGCAGACATATTGCACGCTTTACCTTTGATGATATTATAGGTGAAAGCAGAGAAATCAAAGAATGCATAGGCATTGGAAAGAGAATTGCAAAGTCTGACTCATCCGTTCTCATAACAGGGGAATCGGGAACGGGCAAGGAGGTATTTGCCCAGAGCATACATAATGAATCTCACAGAAAGAATTATAATTTTGTTGCACTAAACTGTGCGGCTATTCCTGAAAATCTTCTTGAGAGTGAACTGTTCGGATATGAAGAGGGCGCCTTTACAGGAGCCAGAAAGGGTGGGAAAATCGGATATTTTGAATTGGCTCACAGAGGAACTATTTTCCTAGATGAAATAGGAGAAATGCCACTTTCACTTCAGAGTAAGATTTTGAGGGTCCTTGAGGAAAAGAAGGTATCAAAGATTGGTTCAAGCAAGTTGATTGAAGTAGATGTGCGAATCATTGCAGCTACAAACAAGAATTTGTATGAGTTGGTAAAGGAAAAGAAATTTAGAGAGGATTTGTATTACAGATTTAATGTACTGCCGCTGAATATTCCAAATCTTAACAACAGAGGTCGGGATGTGTTGATACTTTTTGAGAAACTAGCGGAAGGAATTGGAGCAAAGTGGACCTATAGTGAAGAGTTAGGGAGAATCCTTCTTTCTCATCTTTGGCGTGGTAACGTGAGAGAGGTCAGAAATGTTGTGGAATACATAGATAGCTTGGACAAGGATATTATCGAACCGTGGGATTTGCCGGACAATTTTAGAGAGGAAGCAATGAAAATACCACCGCTAAGGAGGCTAGAGGAAACTGCCAGATTTTCACATGCGTGCAGACATATTGGCTTCATCTTGAGAGAAGGGAAAAGCATTGAACTTTTATACGGTGTTTTGTCGGTCCTTGAGGAGGAAAAGAGACGAAAGAAAAGAGCAGGAAGAGCCGAAGTGGAGAAAATAATATTGGCACAGGGTCTTGATTACACCGAGACTGAGGTGAGAAACTCCATGAAAAAGCTGTCTGATAACGGTTACATTAAATCCCAAAGAGGCAGAGCAGGAAGCTCTATTACGGGGACTGGCATAGAACTCTTAAATGAAATAAAAGGCTTAATTGGCTGATTTGAATCCAATTAAGCCTTTTTTTATGGGAAGGTTTATCAAAAAACAGCTAAAATAAGGGTATTCTTATTTGGCATGTAAATTGCTTTATATATTAGCATCTAAGATCTTTAATGTAATTATAACTATTAAGGGAGGTTCATTATGCACGCGAACATTTTATCTATTGTTCCTATAATTCTGACAATAGGACTTGCAATTAAAACAAGAAACGTAATCGTTTCGCTTATGGCCGGTGTGTTTTCCGGTGTACTAATTGTGGTAGGCGGTAATCCCATTGCTGCTACCAAATCAATGATAGGTGACTATTTTATGGCTCAGATGATGGACAGCTATAATGCAGGAATCATCTTGCTGCTGGTATTTATCGGAGGATTTGTTACTCTAATAGAGAAATCAGGAGGAGCAGAGGCCTTCGCAAGAAGTGTAGCAAACTTTGTTGATACAAGATGCAAGACTCAAATTGCGGCATGGCTTGGTGGCATCCTGGTATTCTTCTCAGAATTAGGAACACCACTTATTGTAGGGCCAATATTTACACCAATTTTCAGAAAAATGCGTATCTCTAAAGAAAAATTAGCATGGATAATAGATACTACAGCTTCACCAGTATGTGTTCTTATTCCGTTTATTGGATGGGGTGTTTATTCCATGGGGCTTATTCAGACAGAGTTGGATGCGTTGAATATTACAAATATTACGGACTGGACAGCATTCATCAAGGCAATACCTTTTCAAATTTATCCGATTCTATGTTTAATCATGGTACCTTTAGTAGCGTTTTCTAAGAAAGAATTCGGAGCAATGGCAAAAGCTGAGCACAATGCTCGCAAAGGAATATTCTCAAATCTTGAAGGTGAAGACAAGATTGAATCTAAGTCAATGATTATTGATAACAAGGTATCACCGCTTGTAGCTATTATTCCGCTAATCGTACTCTTCGTAACATTATTTGCAATTTTAATTCCTCAGGGTTTCCCCGTTAAACAGGTTCCTGGAAGTGATTTTAGAATCGCATTGATTACTGGATATTTATTCGCATCTATTGTAATGATTGGTATGATGGTATATTATAAGGTAAAATCTCTTAAAGAAGCAGTATCAACATATCTGAAGGGATACGGAAAATTATTTGAATGCATAATTATGCTGATTCTCGCATGGAGTTTGAGTTCAGTAGGCAAGACTCTTGGAACTTCAGAGTTTATCGTTGAACTTGCTAATGGAAATATTCCTGCATGGTCGGTTCCAGCTATAATCTTTATTATTGGAGCAATCATGTCATTCGCTACAGGAACTTCATGGGGAACTTTCGCAATTGTAATGCCAATTGCTATTCCTATGGCAGTTGCACTTGGTGCACCACTTTATGTTACAATTGCGGCAGTGCTTTCGGGTGGATTATTTGGAGATCACTGTTCGCCAGTATCAGATACTACTATTCTTGCAGCAACGGGTTCTTCCTGTGGACTAATGGAGCATATGTGGACACAGCTTCCATACGCATTAATTTGTGCAGGTGTTTCCTTTGTAGGATTTATTGCAGCCGGAATCACTGATAATATTATCGTTACTGCTATTTGTATCGTTGGACTTTTCGTTGTATACACATTAGTAGCTAAGCTAAAAGGTGAAAAAATAGAAAATTTAAATATCAGTCAGATAGAGGAAATTGACCGAACAGAAAGTCCACAGCAGGCATAAAAACAAGTAAGAATCATGAAAGAAATTAAGGAGGACATAGAATAATGACAAGTTTATGGGGCGGTCGCTTTGAGAAGGATATGGATGATATTGTAAAAAAATTTAATGCATCAATAGCCTTTGATAAAAGAATGTATAATAATGATATTGACGGAAGCATCGCGCACGTTACAATGCTTGGACAGCAAGGAATTGTAACAAAGGAGGAGGCTGACAAGATTATCGAAGGTCTTGAAATAATAAGAAAGAGAATATCTAACGGAGAAATACAATTTACTGTTGAAGATGAAGACATTCATATGGGGATAGAGTCAAGGCTTATTGCTCAAATCGGAGATACAGGAAAGAAGCTTCATACTGCAAGAAGCAGAAATGATCAGTGTCAGGTTGACTTGCGATTATACGTAAAGGATGAAATTAAAGAAATCCTTCACAGATTGTATTACCTTGAATCTGTAATTCTTGAAAAAGCAGAGAAATATGCTGACAAGATTACAATTGGATTTACCCACATACAGCATGCACAGCCTATTACAATCGGATTTATCTTCATGGCATATTTCCAGATGTTTAGAAGGGACATAGAGAGAGTATTAGATTGTTATGAAAGAATGAACCTGTGCCCGCTTGGAGCATGTGCTCTTGCAGGGACGACACTTCCTACTAACAGACACACTACAGCAGGCCTTCTTGACTTTGCTGGACCAACAGAAAATGCAATGGACAGTGTAAGTGATAGAGATTACAGCATTGAGTTTTTAAGTGCTGCATCCATCTCAATGATGCATCTTTCAAGGTGGGCGGAGGAATTTGTATGGTGGAATTCATCAGAATTTTCATATATCGCTATTGATGACAGTTTTTGTACAGGAAGCAGCATCATGCCTCAAAAGAAAAATCCAGATATGGCAGAGTTACTTCGTGGTAAGGTTGGCAGAGTTTACGGTGACCTTATGCAGATGCTTACAATCATGAAGGGAACCCCTCTCGCATACAACAAAGATTTTCAGGAGGATAAAGAAAGCTTATTTGATGCAATAGATACATGGAAGGCAAGCGTTCAAATTTTTGCTAAGATGCTTGAAAATACCGAATTTAGAATGGATCAGATTGAAAAACATCTGAGCAAAGGATTTTTGAATGCTACGGACATTGCAGAGCATTTTGCTAAGCAAGGTATTCCTTTCAGAGAAGCACACGAAATCGTAGGAAAGATGGTCAAAACCTGCGAGGTAAAGGAATGTGATTTTGAAGATTTGACTGAAGTTGAATTACAGTCCATAGATAGCCGAGTAACAAAGGAATCTCTGGGAGATATCAGCATCAAAGCTTGCGTAGACGCAAGAGTGTCTTTTGGAGGTACTGCACCTACAGAAGTGAGACGTCAAATTAAAGTAGGTCAAGAGTGGCTTGACGGACTAGATATTGAAGTACAATAAACGAAAGGAATGCGACAAAATGGATAGAAAGGAATTAGCACTAAAAAAACATGCTGAGTGGAGAGGGAAATTACGTATTGAAATAAAAGCTCCAATTACAAATAAGGATGAACTGGCCATTGCATATACTCCTGGAGTTGCAGAGCCATGTTTGGAAATCGAAAAGGATGAAAGCCTTGCATATACCTATACAGGAAAGGGAAATACAGTTGCAGTAATTACAGATGGTACAGCAGTACTAGGATTAGGAGATATTGGTCCGGCAGCAGGAATGCCTGTAATGGAAGGAAAATGTGCACTTTTCAAAGCATTTGCAGGAATCGATGCCGTTCCTATCTGTGTGGATTCAAAGGACCCTAAAGAAATTATTGATACAGTATATAATATTTCAAAGAGCTTCGGAGGTATAAACCTTGAAGATATCAGTGCTCCGAGATGCTTTGAAATCGAAAGAACGTTGATAGAAAAATGTGATATTCCAGTATTTCATGATGACCAGCACGGAACCGCAATCATCACATCAGCAGGACTTCTTAACGCTGTCAAGTTTACTGGCAAGGAAATGGGCAAGCTGAAAATTGTAATCAGTGGTGCAGGGTCGGCAGGAGTCTCGATTGCTAAGATGATTCTTAGACTTGGTTTTGGAGAAGTTATTCTATGCGGAAGCAAGGGAACAATCTATGATGGAGCTCCTTATAACAACTCTGAGCAACAGAAAATGGCTCAGATTACTAATAAACAAAAATTAGTAGGAAGCCTGGCAGATGCGATGAAGGGTGCCGACGTCCTTATTGGAGTATCAAAGCCTGGCATTGTAAATCAGGATATGATTAAGTCAATGGCAAAGGATCCAATTGTATTCGTTATGTCAAATCCAATTCCTGAAATCATGCCTGATGAAGCAAAGGCAGCAGGTGCAGCTGTTGTAGGAACAGGTAGATCTGACTTCCCTAACCAGGTTAACAATGTACTTGCTTTTCCTGGAATCTTCAGAGGTGCTCTTGACGCAAGAGCAAAGAAGATTACTGAGGAAATGAAGGAAGCAGCAGCAAGAGCAATTGCCGCAGTAATTCCAGAGGAAGAATTGTCAGCAGATTATGTTCTTCCTGATCCATTCAATCCTAAGGTTGTAGAGAATGTTGCAAAAGCTGTTATGGAGGAATTACAGAAGATTATCCCATAGGCACCTTTTACAGGTTAAGCTGTCAGTGCGATATGAAATAAACAGGAGAAGAACTGGAACTTACTAATTATCCAAGAATTTCACAGAAAAAACTATTGACAGATTTTAAAAATAGGTATACAGTAAAGTGATATACGATATACTATATGGAGGTACTATATGTCAACTGTTGATTTGATGTTACTTGGAGCGTTAATGGAAAAGCCAATGAATGCGTATGAAATGAAAAAAAATATGGAAGCTCGCAATATAAAGGCATGGGTGAAAATCAGTTCTCCTTCTATTTATAAAAATCTTCTTACACTGAATAGAAAGGGATATCTTGACGATGAAGTTGTAAAAGAAGGGGAAATGCCTGAAAAAACAATCTATTCTATAAATGAAAAAGGTCGAAAGTATTTTCTAAGTATAATGGAAAAGTACTCTAAAGAACCAGAGAAGATTTATATCGATTTTGTTGCTTTTGTTGCAAATCTTTGCAATGTGGAGCCGGAAATGGGATTGGAGATGATACAAAACCTTAGGAGCAACCTTTCTAAAGAGAGAGAATACATTCAGTACAATATTGAAGCAAAGAAAGAATTTGTCCCCTTTTACGCATTCTCCATACTGGAATTGTACGATAAAATGTATTCGCTATTTTATGAATGGTCTGAGGAAATTGTCCATGAATTTGCTAAAAAGACCCACTCTGATATGTAGCCTGTTATAAAGAATTATGTTCTATGAAGAGCATAATTTTTTTTAACACAAGTAGTATAAAGTATATCAATATAAAGTAAACCTAATTGAATGGAGGAATTATCTTGAAAACAAAAAACTTAAGTAAAACCCAAATCACGTTGATTCTTGCAGGGCTAATGGCAAGCCTCTTGCTTTCGGCTTTGGACTCAACCATTGTGGGAACAGCGATGAAAAAAATAGTAAACAACTTACAGGGAATGGAATACTATGCGTGGCCATTTACAATTTATATGCTTTGTTCAACTGCCATTACCCCGGTTTCGGGCGGAATCGCTGATATCTTTGGACGAAAACCAGTATTTATAACCGGCATTTTGACATTTCTGACAGGCTCGGTATTATGTGGGATGTCCCAAAGTATGATGCAGCTCATCATTTTCCGTGGCATACAGGGAATCGGTGGGGGTATTCTTGTAACCAGCGTTTTTATAGTTGTAGCAGATTTGTTTCCACCTGAAAAAAGAGGAAAGTATATGGGAATTGTAACATCCATATACGGACTGGCGAGTATAATAGGCCCTCTCCTTGGGGGGTTAATCATCGATCATCTTAGCTGGCGTTGGATTTTCTACATAAATGTTCCCATTGGAATCTTGGCTTTAGCGGTTATAATCTTTGTAATGCCGAATTTTAAAACAGAGGGACAAAAGAAAACAGTTGATTATTCTGGAACAGTTACAATTATCCTTGCTCTGATTCCTATGCTGCTTGCCTTCAGCTGGGGCGGAAAAAATTACTCCTGGCTGTCAGTACAGATCATAGGTATGTTTATCTTCTCACTTGTTATGCTAGTAATTTTTGTCTATTTTGAATCGAAAGCTCAAAATCCAATTATACCAATGTCATTTTTTAGAAACAGAAGTATAAATGTGACGCTGATTGTAGCATTCCTTTCACAAGCAATCATGTATGCGGCGATTATGTATATTCCATATTATGCACAAGCAATCATGGGGACTACTGCAACCACTTCAGGCACAATCACAATGCCAATGATGCTTGGACTCTTAGTTGCTAGCTCATTAACAGGGATGTTAACATCAAAGACGGGAAAGAATAAAGTTTTTGTTTTTGTTGCTTTTATACTCATGATTAGTGGAACCGGATTACTTTCTACAATGAGTACCGATACCACATATTTTAATATCATTCTCTATATGATTATTTTGGGTCTGGGAATTGGCATTAATATGCCAATCGCCAACACCAATATTCAGAATTCCGTACCGCCGAGGCAAATCGGTGCTGCTACATCTACAGTCCAGTTTTTTCGTAATATAGGCGGTACCATTGGTTCGGCAATATTTGGCACAATAATGACAACTTCAATGAATACTGGATTTTTAAAGCTGAATTTAAGTAATATTCCGGATACTGTTCAGGACTCGCTTAAGAATCCTTTGATAATAACAAATTCTGAAGCTGTCAAGCAGATTATGCAGCAGATTCCGGCACAGTATTCAAGCTTTTTGAGAATAGCAGTGGAACAGGCAAAAAAAGTACTTTCGAATTCCATACACGAAATTTTCTTGTTTTGCATGTTTGCTGCAATTGGAGGCTTTGTCCTCACATTATTTTTCAAGGATGCGCCATTCCGTACAAAAGAGATTATTGCTAAAATTGATGAAAAAACCATTTGAGAAAGAGCGGTATAAACGCACTATACCTGTTTGTATTGTTTTCTATCACTGGTAATGGTAGAATGGGAACTAGCTTAAAAATTGGTGTTAGAGAAAGTATCGGGGGATAACAAATGAACATAGTAAAAATTAGAAATGAAAAAGAAACAGATTACGAAAGAGTAGAAGAGATCACAAGGAAATCTTTTTGGAACTTATATATTCCGGGGTGCAATGAACACTATTTAGTTCATGTTATGCGATTCCACAAGGACTTCCTGCCTGAGTTGGATCTGGTAATTGAAGTTGATGATCAGATCATTGGGAATGTAATGTACACAAAAGCAAAACTGATTGATGAGTCTGGTAAAGAAAAAGAAATCATTACCTTCGGTCCGGTTTGCATTATTCCGGAATACCAAAGAATGGGTTACGGGAAAATGCTTATTGAGCATTCTTTTAATCTAGCGGTTGCGCTTGGGTATGATGTAATTGTAATATTTGGAATCCCAAGTAATTATGTAAGCCTTGGCTTTAAGAGTTGTAAAAAATTCAATATCTGTCTTGATAATGGAACATTTCCAGCAGCAATGATGGTAAAAGAACTGAAGCTGGAAGTTTTGGACGGAAGGAAATGGATCTACCATGACAGCCCTGTGATGAAGATAGACGAACAAGAAGCTGAACGCTTTGATGAGGGTCTGGAAAAAATGGAGAAGAGATTTCAACCAAGTCAAGAAGAATTTTATATTCACAGCCATTCTATTATACAATGAGTTTCCTTTAGGAGGATAAGGGTAAGCTACAACTTCCAGTTTATCTATAGATTAAAAATTAAATGAATCTTGGATGCCCGGATTGGTTGATGGACAAAGTTCATAAGAAACTAATTGAATTATCGCTTTCTGAGGAAGAAAAATACAAATTGATCACAAGTGTTGTGGACTGAGAATAAATTTGGGGCAAAAAACGAGTGTAGAAAAGCCGTTTTTGCCCCTTTTTAATTGCAACATCTTCCATAATGTATTAAAATAACCTAGAAACCCTAACAGGGATATAGAGTATTCCTCCCGTTTTCAGTGGAGCTGAAAGGAGTTTAAACCCATGATTAACCTTGCAATCTGCGATGATGAATTGCAGGAGCTCGATCGAGCGAATAGCTTGCTCAAACAATACATTCATGAACATCCGCTACATCAAATAAACACTGATTTCTTCTCTTCACCTTTAGAGCTTCTTGCTTATGTGGAGGCCAATAATAGATTTGATGTGCTACTGATGGACGTTTATATGCCAGGGATTCTCGGTACAGATGCGGCAAGGGAACTGCGGGATATGGGGGACACCTGCCAGATTATCTTTCTAACCACTTCACGAGACCATGCGGTAGATGCTTTTTCGCTGAATGCTGCACATTATCTGCTAAAACCTTATTCTGAAAAAGATTTTTTTACAGCACTTGACAAGGTATTGGATAATCTCACAAAGAAAGAAGGAAATATTACAGTCAAATCAACAGAGGGTATCAGTCGCATTGAACTTAACAAGCTGGTATATTGTGAAACAGAGAACCATCTTCAGCGCTTATATTTGCAGGACGGCAGGACAATCTGTGTACGCAAATCCTCCACTGAGATCTTCGAACTGCTCCATGAAGACCCACGTTTTTATAAATGCGGCAGCACCTATATTTTTAACATGGACTATATCACTGAAATTTCATCTCAAAATGTTGTCTTTTCTACAGGTGCTAAAATTATGATGCTTAGCCGAAAATATACGGAATTTAAAAAGCTGTACATGGATTACAGCTGCAATCGCTGAGGGAGAGGTTTTATATGGATATGATTATATATACGATAGTATTCCTGAGGTTTGTACAGACGGCTGCTTATATCAGCTTGTTTTTCTTCTTTCTGATAAAGCTGAAAGAGCCGAAAAGGAAACGAATAACCATTACAGCAGTGATTTATTTTGTGGTTGCCGTTATATTTTGTGCCATTTGGATCTTTTATGGACAAAAAATAGCTGAAATATTGATTATTCCTATGGAAATCGGGTTGTGCTTGATATTGATTTTTATCTGCTCTGCGGACAAGTGGTCGGTGTCTTTTTTTGTCATGTTCACTCAGTTTAATACGCTCGTCTGCATCAGCTACATTTCAGATATATGTAGCACCGAAAGCGCTGGGCTTGTGTATCAGATTCAATATATAATATACCGCACAGTGCTGTTCGGAGCGCTTCTGTTTTTCAATTATATATATCTCCGTCCACGCTTTCGCAAGCTTGTAGAAATATTGGGAAACGAGTGGCGTCTCATTGCCCTAGTAGCTTTCTCTTTTTATGTTCTAGAGTCCACTATTATTTACTACCCGCAAATGTACTGGTATGAAGCGGACAACCGCTGGTATTTGGTTGCAAGCTCCTATCTTGTGCTTTTAGGCGCCTATTGGCTGATATTTCGGTCGTTCAGTGATATCATGGAAAAATATGAGATTCAGGAGAGGGAAAGTATCCTGGCACAGCAAAACAAGATGTGGGAAGAACATATCGAGGAACAGAAAAATGCAGTCAACGCGGCTCGTCGTGACCGCCATGATCTTCGCCATCATTACGATACGCTTATAGCAATGATTCAAGGAGGGAAAACACAGGAAGCTTTATCCTATTTGAACGCACAAACACAGAGAACGGAAACTGCGGTTTTTGCCGGCATTTGCGAACACATGGCGGCAAATGTTAATTTGTCAAGATGGGTGGACCGAGCAAGGGAGAACGGTATCAAAACTGAAATAGACGCGAGAATTCCCGCAAATCTTCCAATGGACGAGGTAGCACTGGTTGGTATCCTTGCCAACGCCTTTGAAAATGCAGTGGAAGGCTGCCTGCGTTGTTCTGACGGAACGGAGCGATATATCACTGTAAAGATTGCTTATTCCGTTTATAACGGAGCCGGAAAGCTTCACATTGTAGTCCAAAACTCTTGCGCGGATAATATTATTTTTGAAAGTGGTTTACCAATATCCCAAAAGTGCGGAGGGGGGACTGGAACAAAGAGCATTACCTATACTGCCGAGAGATATAGTGGTATGGTGGAGTTTACTGCTGAAAATGGTGTTTTTAAGACACGTGTTCTTCTCCATTTATAATGCAAGCTAAAAAATCCGATAAAATACGACATTTACGCCAAATATGATGCAATTACGCCACGGACGGTTTTCGTCCGTGGTTTTTTGTATAATAAAGGAAAGTGCAGAGTGTCGGAAGGCACATTTTTATAATGTAATCTAAAAGTATATCTATAGGGGAGTGATTTTGAAGATGAGAAAACCCACTGACAGAACTGGGGAGATAAAGGCAAAGGACAGTAAACTTGAAATATGGCAAAACGACTTCTGTGATGCCTTTGAACAGGACGAAAGACGATTATTCTCATGTCGAGAGTGCTGGTATTGTAAATATGGGGATTTTGGCATTCATACCGAGCATCCCACGAAAAACGGCGTGTGCAAATATGAGGAGGAAAAAGTATGAAAAAAACAAAAGCAAAGAAAATTTTATCTTTATCTTTAATTTTAATTGTTACCATGGTAATAGGGCTATTGCCTCAAATGGCAATGCCTGTGTTCGCTACAAGCGAAACACCATACTCATCAGGAGTTCCGGCAGGCACAAGCTCGGCTCCTGTTACCTATACCATCAGTAACGAAGCACAGCTCAGTGCTTTAGCAACGAAGGTGAACAGTGGAACTACATATCAATACACAACCTTTGTGCTTCAGGATGATATTGCTCTTAATGCTGCGTGGACACCGATTGGAGCAATAAGTTGCCCATTTAAGGGCACGTTTGACGGCAACAACAAAAAAATTTCACAAGTTAAAATAGGCTCATCGACTACTGCTGAGAGCATTCTACAGTATGTAGGCTTGTTTGGCTATGTTGACAGTGGGACAATTAAAAATCTTGGGGTTAATATAGCTATTAATTCAAATTGTAGTAATGGCTATGTTGGCTCATTGGTTGCTAGCAATTATAATGCTACAATCACAAACTGCTATGCTACCGGTACTGTCACGGGCGGATCTTCTGCTAATGTGGGTGGCTTGGTTGGATATAGTCAAAGTGCCAAAATCACAAACTGCCATTCTACAGGTATTATTAACGGTGGAAGTAGTGCTCATGTCGGTGGATTGGTTGGAGGGAATTATGGCGATACAATTACAAACTGCTATGCCACAGGCGCTGTTGGTGGCGGAAATACTTCCAATGTCGGTGGCTTGCTTGGGTGGGGACAAAACACCCCAATCACAAACTGCTATGCCACAGGAGATGTCTTTGGCGGATCTTCTGCTAATGTGGGTGGCTTGCTTGGATTGGGACAAAGCATGACGATCACAAAAGCATACTGGAATAGTAATGCAGAGCAGAACGTGTGGGGAGCTAGAACTGATGCAGCCAAATTAGGCGTTGGAAGTGGTGCTGACAGCGCAACAAAAATGACATCCACCGACATGAAGGACGCAGCCTTTGTTACAACGTTAAACAATAATTGTTCAGGTCTTTCAGGAACCAGCACTTGGGTACCTACTTCTGGAGGCTATCCAACATTTTTTGTTCCTACAACAACAATCGCAAAGCCAATTACAATTGGCACAACTGCCCCTGTTACCGCGGTAGTCATTGCAGACGGTACGAATACAGTGCCAACAGGTGCAACAGCTCCAGTAATTACTTGGTCTGATGACGGTACAGCCTATGCCACTGCAAGTGGCAATTTTTCAGCCGGCACAGAATACAAAACAAAATATGTGTATACTGCCAGCACAGGGTATGAGTTTGATAGCACAATTGCGGCAAGCAATATAACTGTCATAAATGGGGGGGCAGTGGCTGTCGTGCTTTCTGACGCTAATAAAACACTTACAATAACAGTAACTTGGCCGATAACAGCAAGTAATGCTTGCGATATTACGGGGTTTAGCTTTGCAAGCCCTACTGCAACAGGGACAATAACAGGAACAAATATCGATGTTATCGTTCCATATGGCACCACTGTTACAAACCTTATTCCCACTATTGCTGTTTCAGCAAAATCAACCATTTCACCGATAAGCGGTACAGGAAAAAACTTTACAGACCCTGTTATTTATACAGTAACAGCCGAAGACGGAACAAAAAAAGAGTATACAGTAACAGTAACAGTAGCGGCCGATCCTGACATTGCAACGGTTAACAATGCCAAAAGTGCGGCGGAAAGTGCACCCTATGCAGAGATGAATCAAGCAGCGGCAACGAGTGAAGACGCAATCAAAGACGCACTGAAATCAACCGCAACTACAGAGATAAACAATAATGGTGTAACTGTTACAATTAACAAAGAAAGCTACGCTGGACCAGTTGCCGGAACGAGCGCAGATCCTGCTGGCACAAATGGTAGCTATGAGTTTACCGTAACCGTAAGCAAGGGCAGTCAAACACAAATAACAGAAAAAAAGACAATTACAATTAAGGCAACCGCCTTTACAGGTGTAAGTGATGTGAATGCGGTTGCTGCAGCTAAAACTGCCATCAAAGACGACACGGTAACTGTAGCATTTGGTGCAGACCAAACAGCAAAAACAGCGGCTGTGCAAAGTTATGTGAACGGCTTGCTGACAGGGGATGCTACAGGCGTAACCGCTGCTGTTACTTTTAACAGCGGAACGGGTAAATATGATGTTGCGATTTCAAAAGGAAGCGTTAAGGACTCAACAACCATTACAATGACAATCACAGAAGACGCCGATCCTGACATTGCAACGGTTAACAATGCCAAAAATGCGGCGGAAGGTGCACCCTATGCAGAGATGAACCAAGCAGCGGCAACGAGTGAAGACGCAATCAAAGACGCACTTAAATCAACCGCAACTACAGAGATAAACGATAATGGTGTAACCGTTACAATCAACAAAGAAAGCTACGCTGGACCAGTTGCCGGAACGAGCGCAAATCCTGCTGGGACAAATGGTAGCTATGAGTTCACCGTAACTGTAAGCAAGGGCAGTCAAACACAAATAACAGAAAAAAAGACAATTACAATTAAGGCAACCGCCTTTACAGGTGTAAGTGATGTGAATGCGGTTGCTGCAGCTAAAACTGCCATCAAAGACGACACGGTAACTGTAGCATTTGGTGCAGACCAAACAGCAAAAACAGCGGCTGTGCAAAGTTATGTGAACGGCTTGCTGACAGGGGATGCTGCCGGAGTAACCGCTACTGTTAGTTTTAACAGCGGAACTGGTAAATATGATGTTGTCATTTCAAAAGGAAGCGTTGAGGACGCAACCACCATTACAATGACAATCACAGAAGAAGCCGATCCTGACATTGAAACAGTTATCAATGCTAAAAATGAGGCAGAGAGCGCAAGTTATGCAGACATGACCCAATCAGTAGCTACAGATGAAACGGTTGTTGAAGCTGCTCTCAAAGGTACGGCAGAAAGTGCAGTGAATAACAATACCGTTAACGTAACAGTAACCAAAGAAAGCTACACGGCGCCTGTTGCCGGAACGAGCGCAAATCCTGCCGGAACAAATGGGAGCTACGTATTCAAAATAACGGTTTCAAGGGGAGTGCAAACATTATTTACCTCCCAAAAGACGATTACTATTGCGGCAACACCTTATGCGGAAATACCAACGTATAAAATTATAGGAATCGTGCAGGATGGAAATAGAAGCAACGTTCAGGATGCAACAGTTAAACTTATGCATGGACAAAACCAGGTAGGGCTATCGGTTCAAACCGATGCAGATGGTAAATTTACCATTGAGAACGTAGTAAACGGCACCTATAATCTGGTCGTGAGTAAAAATGGAATTACCGTTACTATTCTTATTGTAGTGAATAATACAAATAACACGCTTGAAGGGGCCATCATACTTCCAAGCAGAAAGACCAATAGCGTTGTTGAAGTAAAACCTTCCACACCGTCGATTGTTGTAGGTGGGCTTGATAAACAATTTCAGGCAACAGCCACAGAACCCGATAAGGGGGTAACTTCAACGGATAATGATGTGGTAACAAACGGTGGCTCTGTTGAAATTAAGCTTATTGCCGAGAAAAAGGATAACACGGCAACAAACGCAAGTGACATTTCAGCTACGGCAACATCAAACGGTAAGACCGTAGGAATCTTTGTTGATTTATCTGTGCTTAAGTCGGTAAAGGACGGTAGTGGAGTCGAAATTTCTTCCCAGTCTACTGTTCTTACCGAACTTCCAAGTTTGATTGACGTATTTATTCCACTTCCTATGGCACTTCAAGGTAAATCAAACTATGTCGTGTATCGTTATCACGGCAGCGCTGATAGCATCACCACAGAGGAAAATACGGACGGGGAAAAGATAGAGCTTGTTGATAACAACACAACCATCAAGCTAACAGTCAAGAAATTTTCCACTTATGGAATTGCATATACAACACCAAGTAATCCATCAACTCATCATTCCAGTGGAAGCGGTACGAGTAGTAGTGTAGTATCACCAATAATCAACACAGAAACAAGTAAAGGTGGCAAAATCACCATTAGCAATGACAAAAAGACTGCTACCATTACCCCTAATGACGGATATGTGATAGCGGATGTAATAGTTGATGGAAAAAGCATAGGAGGAACTGAAAAATACATCTTTACAGACAGCAAAGACCACAAAATCAGCGTTGCTTTTGTAAAGAAAAGTGAACTTCCTTACTACATTAAAAATGGTGAAAAGGTATACATTGGGTTCGCGGCCATTGCAGGAAATCTGTACAAATATATTGTGCCTACTAGTGAAACAGTAGAGTTTGGGGAAAATCAAAAGAATTTTACGGACAATACGATAGCATGGGCAAAAGCAAGTATTGACTTTGTGACGAAGCGTGAAATCTTCCTTGGGGCGAGTCAAGACACGTTCAGCCCAAATGAAAGCATGACAAGAGCGATGTTTGTAACAGCAATCGGCAGACTATATGAACGTTCTTATGGAAGCCTTTCTGAAAATGGAAGTGTTTCAGCAATAAGCAGTTTTTCTGATGTCAATGCAGATGCCTACTATGCGAAGTATGTTGCGTGGGCAAATGAAAAAGGACTTATCAAGGGCGTGGGAGAAAACACATTTGCTCCAAATGCTAAGGTCACTCGTGAGCAAATGGCAGTGATTATGCTGAACTTTGCAACTCTCTTGAAAAAGGCAGATACTTTAGACGGTTCACTAGGATATACCGATAATACAAGCATTTCATCTTGGGCAATGGATGGCGCTAAATACTGCCAAGGAACAAAAGTGATCACAGGCCGAGAAGGAGGCAGCTTTATGCCGCAGGGAAACGCTACAAGAGCCGAAGTAGCAGCGGTTATCACTAGATTTATTGAAAACATTGTGAAATAGTACAGCGCCAAGAATGGCGATTTGATGTTAGATATTATGAGGACAGCTGTAACCTTTTAAATAAAGGCGGCTGTCCTTATCAATGTGACATTAATCTATTTTATTTTCTAATTAGATATTGGACAATCCATAAAGGTAAATTATGACAGAACTGCCCTGATATGTTATACTAATTAAAATGATTTTACGTAATAAAGGAGTCTTTATGTCAAGTTATAAAAATTATATAAATGAGATGAAACAGCAGGATAGAGTAAAGGAACTGATGGAACTTGCTGAAAGAAACGATTGTCAGGCACAATATGAATTGGCTCTCTGCTATTATAGCGGAGATGGTATAACGCAGGATTATGGTCAGGCTGCTTATTGGCTCACCCTTGCCGCTCAGCAAGGAAATGCTACAGCGCAGAGTAGGCTTGGACTTCTCTATTTGGATGGGGAAGGACTTGAGCAAAGTGATGCTATGGCATATGCTTGGTTTTCTCGTAGCGCCCAGCAGAAAGACCCTGTGAGTCAGTGTCTGCTGGGTGAATGCTATGAGTTTGGTCGGGGTACTGAACAAGATTTACATAAAGCACTGGAGCTATACAGCTTATCTGCAGAGCAGGGACATAGTCCCGCTCAGTGCAATTTAGGATACTTATATTACTACGGTATTGGTGTGGAAGAAGACAATGAGAAGGCATATCGTTGGTTTTCAGAAGCAGCAGAGCAGGGGAATATTCGTGGAATGTTCTTTCTAGGCTTATGCTGTGAAAGCGGGTATGGAACGGAAAAGGATTTACAGCGAGCTGTTGTGTACTATCAGCACGCAGCAGAACAACGATATGCGGCAGCACAGTGCAGATTAGGATTTTTGTATTATCATGGCATTGGTGTAGAGCAAAATGACACAAAGGCATTTAAGTGGTTTTTTCAAGCCGCAGAACAGAAGGATGTGCAGGCACAGTTCCAGTTAGCGCAATGCTATGAATATGGTCAAGGCGTAGAGCAAAACCATGAAAAGGCGGTTTATTTTTATCAGCTTGCTGCGAATAAAGGTCACTTACAAGCATTAACTTCACTCGGCTACTTATTTGAAGTTGGAAAGTGTGTGAAACGGAACCAAGAACGAGCTATGAAACTTTACCAGCAAGCTGCAGAGCAGGGTTATGCTCCTGCACAGTGTAATCTGGGGTTCTTTTATTATCATGGCATCGCCACGGAGGAAGATAATACAGAGGCCGTACGCTGGTTCTCAGCATCGGCTAAGCAAAAGTATCCAAGTGCCCAGTGCTATCTAGGGGAATGCTATCACCTAGGTTATGGTGTGAATCAGGATATGGAACAGGCGTTGCACTGGTATGCTCTTGCGGCTGAACAGGGTGAGCCACGTGCTTGTGCTCGTCTGGCCCATGCCTATATAGAGGGAAATCATATACCACAGGACTATGACAAAGCATTAAAACTTTGCGAGAAATCGGTAGAAGGTGATAGCATTGAGGCGTTTGTTAGTATGGGGCGGATCTACCGATTTGGCTGGGGTGTCCCACGTGATATAGAGCGGGCGGTATCTTTGTTTCAACAAGCCGTTGAGGCGAAGATTCCCACTGCGTTCTACCACTTGGCAGACTGTTTTGAAAAGGGAGATGGTGTAGAGCAAGAATTGGAACAAGCGGCGGAGTTATACGGACAATCTGCACAGAGGGGATATGAGGACGCGGAAAAAGCACTGACTCGCCTAGCAGAGGAGGGATGTGCTGCAGCACAGTTACATCTGGGGCTAACTTTTCTTCGTAAGCCTAAACAAGATGAAGAAGAAGAGAATGAGAACAACAAAATTGGGGTACTATGGCTAGAAAAAGCAGTGGAACAGGAAGAGGTACAAGCACAATTTCATCTTGGAAAATGTTATGAATATGGTTATGGCGTAGACATTGACTATGTAAAGAGTGCGCAGCTTTACCAGCTTGCGGCGGAGCAAGGCCATGCACTTTCACAGGTGGATTTGGGGCTGTACTATCAACTTGGCAGGGGCGTAGAAAAAGATTTTGAAAAAGCGTTCTGGTGGTATTCACAGGCAATGGAACAGGGACTTGCGCTAGGACAGTATAATGTAGCAATATGTTACAAAGAAGGCATCGGTGTGGAACCGGATTATAAAAAGACTGTTGAAATGCTTCAAACTTTGGTTGAACAGGGGCATGCTAATGCGCAAAATGTTCTTGGAAGCTGTTATGAAGATGGGCTGGGTGTGGAGCAGAACTATATTGAAGCTGTTCACTGGTACAGTGTAGCCGCTTTACAGGGTAAGGCATCGGCACAGCATAATCTTGCACTCTTCTATGAAAATGGTAAAGGCGTGAAACAGGATTATGAAAAAGCGGTAGAACTGTACCGTCTTGCTGCAGAGCAAGGTTTAGCAGATGCGCAATGCAATCTTGGTCTTTGCTATGACAGAGGCACTGGCGTGGAACAAGATTACGATGAAGCTATAAAGTGGTATAATCTTGCAGTGGAACAAGGTTTACCGGAAGCACAGCATAACCTAGCACGCTGCTATGCGAGAGGCTATGGAGTAGAACAGGATTATACTGAAGCAGTGCGATTATATCGACTTGCGGCTGAACAAGGCCATAACGAAGCCCTTACTAATCTTGCACTTTGCTATCTAAGGGGCAATGGTGTGGAGCAGGATTACGATGAAATGGTACGACTGTATCGCATTGCTGTAGACCAAGGCCATGCGACAGCGCAATATAATCTTGGCATTTGCTATAGAGATGGAACTGGTGTGGAACAGGATTATGCTGAGATGATACGGTTATACCGACTTGCTGTTGATCAAGGATATCAGTTTGCTATATACAGTCTGGCATATTCTTACCAGTTTGGAAAAGGGGTGGAACAAGACCATGTGAAAGCTGCCGAGCTATATGATCAGGCAGTAGCAGCAGGTAACGGAAGCGCCATGGTAAACTTAGGACGGTTATACAGGATGAGTGAGAAGATACCTCGTGATTTGGGCAAGGCTGTATCACTATTTCGGCAGGCGGTGGACTTGGGAATCGACATGGCATTTGGCAATTTAGCGGATTGCTATGCGACCGGAGAAGGTGTGGAACAGGACTATGCAGAAGCGATGAGGTTATTTCTTCTTGGAGCGGAGCAAAACGACGAAAGTGCCATGTATAACATCGGGAAACTATATGAAAATGGTTTAGGAGTAAAGCAGGATTTAACCCAAGCAATAGCCTTTTATGAACAGGCCGCACAGCATGACTACGAAAAAGCAATAGAGGCACTTCAACGGCTGAAAGGCTAAAATAATTTTTATATTTGTTACATTTTCCTATGCTTATTTATATTTATAGTAGAAGTACAAAATTAAACCTATGAAAATATTCATTGGGAAGGTGATTTTAACTGAAATCCATAGATGTATAAATATAATATTATCACAGACAATATATATCATATGAATATTTTAATGGTAAGAGGTTTGAAAAATTAATGGGCTCTAATGATACAATAGAATTGTAGGTATTACGACCTTATAAAAGTGCTTATAATTTTTTGCATAACCATATTAAAAACAGTTAAAAATAATAAAAAATTTGTATTGGAGGAAATGATGAAAGAACTTTTTGACTTTTTGAATAAGAATAAATTTGGTAATCTGGCAACTTGTGAGGGGAATAAACCGGATACCCGTCCGTTTGAAGTCGCACATGTTTCAAACGAAGGGCTTTTGTTTTATGTATCTGCAGGTACAGAATTAAGTAAACAGTTAAAGATAAACCCCAATGTTTGCTTTTGTGCAACAGATGAAAAATATGACTATATAAAAGTTATGGGGGAAATATCTTTCAGCGATAGACAAGAAGATAAGGATAAGGTACTTTCCAACAGTCAGTTTGCCAAAAAAGTGTATGAATCATGCGGCACGGATAAAATGGAAGTGTTTTATTTACCACATGGGGAGTATATGTTACATCATCATATGGATGATAACGTTAAGATAGAAAGATTCTAATGTTTTACGTTTCATCTAAGCACTCTGATTAAAAACGGTCTTATCGAGCAATATAGAACAAAATTTCCATAAGGAATTTTATGATAAGATTATGACCCAAATTAATGGAGAAGATTTGAATGCTATTCATATTTTTCTAGATAAATGGTTAAAAACCTTAAAAGAATACTCTGAAATGTAATAATACCGAAGTTTTGTTTATCAACTTCGGTATTATACTAGAATTAATATTCTAAACTAGCTATACTAACACTTTTGCAGTCTCCGAATAGAATATAAGTGATTATATTGAAGGAGGTTTGCAAATTGAAAGAACTTAATCCGCATAAAGTATTTGTGCAATATCGGGATATAATGAAACCATATGAGCCTGTTATGGGTAGAAAATATACTATTACCCATTCGGATACAACCGCGGAGTTATTTGTGTTTGTGGCCGAAAATTATGCAGAAGATCAAATTACAATAATGCGTGACGAGGTAAGAGTTGCATGGGAGGAAAATAAAAAAGGGCTTGCTTTAATTGGATCAGTGATTGTGGATGGTAAAGGTGTAATAGGAAATGCTTATATTAGAAATAAAATTTTTTATAACGAAATGCCTACAGCACTTCAAGCCTTACGCCAAGCTGACAGATTTTTATTTGACAAAGAGGCTAATCTTGATAACACAACGGTATTTATTCACTTTATCTCAAGTAATCCTGCATATGACAAGACATATGATTTTGGAGCTATTGGCATCTATAAGTAAATTAGTGCTTGCTATATATCGAATCCTTATTTGCAGTTTACTGAGGCTTATTTTATGTAATATCTTAATTGATGTATAGACGATATTATGCTATACTATGAAAATATATAATAAAACTCAACGGCGGTGGACATGAGATGGAAAAAACTAAAGAACGTGTATTAAAAGGACTTTTATATGTTCTTGTGACAATAGCATTGTCTATGGTATTGCTTTTTCCTGTGCTTTTATTCCTTCTGCCGATTGTTTTTGTATTAAATCTATTTTTTCAATTTCTTATTTCCCAATATCCTGTCGGGTATCTTTTCCAAGTTCGCTCTGTATGTAAAATAGAATAAATACTCCTTTGTATTTTTTAAATTAAACAGCAAAGGAGTATATAAAAATTGAAAAAACAATTAAAATTGCAAAAATGGCATATTTCTCAATACGCTAATTTTTTGCTACGAGTTAACCATTTTGATTGGGCAAAATTAACCAATATGGAATTAAAATCACAGTTACAATTTTGTGACCAAAACAATTATTCGAAAATTTACAGTTTGTTAAAAGAGATTATTTTACGCTGTACGGGGCTAATTCTTTTTGATACTCAAATTGCGGCTGCATATTCTATGCAACAAGGCAATATTGCTGAGTTGCCTACTGGCGAAGGTAAAACTTTGGCAGCAGTATTGACAGCGGCTTGTTTTGCCTTGCAAAAAAAGCGTGTCCACATTCTGACATTCAATGATTATCTTTCAAAGCGTGATTACAAGCAAACCGAAAATATTTTTCGGTTCTGCAATTTAACAAGTGGTTTTATAACAGAAGAATCAAGTCTAGAAGAACGGAGAAGGGCATATTCCTGCAATGTTGTTTATATATCTGCAAAGCAAGCTGGATTTGATTATTTGAAGAATTTTTTGTGCAATGAAAAAAGTAAATTCATCTCTATTCCATTCGATGTAGCCATTGTAGATGAAGCGGATTCTATTTTTATAGATGAGGCGAGAATACCATTAGTAGTAGCTGGAAGTGCAACAATTGCTTGTGTTGAAGCCTTAAAGGCTGATTATGCAATTCAAAAACTATATCCGAAGGATATCGTATATAACAATGTAGAAAATGAATTTTGGCTCACTGATTCTGGTATTGCTAACATTGAGAAAACTCTCGATTTAAATAATCTTTATGATGAAGAAAATGTTAATATAGTAGCATTTATTAGTGCTGCAATTGAGGCAAGATATCTTGTGAGTAAAGATAAGGATTACTTAGTAAAAGACAATGAAATATTCGTAATTGACCAAATAACAGGTAGAATTGCAGTTGACCGTAAATTCCCTGCTATTTTACATCAGGCAGTTGAAATAAAAGAAAAATTGACTAGTTATAGTCAAACAATCATTTATAACTCTATGCCTCTTCAATTCTTTCTTCTAAAATATAAATTGTTGTGTGGCATGACAGGAACTGTAGAGTCTTCAAAAAAAGAAATCAAATACATGTACGGACTTGATGTTGATGTCATTTCTCCGCATCTTCCATCTATTCGAAAGGATTACGCTGATTATATCTGTGATACGGAAGAAGAAAAGGAAAATGCAATTATACTTCAAATCAAATGTGCTAATGATAAGGGTCAACCTATTCTTTTAGGTACACAAAGTGTTCTGGAATCAGAACGATATTCCAAGCTACTTTCTGCAAATTTTCTTCCACATAATGTGTTAAATGCTAGAAATAATGAAATGGAAGCAGAAATCATAGCTGATGCTGGAAAGCCTTATAAAATAACGATTTCAACCAATATGGCAGGCAGAGGCGTGGATATTAAACTTGGTGGTCGTAATGAGGAAGAAAAGAAATTTGTTAAGGATGCTGGAGGTCTGTTTGTAATCGGTTGTGGTATCAATGAAAGTCTTCGTATTGATAGACAATTGAAAGGCCGTTCAGGAAGACAGGGAGATCCGGGTGAAAGCAAATTTTTTGTCAGTAAGGAAGATCCTTTGCTTTCTAAATATTTTGTTGAGGATAAGTTTGAGTCCAACAAACTCCCTAAACTTATTCGTCAAGCACAAAAACTAGAAGATGGCAAAGCTGCCGAAGCACGTTATATGCTTGAAAAATATGCTTATATTTTAGAAGTTCAAAGACAGAGAATTACTGCATATAGGGATGAAATTCTTTTGGATAATCGGACTGCTGATTTTCTAAAGCTCTATAATCCTGAACTTTTCAAATATTATGTGCAGACTGTTGGCATAGGTGGTATTAACCGTGCAGAAAAACAATTAACACTATATTTTATCAATCAACATTGGGCAGACTATCTTTGCACCATGGAAAACATTAGAAGTGGAATTCACTTATCCATTATTGGTGGCTTAAATCCAATTGACGAATACCACAAATCCGCGGTTTCAGCTTTCTCTGATATGGAAGACGATATTAAAAATGATGTCCTTTCTTATATGAAATCATGCACTATAACGGCATTTGGAATTGATATGGAGGAAGCAGGTCTCGTAGGCGCAACAAGCACCTGCACTTATATCATTGATGAAAGCAAAACTCAGTTTGTTAGATTACCACATTTACTTACCAATCTTTCAAATGGAATGAATGGTACGCTGTTTTCGCTTAGTAAGTTGTTTTGGCTTGCAATTAAAATATTAAAAATAAATAAATTTATTTAGATATCAAAGATGATGATGTTTTATTCATTTCGCTAAACGTTTTTGAAGCTAAATCAGGGCGAAAATCAAGCTGAAAAATGCTCGATTTTTGTCCTGATTTTTTAGACGTTATTATGTTGGATGTAGATGAAGAAAATTGGCGCAGAGTATTGTGGAGGGATATGGAACGCTTGTTCTGCATCCATTTTTATGGTATTATAAAAACAATATCAAATTTGTAGTAAATAGTTAAATAGAATCACAGGTGATGACTGAAAGTGAATTTGGGACAAAATCGTTAAGAAAAAGACGGTTTTGCCCCTTTGAAATAGACGTAAATAAACTTGTTTGCATCTTGAGTAAACAGAAAGGAATGTTAAATCCATGAAATATTATATGATTGATAATAATGATTCATTTGTATATAATTTGGCTGCATATTTTGAAAAGTTAGGTCAAGAAATAATTGTTGAGAATGTAGATTCTGCAGATATAGCAAAAATCAATGATAAAAAATATAGTGGACTTATTATTTCACCTGGACCAGGCACACCAAAACAGGCGATTTTTTCTCAGAAATTGATAGAAGTGTATACAGGAAAAATTCCTATATTGGGAGTATGTCTGGGGCATCAGGTTATTGGGCATTGCTTTGGAGCAGATGTTTGTAAAGGGAACAGACCGATGCACGGAAAAATATCGATTATACAGAATCGAGGGCAACGGTTATTCTTGAATCTTCCCAATTCATTTAATGTTACCAGATATCATTCCTTAATTATTGATTCTAAAACACTGACACCAGAGTTTATCATAGATGCAGAAACTGAAGATGGGGTTATAATGGCAATTTCTCACCGAAAATATCCTATATATGGTTTACAATTTCATCCAGAAGCATTATTGACAGAGTACGGATATGAAATAATTGAAAATTTTATTGATATATGTAAAGCTTGGGAGGATAGAAATGACAAACATCAAGAAAATTGAACAATATATACCTATTTCGGAGATATTTGAACTATTTTATAAGGAACTTGACACTGTTATTTTGGAATCTTCTTTGGTAAACTCATTAGGTAAATATTCTATTATAGCCAGGAAACCATATTTAAAGATAGAAAAGAAAAATGATTGCACACTAGTAAATGGAGTAAAACAAGAGGTTTATTTTGAAACGTATGTAAAAAATTATTTCTTAGAAAATTTTCAAAAAAATGAAACGAATCTTCCGCTAGTCGCAGGTGCAATTGGTTATTTTTCATATGATTATAAAAGAAATAAAGAGGATGACATACCAGAAAGTATCTTGATATTTTATGATCAATTTATTATTGAAGAACATTCCAGCAAATCAATATATGTAGTAGCAAATGGGAAAACGCAAAAGCCAGAGATTGCAATTAGAGAAATCGAATCTTTGTTAAGTCGTCAGGAGAGAAAACAATGTCAATCAACAAGACTAAAGGTTTGCTATGATTTTGAGAGAGAAGAATATCTAAAAACCATTGAAAAGATGATAAACTATATCATAGAAGGGGATATTTATATTGCCAATATGACGCAGCGTTTATTTTTAGAAAGTGATCTGGAGCCGTATGATTTATATTCGATTTTACGAGTAGACAACCCATCACCGTTTGCTGCTTATATGAATTATGAATCCTTTCAAGTAGTTTGTGCATCACCGGAAAGATTTATGAGAGTGAAGGATCATACGATTATTACAAGACCGATTAAAGGGACGAGAAAAAGAGGCAGCACGGAAGAGGAAGACCTCATCATGAAGAAGGAGCTTGAAAATTCGGAAAAGGATAAAAGTGAGTTATTAATGATCGTTGACCTTGAACGAAATGACTTAAATAAAATTTGTGAACCAGGTTCCGTTAAGGTTGATAATTTGTTTTCCATAGAATCTTATGCAACGGTACATCATCTCGTAGCAGAAGTGAGCGGTATGTTAAAAAAAGAGACCGACATCATTGATATTATAAATGCTACCTTTCCAGGAGGATCCATTACGGGAGCTCCTAAACTAAGAGCAATGGAGATTATTGAAGAGCTTGAACACACCAATAGAGGTTTATATACAGGAACAATCGGATATTTTTCCTTAAATGGTGATTGTGATATTAATATAGTGATCCGTACGGCTATATATAAAGATGGTCAGTACAGTCTAGGGGTTGGTGGAGGAATCACATATGAGTCCGATATTGCAATGGAATACGAAGAAACTCTACAGAAGGCAAAAGCGTTCTTAGATGCACTTCGTTAATAGATTAGAAGAAGCAATAAAAACAGTAGGAAGGAGAGCAATGTTTTGATAGAAATTGATGCAGGTTATTATTATGGAATAGGAGCATTTGAAACGATTGCGGTTAAAAATGGTGCAGCTTTATTGTTAAATGAGCACCTACAGAGAATAAATCATACGTTAGAGTATTTAAAGATTCCTCAAATGATAACAGCTGGAACTGTGATGAAGTTTTTAAATAAAGAGAATCCTATAAATGGTGTTTTAAAAATCATGGTTTCTGAAAAAAATGTGAAGTTTTCTACTAGAGAAAACTCGTATACCAAGCAAATGTATGATAAAGGTTTTTCGTTATGCATGTGTCCGTTTCTAAGGAATGAAACCTCACCTTTAACGTATCATAAAACATTGAATTATGCGGAAAATATCATAGCAAAACAAACGGCCCAACATAACAATATGAGTGAAGCCTTATTTCTTAACACAAAGGGTGAGGTAAGTGAATGCAGTAGTTCGAACATTTTTTTTGTAAAAGGGAAAAAATTATATACACCGTTAAAAGAGTGCGGGATTTTATCCGGTATATTTAGAAATCTCATTTGTACAAATGAGAAAGTAGAAGAGACAAAAATAAGAATAACCGATTTGCATGAGTTTGAAGAGTGTTTTATTACAAATTCTATTGTTGGGATTATGAAAGTAGTTTCAATAGAAAAGTACTTATTTCGCTCAGATGAATTAACTATTGATTTGCAAGATAAATATAAAAGTTTTTTTTAATATATACTTACAAATCAATAGTACTCGTGCAAAATCTAGAGGAACCAGTGGGTATATTTTAAGGGAAGAGTGAAATGTTTAAAATAGGTGCATTTTCTAAAATCACGCAGATATCTGTAAGAATGTTACGGTATTATGATGAACAACAATTATTAGAACCATGTTTGATTGACGATTCAAACGGGTATAGGTTATATTCTGCAAAACAGATTGATCAGCTAAATAGAATCATACTATTAAGAAATATGGGTTTCGGTGTAAAGGAAATAAAAACATTGTTAGAAACCTGGAATTCTGATAGTATAAAAAATAATCTTTTAGAGCAAATGAAAAAGACGGAAGAAAACATTCAATCAGAGAAGATAAAGCTTCAGCAGATGCAGGGGTTGCTTTATGATTTGGATAACCAGGGGAAAAAATTGAATATTGAGATTATCATGAAGTCATTACCTATGCAGCATGTCATTTCAATAAGAAGGATTGTACCAGATTACTATTGTGAGTCTTTGCTATGGGAGGAGTTTGGAGTAGTTCTTAAAAATATCAAAAACGTAGATAAACTACAGAGCTTCTCAATCTATCATGACTTTGATTATCGAGAAAAGGATGTTGATATTGAAATTTGTGTCGTAGTAGATCATTCGGATATACCTATGGAGAATAAGGACGTTATTTATCGGCAGATTAAGAAAGTAGATATGGCAGCTTGTTTTATGATTTATGGACCATATGATAATATTAGTCTTGCTTATAAAGAATTTGCATACTGGTTGGAGCAGCATAATGAATATCAAATGCAAGGACAAAATAGACAAGTATGTCATGTTTCAATGTGTCATACAAAAAATCCAGAGGAATACATAACAGAATTACAAATACCATTGTTATATCATTCAAATTAAAGAGCAGAAATGCTCTTTTTTTATTGACTCTCACACCATGTGATGGTGGTGGATCAATTGCCAATAGGAAAGACGTCGAAATCTATCGTTGCAACGTATATTGGAACCATGGATTTTATTCGAAGTGAGTTTGCAAATGTTCCGTTATCTGTTCAAAATGGATGGGATGAAAGATATTTTAGTTTTAATAGTCAGTTTGGACAGTGCGATACCTGTATGGGAGAAGGAAAAACCAAGGTAAAATATACAGAAGGAACACTAGTTCAATGCCCGGATTGCAAGGGAAAAAGGTATAAAAAGGATATTCTTTCTGTTTTGTATAGAGACAAAAGTATTGATGAAATTCTTAATCTGTCAGTTAATGAAGCAATTCAATTTTGGGATGAATCAGTAGAAGCAATTCAGGGATTAAAATCTTTGCAGAAGGTTGGACTCGGATATTTGAAACTTGGTCAGGGAACATCTACACTTTCAGGTGGGGAGGCCGCACGATTAAAACTTGCAAAGGATTTAATTTGAAAAAAAAGTGGCAATACTTTATATCTGTTGGATGAACCAACAACTGGACTACATTTCTCTGATATCGAAAATTTACTGAAATTATTAGATGAGTTAATTATTAGCGGAAATACAGTGGTTGCTATTGAACATAATAAGCAATTTGTGGAATATTGTGATTGGAAAATTGAACTTGGACCAGGTGCAGGAAAAGATGGAGGAAATGTGATTAGTCAGTCTGGTGATATAGTAGTAGGAATTACTGTATAGTTGCTACTACTATATAAGTGCAGTACTGATTATTACAATAATCGCAATCCCAAGCAAAGAAGGAGACTGTTGTAGCTAAAGATGTTGTTGGTGAGAATGTCCATATAGGGCTAACAGGGCATGATAAATTATTATAATGCTTAAACACTTGAAATATTATCGTTTCATCAAAATCCGTAGAAACCACATTACTTGTAAAGTCAATTCTAATGCATGGATTACTTAAGCCAGAAGTATTTAAAGTAATGGTGCTAACGATAAAAGAAGTGCCTGCTACATTACCTCCAGGAATTGTAGTTAAACTAGGATAACCACTTTTTATAATCATCTGATAGTGGTTTTTGTCTTCTTCACATGTATCACAATCACTATCAGAATAACCTTTTAACATAAAATTCATAAACACAATCCTTCTTTTAAACTAAAATTTACTAAATATTCAACATCCGAGGAAATTGTAATAGCATAAGTTATCATTAGTATATGAAGGCACAGCACTAATATCTACATAATTAACTGTTTTAATATGATTAATGTTAATGGAGCGTGCTAGAATATTATATATTGAGTTGTGCATTTATTTGTACTGGTAGGAGATGTAATTTTGTCAATAATCTAAGTTAAGACCGTTGTTATTAATGTATTTGATATTATCAATTGTGAAAATTTCCACTGTGCATATAGTATTACATTTTGATGTACAACTCCAAAGGCTGTTCCTGGATCATAGTGTGTCCCGGTTCCATCAGCTTTTGTGTTCCATCCTCTAAAGGCGTAACCTACTTTTTTAAGAGACCCGGTATTATAAGATACTGGTATAGTTGTGTCGCTGTCAGAAGGGGCTATACCACTTGTGTTTCCGTTGCCATCATAAGTTACACTATAAAAAGGCTCTGCTTTATAGAGGTTAGTAGTCTTATCAGGTTGCCAAATAGGAGTATCAAATCCTGTTTTTTCATAAAGATAATAGACTGTGAAATCAATAGATACATTATTAAACACATCGGAACCCATAGTAGGTGCATTCCCATAATACTTGGCAGAAAGTAGGTTGATGCAGCCATAAAAAGCAATGCCACCAATGTTGATCACACTGTTTGGAATAGTCACACTAGTTAGGTTGGTGCATGAATAAAACGCAGCCCAATTAATGCTGGATACACTATTCGGAACATTGAATGAGCCTGTTTTTCCAGCAGGATAACATATCAAAGTTGTTTGTAATTTGTTATATAGCACACCATCCAAAGAAGAGTAATTTGAATTTCCATTATTAACATCAATTGAAGTTAAGTTAGTGCATAAAAAAAATACAGAGTCGCCAATGTGGGTAACACTGTCCGGTATAGTCACATTAGTTAAGCTAGTGCATAAATAAAACGCATATTCACCAATGCTGGTCACACTGTCCGGTATAGTCACATTAGTTAAGCTGGCGCATGAAAAAAATGCATAGATTCCGATACTAATCACATTGTCCGGTATAGTCACACTAGTTAGCCTGAGGCAATCCAAAAACACATAGTCACTAAGGTGGGTGACACCATTAGGTATATTCACGCTAGTTAAGTTAATGCATCCATTAAACGCAGATATTCCAATGCTGGTCACACTGTCCGGTATAGCCACACTACTTAGACTGATGCAGTCTGCAAACATATAATTACTAATGACGGTCACGTTGTCTGGTATATTCACGCTATTTAGGTTGATGCATGACTGAAACGCACCTTCACCAATACTGGTCACACTGTCCGGTATAGTCACACTAATTAGGCTGTAGCTTCTAAAAAACACATACATTTCAATGCCGGTCACACTGCATCCACCTAGGGTTGCTGGAATTGTAATCTTACCTCCGGAACCTGTATAAGCGATAATTGTAGCATGATTGTCTACAATTGTGTAAATATAATCATCGGATATAGGCATTTTAATAAACCTCCTAGACTAAAAAAATTATAAAAATAGATAAATACATTGCATCTTGACTTATGCAGGCAATACATCTTCATCAAGTTTGATTCATAATGAATCATGAAATAAATTATTTTATTAGTAATTTAAACAAGTGTGTTTTAATAGTTAGTATATGAGGATAGTATTTGTGTGTTGCATATTAATCGTAAGTGTAAAATAAAGATATTCTGCCAAGGAGCTGCCAGCTTCTCATCGGACGGTAAAGGATGGTTCTTTCCCTTTTATAATTAACAAGCAATCATTGGGATATTATGTTTATTCATATTGTCTAATCTTGTAATAAAGTGTAAAATATCAGATAAAATAAAATAACTCAGGGAAAATAATTAATGAGTGTTACAGCATATTATACAAAACTGAATTTTGAATTCATTATTATTAAATAGGGGGTATTCATATGAAAGACAGATTGGAAACTGAAAGATTAATTCTCAGACCATGGGAAGAGAAGGATGCAGCGGACATATATGATTATGCAAAGGATGACAGGGTAGGTCCGATTGCAGGATGGCCTGTGCATACAAGTGTAGAAAATAGCTGTGATATTATAAAAAATGTCTTGTCAAAGGAAGGAACTTATGCAGTTGTCTTAAAAGAAACGAATCTACCGGTGGGGAGCATCGGACTGATGATTGGAAAAGAAAGCAACCTTGATATCTCAGATACGGAAGCAGAGATTGGATACTGGATTGGAGTGCCTTATTGGGGACAGGGTTTGATTCCGGAAGCTGTGCGTGAGCTGATGCGGTATGCATTTGAAGAACTTCATATGGAGAAACTGTGGTGTGGATTTTTTGACGGGAATTTGAAATCTCGCCGTGTTCAGGAAAAGTGTGGGTTCATTTACCACCATACCAATGAAAATATTCATTGGGAATTGATGGATGATATTCGCACTGAGAATATAACATGCATTACCAAGGAACAGTGGATATCCTAATGGTAATGAACAAAAATATGAGGATTATAGATTATGAAAATTATTGAGACTGAAAGATTGTATCTAAGAGAATTATGGGTTGAAGACAAGAAAGAATTAATGAAGGTATTATCTAATCCTGAGTCTATGCAATTCTATTCACACCCCTTTTGTGAAGAAGAGGTAGAAAAGTGGATTAACTGGAATATTGAAAATTATCAAAAATATAAGCACGGATTGTGGGCGGTAATCTCAAAAGATGACGAAATCTTTCTAGGGGACTGTGGTATAACTATGCAGAATATCGACGATGAAACTGTTCCGGAAATTGGTTTTCATATTATAAAAAAATATTGCAATAGTGGGTTTGCTACAGAAGCAGCGCTTGCCTGCAAAGAATATGCCTTTCAAGTGCTGAAATATTCTAAAGTATTTTCGTATACCACAATAAAGAATGCCTCTTCACGAAAGGTCGCGGAGAAGATTGGCATGCAGTTTTATAAATATTTTGAAAAGAATGGCGAAAAGCATATTGTCCAAGTAGCATTTAAGAAATAGGGCAGATTTAGGGCAAAGAGACAGCGTAAAAAAGATGTATCTAATTAAAACTGCAGCAGAAATTCTGTTCCTTCTGACGGATCACTGGTTACAGTGATTTGGATTCCATGTCTTTCTGCGATTTGCTTGGCAATAGGCAGACCTAATCCCGTTCCATTTTTATTTAATTCGGATTTTGATTTATAAAACCTTTCAAAAATATGAGGCAAATCTTCTTCAGGGATACCTATGCCATAATCGCGAACTGAAACAGTCCTGTTATTGTGGCATATGGACACAACACCTTGTTCAGGAGTAAATTTAATCGCATTATCCATAATAATCATTAACATCTGGCGGATACGTCCATAATCGCCTATGATTTTGCAAAGGGTAGAATTTTGCTCATATTGAATTTCAATTTTCTTGCTGGAAGCTGTATTTCGTGCGCTTCGAACTACGTCGCTTAAAACATCACACAGGCTTAGTTCTTGCATTTCAATGCTAAAATCTACATTTTGAAGACGTGATAAATCCAGTAAATCATCAACAAGTCTTTGCAAAAATATACTTTCATTTAGCATTTGAGAATAATACTCTTTTATTTGTTCAGGATTAGTAACAACTTGATCGCAGAGAGCCTCCAATGAACCTCGGATGACTGTTACTGGAGTACGTAGTTCATGCGAAATATTGGCAACAAAATCTTGGCGAAGTTGTGTCAGTTTTTTACTTTCACGGCTTGATAGAGCAAGGCGGTCGCTAAGAGTATCGATTGCAGAGGCAAGTTCTCCGATTTCATCCTTTGACAGAACTCCGGTTTTAACAGAATAATCCCCGCCTGCCAATTGGACAGTAGAATTTTTCATTTTCTTAAGAGGATTTGTAAAAGAAATTGCCAAGATAATCGATAGAATGCTAGCTAGGATAAGCGCAAAGAAAACACTTATAGCCAGTATCCGAAAACCTTGTCCAACAGCGTCGTCAATACCTTTTACGGGAGAATGGAGTAGTAATGCTCCAATAACTTTCCCGTTCTTCTGAATTGGAGTTCCAACTGTGAGGGTTGGTGATTTTAACAAATCACTGAAGCCTTCACTAAAGGTGGTATTACCATGAAAAACTTCTTTTACAACGGTATCTGCATCTTTCGGCAAATCTGCATAATTAAAAGACTGATTACTCATATGTCCTATAGTAATCAATTCAAGGTTTTCATCAACAATCCATACGTCTGCATTGGCGATATCATCTAAAAATCGAAGGTACGCCATATATCCGCCTTGTCCTCCTCCCATCATTCCCATTCTTTCACCAGTATTATGTTCTTCTCCAAGCAGGGTAGACAACGTGCTTGCCATTGTCGTTGCCTTGTTTTGAAGTTCAGACTTTTGGACATCAATGGTATGCTCTTTAAAAAGCATCATAAAAATTCCACCGATAATTAAAGAAAACAAAAGCAGCGTTGCAGAAAAATATAGAACTAGCCGATATAGAATTTTATTTTTCATTATTTTTCTCCTCGAATTTGTAACCAACACCCCAGATGGTTTTTATATCCCATTCATCGTGCTGAACCGTTTCAAGTTTAGCACGAAGTCGTTTGATATGTGAATCTACTGTTCTGCTATCTCCGAAATAATCATATCCCCACAAACTGTTTAATAAATTGTCACGAGAAAAGACTTTGTTTTTATTTGTGACCAAGGTCCACAATATCTCAAGTTCTTTTTTTGTTAGAGGGATAGAGATATCATTAATGGTAGCCGTATAATCTTCGAGGTTTACTACTAGATTACTGTAGGTAAATGTCTGTTGCGTTAGATTTTCAGTATGAGAAATCCGTCGTAAAACAGCACGAGCCCTTGCCATAACTTCTCCAGGGGAAAATGGCTTCACAATGTAATCGTCAGCACCTATATCCAGCCCCATAATTTTTTCAAAGTCTTCGCCTCTAGCAGTAATCATGATAATTGGAATACTGAAATGTTTTCTAATTTCACGGCATACTTCAAAACCATCCATTCGAGGCATCATAACATCAAGTAAGATGATATCAGGTTTAAAGCTTTGAAATAGTTCAAGTGCAGACAATCCATCATATGCCACTTGTGTTATATAACCTTCTTTTTTTGCATACTGCTCCAATATAGAAGTTATCTGTTTATTATCATCTGCAATTAAAATTCTTGACATAACATCACCTCATATTATTAATAAGTCGATTATATCATACCGTTAGTAAAGAGTTGTGGCAAAAGTATGTTTTTTACAATGGAAAAAACTTAATTATAGAAAGTAAAAAACATAATTTTGCCATATCTTGAAGGTATTCTGTCATCATAGTAAAACTAAACTTTGTTTAAAGAAACAGGAGGTATTAAAAATGAAGAAAGTTAAAAGATTTATAATGCTTGGAGCTATTGTGACTGTGCTTGGAGCCGTATCGGTTACGGCTTATGCAACTTCTTCCTACAGTACTCCCGCTGAAGTAACGGCAGGCGTAACAGGTAGGACGGTAGAAGAAGTAACTGCAGAAAGATATGAAACAGGGAAAACCTATGGAACCATTGCGGATGAAGCTGGAAAACTTGAAGAATTTCAGACGGAGATGGTTCAAATTAAGAAAAACATTTTGGAAGACAGGGTAGAGGCCGGCTTAATGACTCAGGAAAATGCCGGTGCTATCATTACTGCAATTGAAGAAAATCAATCAACTTGCGACGGCACAGGTAATATGATTGGGAAAAGAATGGGTGCCGGTTTTGGTGGTATGAATGGAAAAGGACAAGGAAATGGCCAAGGTATGCGGGTACAGGGTCAGTGCAGCGGAACTTGTCAAGTACAATAGTAATACGTAAGGAAATTTTCAATCACAGATGAATTTTAGAATTAGAGCTGATAAACCTTAAAGAAAAAATACAAAAAGCACCCAGAACACTTGTTCTGGGTGCTTTTTTGTGTAGTACCAATGCTTTAACCGAAGATGGGGAATTATACAACTTACAAAGTAAATTGGTTGGGTTTATTTTTTTATTTGGTTGTATTTTCTAGGATAAAAGCGTGATATTATCTAGTCAAATAGTAAAGGAGGACGCTCCAACAATTATAATTTCCTTAATATTAAGAGAAAACATTTTAAAACGGAGGAATGGAAGATGAAAATTAACGATTTTAAACTTGAATGTTATTTTGGGCTTTATGAATTTACTGCACCTTATTTACTAACTCAATCAGATTGTGAATCCATGTCAACTAAGGAATTACTTTCTTTGGAGCCTGGCTCGGAAGAAGCATATTTAAATCAATGGCTAGGATATACTGAAACCTGGGGAGATCCAGAGTTAAGACAATTAATTGCATCCCTATATAAGAACATGACTGCAGAAGATGTACTGGTTTTTCACGGCGCACAAGAGGCTATTTTCGGATATATGAATGTAATGCTTAATGAAGGAGACCATATGATTGCCATGTATCCTAACTATCAGTCTGCGTATGAAGTAGCAAATTCAGTTCCAAACTGTGAATTTTCTAAGTGGTATATAAAGGACAATGGGGAAAAATGGGTTGTAGATTTTAATGAACTTGAAGCATTAATAAAAACGAATACTAAAGTAATTGCCATTAATTCTCCTAATAATCCAACAGGATATACTTTTACGAATACTGAAATGAGTCAGTTATGTGAAATTTGTAAGAGACATGATATTTATCTTTTCTCAGATGAAGTATATAAAGGGCTGGAAATGGATGGTGAAAAGAGAGATTGGATGGCTGATCATTATGATAAATGTGTCTCGTTAGGTGTAATGTCTAAGGCATATGGACTTGCTGGGCTTAGAGTAGGCTGGTTGGTAACAAAAGATCATGAAACACTAGATAAGGTTGTTAAATTTAAACATTATACCAGTATTTGTGATTCAGCACCTTCTGAATTTTTATCTAAAGTTGCGCTTAAGCATAGTGATGAATTATTGGAAAGAAGTGCGAACATTATTAAAGAGAATTTAAAGTTAGTTGATGAATTCTTTGATCGATATCCAAATCTATTTGAGAAAAAAGCAATAACCTGTGGACCAGTTGCATACCATAAGCTTTTAATTGATATGCCTGTTAAAGAATTCTGCCAAATGGCTGTTGATAAAAAAGGAGTATTGTTGTTACCATCCAATATTTATGATATGGATGATCAATATTTCAGAATGGGATACGGACGAAAAGGAGTTCCAGAAAGTTTAGCAAAATTTGAGGAATTTTTAATTGAAGAAAAATTTGTTTAGTAATTAGTGCAGTGCCAAATAAGCTTGAGTAGTCAAGCTTATTTGGGTACTAGGAGGTAAGTATGAAAACTTTATTACTTAGTTTAAAAGATGTAGAACAAGCATTATCCATGGAAGAAGTTATCAGCGCTGTAGAACAGGGTTATATTTCATACAATGAAGGAAAAGTACAGCAACCTGATATTGTATCTATGGAAATGCCTGAAAATAATGGGGAAACCGATATAAAATCCTGCTATAACAAATTAAATGAGAGCATTTCGGTAAAGATTGCATCAGGATTTTACGATAACGGAAAAAATAATGAACTTCCTACAATGATTGGAACAATACTTCTATTTGATGGCAGGAATGGTGCACCTCTTTGTATTATGGATGGTAGTTTAATTACTGGAATCAGAACTGGTGCGGCAGGGGCTATTTCATCAAAATTACTAGCCAGAAAAGACTCTAAGGTGGTAGCAGTGTTTGGCGCTGGTGGGCAAGCAAGAATGCAGATTTATGCCTTATGTCAGGTAATGAACATACAGGAAATTAGGGTCTATAGCGAATATACAGAAGAACTGCCTAAATATAAAGAATATGTAGAACGAAACACTAAGGTAAAAGTAATTATATGTGATACACCAGAACAAGCTATGAAGGATGCAGATATTGCCATTTCCACAACCCCATCAAAGAAGTATTTAGTAGATAAATCTTTGGTTAAGCCAGGAACGCATATTGTAGCAGTAGGCGCAGATATGGCTGGAAAAAATGAATGGGATCCTGAAATCTTTAAAGGAGCAAAGATTGTAAATGATAGTATTGCACAATGTATTAGCAGAGGTGAAACTAGAAATGCAATTATTTCAGGAATTATCAAAGAAAGTGATATTTATGCAGAAATAGGAGAACTTTTATTGGGCAACAAGCCATTAAGGGAAAGCGACGATGAAATCACCATCTTTGATACTACTGGAATGGGAATTCAGGATAATGTTACTGCAGCGCAGGTATATGAAATAGCAAAGAAAAAGGGTTTAGGAAAGTATTTCGAATTCATTTAATTAGAAAGGGTGAGCCGAATTATTCCATCAATAAAAGAACTTTCAAAGATTGTAAGAACTTTAGGTTAAATTTATATAAAAGGAAGGATTGTTTATGAAAATTTTATTATTAAATGGTAGCCCTCGGATTAACGGAAACACGGGGACAGCTCTAAATCAAATTATCAAAGGTATCCAATTTAATGTCCAAGAAGCTCAAATAGAACTATTTAACGTGGCAGATTTAGAGCTCAGAGGCTGCACGAATTGTGATTCTTGTAGAAAAAACGATGGCAATTGTGTAATGACTGATGACAGCTTCAAAATTGTTCAAAAAATCGTTGATGCAGATATGATTATTTTAGGAACACCTGTTTATTATTGGGGAATTAGTTCCCAGTTGAAAACGGTAATTGATAAATTATATTCTAAGGAAAATCAGCTCCGCCAGCAAAAGAAAAAATTTGGAGTTATTGCAATTGGTGAAGCCTCTTTAGATGATCTGGAATATAAATTGATTGGTAGCCAATTTGAATGTATTTGTAACTATTTTGGCTGGAGTCTCATTTTCAATAAATCTATATGTGCTTTTGAAGCAGGAGATTTGACTGAGGACAAGATACAACTTCAGGAGTTAGAGTCTTTGAGTGTTTACATAAATAGGGAGAACGGATTCTAGCCAGTGGTGGTTTAACGACGGTTTTTGCCCTTTTAAAATGGGGCGAAATGTACAAGATACTTTTGTCTATAAAAAAATAATAGCATTAATAATCACCTTTATTCATTTATGTCATATTGTATATTAGGTAAATAAATAGCTTACTTACTCCATTAATCTGTCCTTTATAGTACATAGCACTGTTAAATTGAATTGGGAGGAGTAAATAAATATGAATATGAATTTATCATCAAAAGATAATTTTAAGGATGATTATGAAAATGGCAATAATAGCAGTAACTCATTTAGACAAATACTAAAATGCGGAGAGGTTGGCCAAGCATTATTATTTAATGGTGCGAGCATAGGAACTTCTTTACCTGCCGCAACTATCACTCTAGACAACTCTAAATTTTGTAATTCATGTAAGTTACTTGAGTTTTCATCTAATATAATTGGAACACTTTTTCAAGGGACTTTAAACTTTCAATTATACAAGTCTTGTAATAATCAACTACCAATTCCGGTTGGTCCACAATTTTCTTTTACTCAATCGATACCAGCTTTTTTTGCTAATATGTTCACATTTTTTGTATGTGATTGTAATTCATGTTCAAATGAATGCTGTACCTATAGTATAGTTGTCTCAGTTGGTGGATCTACTCCTATTATTGGTAATGTTGGAATTTTCGCAGCAAGGTTAGCCGCAATTGCAGATAATCCGGAACATGATGACTGTTATCCATGTAATAAACTTAGAAATAAAGAAAAAAAGACTATTTTAAAATGCGGAACACCAGGGGGGCAAATATCCATAGTTCCAGGTACTTTAGAAGGTACTACTTTTAACGCTAGTACTTTGAATTTAAATACTTCCTGCTTATGTAATCCATGTGTAAAGCTTGAATTTACAAGCACTATAGAGTATTCAAGTCCTACAACTATTGATAGTACAGTTGTAAACTTCCAGGTATTTAAACTTTGCCATAATCAGCGGAACCCAATACCAGTTGGGCCACAGTTGGTTTTTTCAGTTCCATTTACAACTCTAATAGATCCACCTGCAGCACCTGGATTTTCTGGTACTTCAACATTTTCTTTCTTTGTTTGTGATTGTGACATTTGCTCAAATGAATGCTGCACCTATTCAGTAGTAGCAACTACAGCTACAACTGATGCTTCTGTTGCTATTACCAACGCAAGACTTTCAGCAATAGCTGTAGATAATAAATGTAGATGCTGTTAATAAAAATTTAAAAAACTTTGTTAATATTTTAAGACCGAGGGATACTGGGAGAACAGTATCCCTCTAAAAATAACATGCCTTAATTTGGAGACAAATGAAATGGAAGATTTGTCATTATAACTTGATAGAGGACAAATTAAAAATGTGTGATATCATGTTGGAAGAATTTTAAAATAACAAGAGAAAATTTTATATACATATTGAAACCCTTTCATATTTTTTGTGTATATATATTTAGCATGCGAATAAAAAAGTTATATTGATTACTAACAAAGAGGAGGAAGGCTGATTTGACAGAGGATGAAAAGCTTTTGCTTAATTTAAAAAAGAGAAAGCGTGATGCATTAGATAAAGTAATGAAAGAGTATACACCCTATGTCAGTGTGATTATTTATAATATCATTGGAAATGTTATGACAAAGGAAGATGTGGAGGAAGTCACAGCGGATGTATTTGTGGGCCTTTGGAAGCACGCTGATTCTCTTGATAGGGAAAAGGGGACGGTCAAAGCTTATCTAGGAGCAGCAGCAAGAAATTGTGCAAAAAACAAGCTGCGTCAAGTTTCCGTTCATCAGGAATTAGATGAACGGATGACTTCTGAAAATCCTGAACCTATGGCATATCTTGAACAGAAAGAGAAGCAAAACCAATTGATTCATTTGATTTCTACACTGGGAGAGACGGATAGTGAACTTTTTATGCGGTATTATTATTATGATGAAAAAATCTCTAAAATTGCTAAGATTACAGGAATGAATGCTTCCACTATTAAAACAAGATTAGTACGTGGTAGAAAGAGGCTTAAGGAGATGCTGGATAATGAGGGGAGGAGACTATGATGAATAAACGACTTTCCAAATTGTGCTGTGAATTGAAGATTGACAGCATAGATATAGAAGAAAAAGTCAATATAAAAGACATGATTGACAGAGTAAACGGTACATTGAATACAGATATAAATGAAAGGAAAGTTTATAGAAGGCAGAAGTTAATAAAAACAATAGTGATTATCACTGCACTTCTGATCTTAGCAACAACAACAGTATTTGCAGCAGTTAAGGCAGATATTCTGAATTTGAATTTTATGGGAGATACTGCACCCTATTCGGATTTTGTGGATACGAAGAAACAAAGCGTGACGGATGAACAATACAGGCTGACGCTTGAACAAACACTAGTTTCGAAATATCAGGTATTTGTGGTTTATACTGTGGAGGGCCTGACCGATGAAGCCATAGCAAAGCTCATGAAGGAGGATTATTTTGGAATAGGATTATCGGAGATTTCTTTTGAGCCGAAATATGGTGACCGTGCAACAATTTCGAATCTTACCCAGAATGAAATAATAGGCTTAAAAACGAAAAATTCCCGGACATTTCAACTATACAGCAGTAGTTATTTTAATGAAGATGATGTGGATTTCACTTTAAGGTTTGCCTGCATGAAAGAAGGAATGCAGATAACTGTTCCTATGAAATGTAATGTGGAATCAAAGGAATTTATTTTAGAAGGGCAGCCTTATGGCAATGCAATTTTAAGATATAGTCCTCTTGGAATTTATTTTGAGAGAAACTATAAAACACAAAATGAGATGGACACAGAATTGTATTTTCGCATGAAAAACGGTGAAATCAAAACTTGCAACGATTTAGCCGATGTATTGCCTGGTGGAAGGATGAATTCTTATGACGTATTTGATGAAAAGCTTAAACTTTGGCGTTATGGCAGCACAGGGCTTTTCTATGAAATAATGGAACTATCTGCCTTTAAAAGTATTATTGTTGGTAATATAGAGTATGACATTAAGGACACCACTAAAACCAAACTGATTACCATTGATGAAACATTGCGTCCTTTTGAGTTGAAACCAGTAATTAAAGATGAAACAACCTGGATACCAGTTGAAGCACTTTGCAGTAAATTAGGAGCAAAATATCAATGGAATGAAAAGACCCGTTCTGCAAAAATCAACTACCATGATGAAATATATATTCTTAAAGATGGGAGCAGTACTCTTATGAAAAATGGTGAGGAATTTGAGCTGTTTAACCCTGTATGTATACTTAAAGGGCAGCTGATTGCACCAGAATACCTGGCTTTTGGTATGCATTTTAAGGTGAAACCAAAAGAAGAACCTTGGGAGAGTAGTGAACGTCGTCGTGTAGGCACATATGATATCAAGAATACAGTATGGGTTGTTACACCTTGATCAGGTCAATAACTATAGCTTACTATAATGGTTACTCAGAATGGAAAGTTTATCTTGTAAGAGCATCCTTAATTTTTGTGGTTTAATGGAAGTAATTTTATCCGTATAACTAAGAAAATAGTTTGAAATAAAGTTTTCTTCTCCTATATTATAGAATCCTTTAATAATGTATTGATGTTCTTCAATGCAGAGCTGCATAGAGGGATAATGCTCCTTGTAGAATAGATCGGCTCCTTTGGGGGAAATTTCAACCTCAAAATCCGTTGCTCCCTCGTGCCTAAATATAGCAGATGAGAGATTGGTCAATTCATTTATAGGTTTTGGTGGATAATGTATATCCTTACAAATGGAACGGATATTATCACAGCGAAATACCTGGACTTTATTGGTATTAAAATTAAATGCAGTTGCATACCATTGACCATAAGTTGCTGAAATGTCAAAAAATTGTACAGTGTATTGTCTTTCTGAGTTTTGTTTATTGTATGTTATTTTACAAACAGTTTCCTCAATTGCCATCTTTAATATATCTTTTAAAAGGGGACTACTGTTGTGATGCTTTGAACTTTCTAAACTTAAGATGTTTTCCATTTTATGGATTATATTAATTTGTTCATTAGAAATGCAAGTTTCAAATTTTTCTTGTAATGCTGTTACGCTTAGATGAAATGGAGTTGATTCATACGCTTTTAGCGTTATCATAGCAAAATATAATGCATACATTTCTTCAATAGTAAAAACAATAGGAGAAAGTAATCTGTTTTTTAATATACCGTATCGTCCATTTCTTCCTGTTTCAGAAAAAATTGGCATACCTATTTCCTCAAGTGACTGTATATCCCTTAAGGCTGTGCTTTTAGAAATATTGTATCTTTCCATAATGTCTTTTAAGTTAAAATAATTTTTATTATTTAGATATATCATCATATCATTGATTCGTTCTGATTTACGCATAGATATTTCCTCTCGCAACTTCTAAATGGTATCATAAACTGATACCATTTAGAAGTATACTATATCTATACAAAAAATCAAAGGAGAAATAAAATGAACACAAGAAATGAATTTATAAGAATTATGGCAAACCAAACGGAAATTGCTCTTGCTACAAGTATCAATGATGTGAGTAATGTTAGAATTGTAAATTTTTTTTATGATGATTCTACTCAAACTTTATTCTTTGCAACTTTTGGTGATAACGATAAAGTCAAAGAATTTGAACAAAACAGCAAGGTGGCTTTTACGACTGTGCCACACAATGGTAATGAACATGTTAAAGCAAAAGGAAATATCCAAAAGAGCAGTTTGAATATTTATGACATAAAAGAGCGTTTCATATCGAAAATCCCAGATTATAAAGACACCATCGAGCAAGCAGGTCAATTCCTTGTATTGTTTGAAATAAAGTTTGATACTGCAACGGTTACATTAGACTTTGAAAATATTGATACCTATTACCTGGTTTAGCTATTCCTCGATACCTTCATAATATCGTTTATCCACAAGTTGTCTTGGTGCAAATAGTGCGGTGAAGAAAGTCAGAGACTTAGAATCAACAAGGGAATTTTTTAACATAGAATGATTGGCAGAAGGTATCAGCGTGACACTTAAAAATTCCTGATGGATATTTTTTTCATATACCGCCTTTGTATTAACACTGTCTACATTTATGTTTTTTCTACCAAAGAAGAGTTTTACAGGGCTGTAGAAATGTTGTATATCCTCGGTAGCAATTTCAGGTAGCGTTTTAGCCCAAGTGATAGACGCCACTGCTTCTAAGTTCAAATGGCGTAATTTTATATAAGTGTACCTCTGACAATAAGCCTATGAGTATTAGAACCTTTAGGATGGCAGGTAATTAAAGTTACAAGGCTTTCTTGATCAGTTCCTAACAGGACAGATACGTCGTCTGGAAGCACAACTTCGCTTTCGTAAACCTTGTATTTATAAACGGTGTTATTATAGTTAATTTCTATAATATCACCGTTTTTTAATTCATCAATTCTGTTAAAATATGTCCCAAAGGTATAGTTGCGATGACCAGCAATGCAGCAATTCCCTTTTTCACCAGGTAGTACCGTTCCCTTTATATGTCCAGCACCGTATTTAAGTTGTTTTGCTTCGGAACCTTCCAGTAAGAGTTGATCTGAGGAAATGGAAGGGATGGATATTTTTCCAATCACATCGGATATAGGACTTTTTTTGGAATCCTCTTGAAAATCTATAGCCTTGGGAGTTGATACTTTTTCTGAAACTTCATATTTTCCAAGATCCATTACATACTTTTCAAACATTTGCTGCTGGGTAAAATGCATATAAGTCTTTCCAATGATAGGGATAGAAATAATTATGATACCGGCAATTATAAGTAAAGTCGATAGTTTTTTCATAAACGATGCTCCTTATTTGGCAATTTTAATAATTATAATACAGATAATAACATCTAACAATACACAATACAGCACAATACAGCACAAACAAAAATAAATTTATTTATATTGTGGACGGGATTGTGACTGTTTTGTGACCCATAGGTGCTATTATATGGAAAAAATAAGTTTACAACTTGGATGTGTATAGAATAGTTGAAATAAGACAAGGAGATTATGCATGAAAAGAGATTTAAAAGTTAGAATTAGCTTTTTACTAATTGTATTGATGATACTTATGGGAATGCCTACTGCAGCATTTGCAGGAAGTATAAGCAATTTGAATGTAGAACGCATAGAAGGAAATGATGTTACTAAGGACATCCAAATGAAGGTTCAAATCACCAATAACAATGCTGAGGTTGAGGAAGGGGATACCATTGACCCAACGAAGGATATGACAATGAAAGTAGATTTCAGCATACCGGATACCTTGATCTTAAAAGCAGGAGATTATATGCAGGTTGAATTGCCAGAGTACTTAAGATTTTCTAATCTGCACGAAACAGAGATTTATATGAAAGTAGGAGATGGACAAGTTCTTTTAGGAAATGTAACGGTTTCTGGCAGTAAAGCCATTTTAACTTTTGCAGACTCTGCTCAGAATGAAGAATATTCAGGAAGAGCAGGATGGTTTTCTGCGGGGCTTTCTTTTGATAAAACAAAGGTTGAAACATCTGAAGATAAGGTTGTAGTTACTATTTTAGGAAATGATTTTACTATTTTAGTTAAGGATCCTGATAAAGGAGTTATTTCACTGAAGAAATCGGGAAATCCAGATATAGCAAATGAAGAAATTACATGGACTATAACGGCTACTCCAAGTAAAGAAGATAAGAAGTATGATGGATACGTTTTAAAGGATACGTTACCTTCCAATACATCTTATGTAAAAGCTTCTTTTGAAATAAGGCCTTCTGCTTTAAATAAAGATAATTTAAAAATAGATGAAGCCCAAGGAACGATACAATATACCTTTGATAAGGATGTAAAGGGTATTCAGACTATAACATATAAGACAAAAATTAAAGATGTAGCAGCACATAATAACCAGGATATGACAATTACAAACAATGTAAGTCTGACAGATACGGAGACGACGACCAACGCGGCTGCTACTGTAAAAGTAAAGCCTCAATTGATTTCAAAGTCCGGTACATATATCGTGTCAAATCATTCTGTTGACTGGAAAATAACGGTGAATTCCAGTAAGGCAACACTGAAAAATGTGGTTGTAACAGATATACTTGCAAATGAAATGACTCTGGGAAGCATTCAGATAGGAAATAAAATTTTAAACCAGGACAGCAGCGAAAAACCATACTATAATCTGGATGGAAAAACCATCAGAATTTATTTGGGAGATATTAATCAGGAGGTTTCAATTCTTCTCAATACAAAGTTGGATAATACAGTAAAAGCATACGTTCAAAATAAGGCAACCCTTACTTGGGAAGATAAAGACTCCGGTATTACGGGAGGTAATCAGGGAGCAAGTGACATCGGTACTGGTATAATAAATACAAATATAACAAATGGATTTATTGATAAAACAGCAGGGGAATATAATATTAGTGGAAATGAAATGTCTTGGAACATTGATATCAATAAAGCAAATCAGAAGATTGATAATGCCACAGTAGTTGAATTGTTTGCTTATAATAAAGATGAAGTAACCTCCATTAGCAACAGTTTGCCTAATACTACTAAACTTGAAAAGTATAAGGGAAAGACTGTAAATATTAATGAAAAATATATAGCAGGATCCCTTACATTAGATAAATGTAAAACAGAAAAAATTGATGATAATACTCCATTTACTCAGAAAGGGCAATATAAAGTTAAGACAGTACAACTAAATCCTACAATAGAAGCACAAATCGTAGAAATGTATTTAGGCAATATAGAAAACACTGAAAAAATAGCTTTAAACACAAAGGTAACTGATAAAACAGCCTATGGAGTAAACAGCAAGAGCACTGCATATACCATAAAGAATACCGCATATTTATATTATGGGGATGGTAGCACACCTTTATCAGACAGTGCTTCAAAAAATCATTATAGCTGTATATTAGATAAGGACTGTGCAGTTGGTTATAACTATGTTGATCATACTATCACATGGAGACTTTATGTAAACCATAATTCTTTAAATATTGAAAACGGCGTTATTACAGATACTCTTCCAAAATACTGGGATGTAGATGGTGACGATTTTTATGAGATTTATAAGGGTAAGAGTGTTAAATTAGGCGGCGGAACTGCAACAATTGAAAAAGGAGATAAGCTTACCAAAGATGAAGTGAAAGCTCTCATTAACGGAGTAGAAGTAACCGAAAAAGAAGATGTAAAAACAATCCAGTTTAAATTTAATAAAATAAGTGATAAATATGTAATTCTTATTAAAACAAAGCTTCCAGATCAGGCTGCGCTGGATAAACAATTTGCTGTAAATGGTGACGTAACTATAAGAAATAATGCAGCTATGACAGGTGAATCCATCAGTGGAAGTCAGGGAGATTGGGAAGACGTAAACATTAAGAATAGTCTGGTTTCCAAGACAGGTGCCCTAGATAAAGACAGCAAGGGAAATTATACTGGAGATGCCACTTGGACAATTGATGTAAACAGAAATGCCATTCATTTGCCTACAGACGAATTAAGCAAGGTATATGTTATTGATAAATTACAGAATTATCTTGAACCGAAGATGGAGAATGGCAACTACAAAATACGTATTTGGGAAATGAAACTGAAGGCAAATGGCAGTTGGGAGAAAGCAGATGAAGTTTCTCAGGAAACTGTACAGTCAGGGATCACCTATAAAGACAAAGAACTGCGTATAAAGCTTCCTAAAACAGATGGCTCCTATAGGATTGAGTTAGTCACAAGACTTACCAGTGATACAGTAACGGAAATTAATAATACTGCATTCTTAGAAGGTGTAAAAACAGATATTGTTTCCAAAAACGAGACCATTAAAATTGAATATGCTGATGGAGGTGCATGGGCAAATTTAGCAGGCAAAATAATCTTAACCAAGAAGGCCGAAAAGACCGGTATTCTCCTTGAAGGAGCAGTATTCCAATTGTATGAGATTTCTGATGATAGTAAGCCAGTGGAAACCCTTAAATATACAAAGGTAACGGACAAAAAAGGAATGATCCAGTTTGGACGTTTAAATTCTGGAAAATATAAGCTTGTTGAAGTTACAGCACCTGTAGGATACGAAATTGATAAGGACTCAGCAAGCAGAATCATAGAACTGGATACTTCCAATAATGATACACGAATAGTTAATCTAAATATTACTAATAAACCACTTTTAAGAGCAATTCAGCTCTTAAAGACGGATGAACTGGGAAAAGCTCTTCCAGGTGCAGAGTTTACATTATATAAAAAGGCCATAGCAAATGAGAATGCTATAGCAAAGTCAGAAAGTGCTGTAAATGGTTCTGTTACTTTTAATAATGTAGCAATGGGTGAATATTATATTGCGGAAACTAAGGTTCCAACAGGATATTCAGCTAGCACAGCAAATGCCATTATAAAGGCCGTAGTTGACAAAGATGGTAAAGTTTCATATTTCTCTGGTGATAATTTTGCGAATGCTGTAACCGATGTCCCAACAATTAAAAATGAGGCATATAAGGGAAATGTGGTGATTTCTAAAGTAGATAAAGCAGGAAGCCCTTTGAAGGGAGCAGAATTTACACTTTATGATGAAAATCAAAATGTTGTGGCAAAAGCTATATCAGAAGGAGATAAGGGTATAGCCAAATTTGAAAAACTCAGATTTGGAAATTACACCATAAAGGAGACATCAGCTCCTTCAGGCTACATAGCCAGCGACAAATTCATAAACATTACTGAAAAAGATTTTGTGAAGAATAATGTTGATCTTGCTTACACTGTAGAAAATGAAAAACGACCAGATGGGGGGAGCAGTGGTGGAAGTCACAACAAACCAACTAATCCTGAAGAAAAGCCACAAGTAAACATTCCTGATGAAGAGGTTCCACTAAATAATGCTACAGAAGATTCACCCAAAGCGGATCCCGTAATAATTGAAAATCAGGAAACACCACTAGGAGAAGGTACCATTGAAGATAAAAATGTACCGCTTGGTAAACTTCCAGCAACGGGTGGTATAGGTGAAGAAATTTTCTTTGGTTTTGGTGCAGGACTTGTAGCACTGGGAGCAGGATTAAGAAGAAAAGTAAATAAAGAGAAATAAGGTTAAAGAATTAAAGAGGAGAATTAGTATGGTAAAAAGAAAAATAAGTGTCATGTTGGTTGCTTTGATGGTAACTTTCGCTATACCAACAATGGCTTTTGCTACGGATGAAGCAGCAGTAGAGACGCCTACGGTAGAAGGACAAGTCACAGAACAGCCTGCAGTAGAAACGCCTTCAGTGGAAGCCCCGGTTACTGAGCCGCTTGTAGCGGAAATACCAGCTGATGAAGCACCAGTTACTGAAATTCCAACAGATACGCAAGTAGAGGAAACACCGGCTGTTGAGCAGCCAGTAGTAGAAAAACCAGCATCTGAAAAGCCAGTAGTAGAAGCACCAGTTACTGAGCAGCCAGCTGTTGACAAACCAGGTAATGAGGCACCAGCAGTAGAAACTCCGGCAGTAGAGGCACCTGCTGTACAGCCAGTTGCAGAACTGCCAAAAGAGGAGAGTACTTTAATTATTCATCATTTATTCCAACAGGGCGATGTAGTATGTGATGATTACGAGACTGTAGATAAACTTACTGTTGATGATAAAATAAATTTCAAAAAATACAGTTATGAGGATAAGTATGAATTTGTTACATGTTTGAATGGAAGCGATTCCATTGAACTTCAAGCAGGAACTAACAACATTACAATAAAGTACACTTTAAAAAGTGGATTTAAAGTAGTTTAATATGAGTACTAAGACTGAGAAGTAACTAAACGACGACGGATATTTTGTATATTTTTAGGAATGACAAAATATTCGCCGTCTTTTTTATTGACATGAGTAACTTTATAAAGTATATTGATTATGGATATATCAATATTAGATATATATAATCTATAATTGGAATCTATACAATTTAAATCAAAAGAGTAGTGTGCTATTGGGGGATATTTATTATGAAATACACAATAAGGCCTTTTAGATATGGGCCGTATGATTATAGAGATGCTGAAAATTTGCTAAATAAAATGTCTCAAAAGGGGTGGGAATTTAAAACAACATCTAAAGGATGGCTTAGAAATTGGGCTATGTTTGAAAAAACAAAAGATGAAAATAAAATTACATATAACATTGATTTAAAGGGGTCTATGACGGATAGTGAAAAAGAGGAATACTACAGATTTTATGATGATTTAGGATGGCATTATCTAGATACCTATAATAAAAAGTTAAATATTTTTAAAACAACTAATAAAAACAATATTTCGATATATTCGGAGGAACAGGCAGAATATGAAAATTTAAAAGAATATGGAAAGCCTTCAACAGATATGTGGCTAATATTACAATTGCTAGGAACGGCATTCTTATTATATTTCAATTTTCAACTGATAGATGTACACTGTTTAATCGTATCATATGCTCTAATGGTTGCATTAACCATGTGTCTAATAGATGCGGCAGTAAGTATAACTTTAAATATAATGTATCGGAGCAACTGTAAAAAAAGTATGGAAAATACAGGACAGCTGCCTGAAAATGTGCTGCTTAAAAAATGGCGGGTTTGGGAGTTTTACGGTGATAATTCTTTAATATTGTTAATGGGTATGATGCCCATATTGGGGTTTGGGTACAAAATTTGGGAAAATGATTTTATATCTAGAAATGAAGTACTATTGTTTGGAAAAGATATTTATTTTGCAATGGCACTAGTGGGTTTTTGTGGAATGTTTGTAATAAACTATATCTATATGACTAAACCAGATAAGAGTTATTTAAGGATAATAGATTTTATATTTGACTTCAGCTGGTTATTTGCGTTTTCGATATACTTACAATGCATGTGCTAAAATGTGTAAATTGTAGAAAAATGGAGGAAATAAAAAAATGGCAAGAGAGCAATTAAAGACATTGACAGAACCAATGTATTATATTTTATTATCTTTAATAAAAGAAAATCATGGATATGGAATTATGCAAATGATTTCTGAAATAACAGAAGGCAGAGTGCTAGTTGGTGCTGGTACATTATATACACTTTTAGGAAGATTTGAACAGGAAAAAATAATAGTACAGACGGCAGAAGAGAGCCGAAGAAAAATATATACATTGACGGAAAAAGGTCAGGGAATATTAATGGGAGAATATGACCGGTTAAATAAAATGGTAGCTGATGGTGATAAATTTATGAATTTTAATGGAGAAAGACCTCAGCCTCCCAATGATACATCCAGCGGGATAACAATGCCGGTTGAAGAATTAGATACTGAAGAAAAAAAGAGAGAAGAGAAGACACAAAAAGAAGAAAAAGAAGGGCAAGATAATAAAAAATGGCTTGATGGACATTTAGGAAAAGGTAAAATCGGGAAAGGCATATTGGTACCGTCATGTTAGGAAATCAAAATTCACAAGCTTATTGTGCAAGTAAAGAAAAAATAGAAAGAAGTATAGGCAAAACTATATTGATTAGAATTTTATGCTTTGCGTGTTGTTTTATATTAATATGGCAGGGGTATGGTGTATACAAAAATTTAGCAGAAAAAAACTGTGGTGTTGAAGGTGTAGAATGGATAATTCCCTTAAGCAAAGACTTTGATTATGAAGCTAAGGATGCATACATTACTCAGAAAAGCCTTGAAGAAATAGGACTTGGGTTGGTAACAAGACAAGAAAAAGTGAAAGGTGGAATTTCTAGCTATTACGAAACTTATTTTGGAGTAGAAGATAAAAATGGAAAGGTCATAATCCAGCCCAAATACAATTATCTTAGTATTGATAAAGATGAAAATTACATAAAGGCATTATATTATAACCCAGATGAAGATGCATATGCTGATTTGAAAAATATAGTTCATTATTATAACTTTGACGGCAGTGATTATGTAAGGGGTAATTATTGTGAAGGTGAGTATTTTCAAGATGGTTATGCAGTTGTTGGGGTGCCTTGGGAACAATCAAAGAATCTTCTTTTTAAAAAGAAAGTTCTTGTAATCAATGAAAAAGGTGAAGTTGTTTATGAAAGCCCGTACAGTAAGGTTAGCAATGTACCTGGGATGAAAGGGTGTTTTGTTTTAGGGTATGAAGATACAATGTTTAATGATGAAAAAATGGGGATAATCAATCTTAAAGGTGAGATACTGGTTCCACTTGAATATTATTCTATAGAATGTAACAAGGAGCAGCAAATAATATATCTGACAAAGCTTGATAAAAAAGGCAATGAGATACTGTATTGTATGGATTATCAGTTTAATCCTATTCCAGTAGATGAAACGTGGAAATTTAGAGCAAACCATAAGTTTGAATACGTTAATCCAGTTGGAAAAAGTGCTGTTTATAATGCTGATGTAACAATGACTAAGGAAGATATTTTTAAAAATGCAAGGACAGTAAATGAAGATGAAAATGGCTGGCATATAGTAGATGGAAACGAAGAAATCATTGCAGATTTTTCAGATTGTATAAAAATGTATGACTTTTCAGAAGGTGTTTCTGTAGTAGAATATGCAGATAAAATAAAGTATGTAGATACAAGTGGAAAGGTTTTATTTGAAACTAAAAAGGTAAAGGGCTATGACTTAGACGAAGAATATGGCGGTAATTACTTTTCTGATGGAACTATTCAATTTGCAGAACATAGATCAAATTTTTTAGGTAAGGATTATAAAGTAGGTCTGTTAGATAAAACCGGGAAAGTTTTACTTCCTGCGGAATTTGATTATATAGGGGGAATTTTAAATGATGGAAAAGATCAACAGGTAATAGTTAGAAAAAATGGTAGCTATGGGGTAGTTGTCATACACCTCTCAAATTGGGAAGATACAACAGAATAGATTTAAGGAAGAGGGATACTGGAAGAACGGTATCCCTTTTAGATTGCTACTATCAAGTCGTAAATAACTTTTTTTAAATGTGGACTATCTTTTTGCATTTCTGATTCGTTATACATAATAGAATGGAAAAAATATTTTGAACATTGATAATAAATGAGAAAGGAGGATTTTGTGGACGCTGATTTTCTATTGATTAGGAAAATAAAGCAAGGGGATGAAAAGGCTTTTGATTTATTTATCCATAAGTACTATAAAGAAATTTTGACATACTGCAATTATCATTGCTTTGATAAAGAATATGCTGAAGATTTAACGCAGGAAACTTTTGCGCGGTTTTTCGCAAAAGTGTCTGATTATCATTATAAAGGAAAGACGAAAAATTACTTATATACGATATCTGGAAATTTATGTAGAGATTTTTATAAAAAGAAAAAAGAGATACCTATCAAAGACATGAAATTAAGCGAAAAAGCAGAACCGGTAGAACATCAGATGTCAGATGTAGTAAATAAACTTACTATTGAGTGGGCATTAAAGCAACTGCCAAATGAATTTTATGAGGTTCTTATCCTTTATTATTTTCAGGAACTTAAACTGAAAGAAATAGCTGGTGTACTGAAAATAAGCTTGCCATTAGTAAAATATCGGCTTAAACGAGCAAAAATACAATTGGAAAAACTGTTGGGAGAGGAGGAAATATATGAATCTGGAAGAACAACTTATGAACTATAGCAAAATAGTACAAGCAGAGACAGCGGAGGAAAAAATACAGGAAACAATCAGACAATCAAAGGAAGTATTTTATGCAACAGAACAGGAGAATAGGTTATCTTACCACGAATTTTTATGGGCACAGTTGAAATTGATACAGAAAAGATGGTGGATTTTTCAATTTGTACTTTTATTCATATTAAGAATAATGTTGGTATCCGCATATGAGGATACCTATATCCAGAGGGGGATGGGAGTTATGGCGTCATTGTTTGTAATTCTTATTATTCCAGAATTCTGGAAAAATAGATCATGCAGGTGTATGGAAATAGAGGAATCCGCCTACTATTCCCTGAGGCAAATCTATGCAGCACGTATGGTATTGTTTGGTATAGTAGACATTTTGCTGCTTACTATATTCTGTGCAACAGTAACAATGGAATTGCATTTTGAACTGACGAAGTTGCTTGTTCAGTTTCTTTTGCCAATGATTGTAACAGCTTGTATTTGTTTTGGTACATTGTGCAACAAATATATTTTAAATGAAGCTGTTGCAATTACCTTATGTATTGTGTGGAGTGCATTATGGTCACTTATCACTTTAAGTGAAAGGGTATATACAATAATTACATTGCCAATATGGCTGGCTTTAGTGATGTTTGCACTTATTTTCTTATGTATTACTGTTTATCGTACTTTAAATAGTTGTAACAAATATTGGGAGGTGGATTTTAATGGAATTGGAATTGATTGATTTAACAAAGAGTTTTGGCGATTTTACCGCTGTAGACCATATGAACCTTACGATGACTAATGGTGTGTATGGTTTGTTAGGTGTTAATGGTGCAGGAAAAACCACTTTAATGAGGATGCTCTGTACTTTACTCAGGCCTACAAGTGGACGTATAACCTGCAATGGAAAAGATATTTTTAAAATGGACGGGGAATATAGAAATTTATTAGGGTATTTACCACAGGACTTCGGGTTTTATCCTGAGTTTACAGTGCAAGATTATCTTCTTTACATTGCTACAATTAAAGGAATCCGCCCCGCTGTGGCAAAAAAAGCCGTAAAAGAGCTGATCGCTCAAGTGGGACTTACCAAATCAGCAAATAAAAAAATGAAGAAATTATCTGGTGGTATGAAACGTCGAGCTGGAATTGCACAGGCAATGTTAAACAATCCCCAGATTTTAATACTTGATGAACCTACCGCAGGACTTGACCCCAATGAAAGAATACGCTTTCGTAATTTGATTAGTGAGCTTTCAGAAGAACGTTTGGTTTTATTGTCTACACATATTGTTTCTGATATTGAGTATATTGCCAATGAAATCTGGTTAATGAAGGATGGAAAAATTGTTCGTAAGGGAACATCGCAGGAAATCATAGCTTCAATGCCTGAAAAAGTCTGGAAGTGTTTTGTAGAACATTCCTTGGTATCTGCAATCATGAAAAGATATAAGGTTTCTAATATGAAATCAGAATCTCATGGTGTAGAATTACGCGTTATTTCATCAGAAAAGCCTTTTCCTGAGGCAGTTTGTATAGAGCCGTCCCTTGAAGATGTATTTTTATACTATTTTGGAGAAAAGGTTGGTGATGAAAAATGATTGGATTTGAAATAAAAAAAGTGTTTTCTAAGCCTATAAACAAGGCGGCACTGTTGTTTTTGATAGTTACACTTATTATTGTAAGTATTCTCACGATTAATAATGTGAGATATGTGGATGAAAATGGAGATGCAACAACGGGAATTACCGCAGCAAAACATTTGAGAGAGTTAAAAAATCAGTGGGCAGGTTATGTTAAGGATGATGTGCTTTCAAAAGTAATTGAAGAAAATACTGCAATTAACAATTCGAAAGAAGCTTTATCTGACATCGTACAAGAAAAAGATAAAGCATATGCAAAAAAACAAGGGTTTTCTGATATTGTAGACATGATAAGTAATGCATTTGTGGGCTTTGGAGAATATGATTATTATAGAGCTGACCGTGTTACAACTGAAGAAGTAGGCATGGTTTATGAAAACAGAATTTCAAATTTAAAAGAATGGCTTGATTCAGGTAAGGAGCATTTTTCAGATGCAGAAAAAGATTTCTTAATTGGACAATATCAAGCACTTAAAACACCTTTTTATTATGAATATACAGATGGCTGGCAGGCTTTATTACAAAATATTTCTACGGTTATTCTAATATTGGCACTAATCATTGGATTTTTTGTAGCGGGTGTTTTTTCAGATGAGTTCCAATTAAAGGCTGATTCTATTTTTTTTTCGACAAAGCTAGGAAGAAATAAAGCAGTTCGTTCAAAAATAGGAGCGGGATTTTTAATTACCACTTTGACATACATAATATTTGTATTCTTGTATTCTATGATTGTGCTTTTATTATTGGGAACAGATGGCGCAGGGTGTCCAATACAATGGAGTATGTGGAAAAGTTTTTATAATGTTACATATTTTCAAGCGTACCTTCTTATTGTTTTTGGAGGATATATAGGAACTCTATTTGCCATGACGGTTTCAATGCTTGTATCAGCCAAAACGCATTCAACAGTGGTAGCAATCATGATACCTTTTATCCTATTATGTGTGTTCCCGTTTTTAAGCAGAATTATAACATTACCTCAAATCTGTTCACTTTTTCCAGACCAGTTGTTAGAGGTATTTGTCATTCTGAAAGATTCTGGATTATATGAAATAGGTGGAAAAGTAATGGGAACAATAGCTGTTATTATACCTGCCTATTTGGTACCTTGTATTGTTCTTCAACCAATATTGTATGGTGTTTATAAAAGGGCAGAAATAAGATAAATGAAACGAAATACTAAACGGAAATTAAATAACATAAAGATATTTGCATTTCTTCTCTTTATTGTTTTGCATATGTACTGCTGACAAAAAGAACATGAAAGAGTGAGTAGGTTTTAGCTCTACTCACTCTTTTCCTTTAAATGAATAGTTTAATTCATTTTTTTTCTTTTATCTTCCTGTTTTTTAGTTTTACTCTTTTGTTCTGTTTTATCTTTTGATTCTTTATTTTCTGTAACGCATTGTACATTTTTTTCATCATCTATTTTTGCGATGTTTTTAGCTAATTGTTTTTTATGATCAAAATTACCTAATCTTGAAATCATAATTCTTTGTGCTTGAGGGGAGCCGGCTCCATGCATAGATTCCGTTAAATATCCTACAGCACCTGTTCCCAAAGTAAGATTTTCAATCAAACGTAAAACTCTCATACGATTTTCTGTACATATGGAGTTCACTCCGCGTAAATATTTATTCACATAATGTCCAATTTCCTTACTGTTTAAATCCATTGCTGAAGGTTGAGATACCATAATACCTCCAGCGATATCTTGAGCAAGTCGCCCCATCTCATAAGGGAATCGAGTAACATTTTGCTTACATACATTCGCTAACATCAGATCAATCAGGTAAGCACCGGAAGGGGTAGGGGAACCCTCATAGGCGCAAGCTAATGCAGAGGAATAAATTGTTTCATTTAATTGAGTCATTTCAATCAACTTATCTTTGATATGAGAAGCCTTTGCTGTGCCGCTATAATCTGCAGACAGTGCACTGGCTCCAATGAGTACATCACCTACACCAACTTTACAAGCATAGCTTGCTCTATGGTGCCCGCCAAAGCGTTCTACCAACATGCCACTAAACTCTGTTTCACCATTTAAGAAAATGCGGTCATTGGGAACAAATACGTGATCAAAAACAACAATTGCTTCATGCCCGCCAAATTGACTGTTTCCTACATCAATATCACTTTCTTCCATTTTTCTTGTGTCAGAGGATTGACGACCATAAATAATGGTAATTCCTTTTGTGTCTGTAGGAACTGAAAAACAAATGGAATAATCTTTATCTTCAGGCTTCATAGCCATGGTAGGCATACAAAGTATTTCATGAGAATTTACCACACCTGTTTGGTGTGCTTTACAACCAGTAACATATACACCATCTTCTGATCTCTCAACAACATGCATATAAAGATCAGGATCAATCTGTTGGCCTGGTGATAAACTACGGTCTCCTTTCGTATCAGTCATCGCTCCATCAACAATCAAATCTTCCTCCTGAACATAATTTAAGAACTTTATAAAATTATCCAAATAGTGGGTGGAATGATTTTTGTCAACTTCATAAGCCGTACTGTAAACGGCATTAAAAGCATCTTGTCCTACACAGCGTTGAAAACAGGAACCTGTTTTCTGTCCCAGCATTCTTTGTCTTTTAACTTTTGTAACTAAGTCTTCTTTGCTTTGAAATATATGATTAAAACGATTAATTTTTTCTCCAGTAAGGTGAGATTTGGTTGTCATTAAATCTTCATAAAGAGGATCTAGCGCTAAATCATAAGTTAGTGCAACCGCATTTAATGAAGGTTTAATAATAGGGTGATCCACAGGATTTTTTACCTTTTCTCCAAACATGTATACGTTCAAATCTAATTTTCGCAGGCTATCGATATATTCTTTTCCGGTTTTCATTGTCATAACAATATTTTTTCCTTTCTAATATACTCACACTTATTCTTAATATTGAATTCATTTATAGTTATTATTTGTTAATATCATTTTGTTATACTAAAAGGCAGGAATTTTAAAAGTTTTATTATTTGTTTTGACAAAGGGATTTTATATAGTGAAGCCAGACAAGAGAATTAAAAGTTGACTAAGTGATTGGTAAATGTTATAATTAAAAAAAATCGCGAGGGAGTAACTTGCCAATATGGTTCGGTCGTCGTCATTACGGATAATTCCCGGTGGCCGAGATACATGCGTATTTAGTGAGACTCGATTGGACGTTAGTTCAGTCGATTTTTTTATGCCTATAATTCGAAAAAAGTATAAGGAGATGTATCATGAAGAAATACGAGTTGATGTCAGTTGAAGAAGTCCTAAATGATCTTAAAACAGGGAAAGACGGATTGAATCGGCAACAAATAGCCCAAAATAAGGAGCAGTTTGGGGAAAATAAGTTGCCAGAGGAGAAGTCTGTTCCACCAATCATTGTGTTTTTTAGCCAATTTAAAGATTTTCTAGTAATTATCCTTATAGCTGCGGCACTTATATCTGCTGCCATGGGAAAATTTGAGAGTACTATGGTTATCATAGCCGTGTTAATTCTTAATGCAGTGTTGGGGACTGTTCAACACATTAAGGCAGAGCAGTCACTAAAAAGCTTGAAAACGCTTTCATCGCCAAAGGCTAAAGTTATACGTAATGGTGAGAAAATTGAAATTCCATCCGCAGAAGTTGTAGTTGGGGATTTACTGGTTCTGGATGCAGGAGATTATGTATCTGCCGACTGCAGAGTTATTGAAAGTTTCAGCCTGCAAACTAATGAAAGTGCCCTAACAGGTGAATCACTGAGTGTAGAAAAATATACTCAGCCTTTAGATAGTGAGAAGACAGCGCTGGGAGACCAGATTAACCGAGTATTTTCCAGTAGTTACGTTACTTATGGACGTGGCCTGGCGGTGGTGACTTCGGTAGGAAAAGATACTGAAATTGGTAAAATCGCAGGGCTTATTGCTTCTGCAAAGGAAAAAGCTACACCATTGCAACAGAGTTTAGATGCCTTTGGTAAAAAACTGGCTATTTTGATATTAGCCATCACAGTACTGGTTTTTGCACTAAGCCTATATAGACAAAGTCCTGTAATGGATGCATTGATGTTTGCGATTTCTTTGGCTGTTGCAGCTATACCTGAAGCACTGAGTTCTATTGTGACAATTGTTCTTGCGTTAGGAACCAGAAAACTTGCTTCGGAAAATGCGATTATACGCAAACTGCATTCTGTTGAAAGTTTGGGTAGTATTTCTGTTATTTGTTCAGATAAAACAGGAACATTGACACAAAACAAGATGACAGTACAACAAATTTATTTAGATCACACACTGGTGAATGCAAGCGAGGCAAATATTGAAGATCCGTTGACAGATAAACTGATTTTGGCTGGGCTACTGTGTAGTGATGCAGTTACATCGGAAGATAAGAGTATTGGAGATCCCACAGAAATCGCACTTCTTGATTTTGCTGAAAAATATGACAGGGATGAATTGATTGTAAGAAGTCAATTCCCAAGGATTTCTGAGCTGCCTTTTGACAGTGACCGCAAGTTAATGACCACACATCACGAATTGGATGACATACCAGTTGCCTTTACTAAAGGGGCTTTGGATGTTATTTTGCGAAGAGCAACACATATTGAAACGGCGGAAGGAGTTCGTCCGATTCAGGAGGAAGATATTCAAGCATATGAAAAAGTTAATTTTGAATTATCCAATTCAGGATTGAGAGTTCTTGCATTTGCTTGGAAAGAAATGAATGGTGAAAATCTTGAAATGCAAGACGAGTATAACTTAATTTTGCTTGGTATTATTTCAATGATGGATCCACCCCGTGAAGACTCGGCACAGGCTGTTGCAGATTGTATTCAGGCGGGCATCAAACCAGTCATGATTACAGGTGACCATAAAATTACGGCAGCAGCAATTGCTCGTCAAATTGGTATTCTTTCAAAAGATGATCAGGTCATTGAAGGGGCAGATATAGAGGATTTAAGTGATGAAGAGTTAGAAGCACTGGTACCTCATGTTGCAGTATATGCCCGTGTTTCTCCAGAACATAAAATAAGAATTGTTTCTGCATGGCAGGCATTAGGTAATGTTGTTGCCATGACCGGGGATGGGGTAAATGATGCGCCAGCTTTGAAAAAAGCCGATGTAGGTGTGGCTATGGGAATTACCGGAACGGAAGTGTCCAAGGATGCGGCAAGTATGGTATTAACTGATGACCGGTTTGCAACGATTGTAAAGGCAATCAACAATGGCAGAAGTATTTACGGTAATATAAAAAATGCTGTGAAATTTCTTCTATCTGGTAATACAGCGGGTATTATTGCTGTTCTGTATGCTTCTTTATCGGGGTTACCGGCACCATTTGCACCGGTACATCTATTATTTATAAATTTATTAACGGATAGTCTTCCGGCTATAGCAATTGGTGTTGAACCTGCACACGGTGAATTGATGAAAGACAAGCCGCGTGATGTATCAAAACCTATAATGGACCGAAGATTTGCAATTGAAGTTTTACTACAAGGTATTGTGATAGCCATAGTGACCATGACAGCCTATCATATTGGCACCGAAGCAGCTGGACATGAAACTGGGATGACCATGGCTTTTGCAACTCTAAGTTTAGCCCGCTTAGTGCATGGTTTCAACTGCCGCACTGATGCACCGCTAAGCCTTAAAACATTCTTTATGAATAAGTTTAGTTTCATGGCTTTCTTTGCTGGTACACTCCTGTTATCAGCTGTACTGGTACTAGAGCCGTTGCATAAATTATTCGAAGTGGCAGATTTGACAGGGAATCAAATGGCAATTATTGGAATACTAGCATTTGTTCCTCTGGTAGTAGTACAAGCTGTAAAAAGAATTATTAAAAGATAGAGCTGGGTCAAAATAATTGTGTCCGTATGCAGAATTTAGGTGGCGCTGAAATTTAACAGCGGACAATGTGGCTTCATATAATAGAATAAGCTGAATGACTGTGCTTATTTTATTATTTAAAAATTTGGAGGCATATTTATGAATGACTTTTTATATGGTTTGACAGGATGCATTGTTACGCCATTTGAGCCTATATATAGTGAAGCCAGACAAGGCTTTAACAGAGCAATACAGCAATATCCCTTAATTATAGTATATTGTAAGAATAAACGGGATGTATCAAATGCAGTGATTTGGTCGAGGAAACATTGTGTACGGATTCGCATACGTAGTGGAGGTCATAATTACGAAGGATATTCAAATGGAGATTGTACTTTAGTTATTGATATAAGCGAAATGAACCATATGAGGATTGATGAATGTAAAAAAAAGTTATATGTTGAGAGTGGGGTAACCAACAAGCAGGTATATGGATATGTATCCTCAAAGAAATATCCTTTTCCAGGTGGCACCTGCCCATCCGTTGGAGTAAGCGGATATTCTCTGGGTGGAGGCTGGGGACTTTCCTGCCGCTATCTTGGGCTGGGTTGTGATAGCTTGGAGAAAATAGAAATGGTAAATTATGAAGGGGCAATTATTGAAGCAGACCGCATAAATAATTCCGATCTTTTTTGGGCTTGCCGTGGGGCAGGTGGCGGAAACTTTGGTGTCATTGTATCGATGACCTTCAAACTTCCTCCACGAGTTAATAAAGTTACCCTTATCGAAATAGATTATCAAAATGTCACTTCAGAAGAGCAAGAAGAATTTCTTCATATTTGGCAGAAATGGCTTAGAACTGCCGATAATAGAATTACGTTGATTTCCAGAATCTATAACTCTGTCAGTGATGGCTTGGCTATGCTGGTAAGAGGGATATTCTATGGTGAACCGAAAGATGCAAAGCGAATGATGGCTGATTTCCTTGCACTTGAAGGGGCAGAATACAATATTGAGTATGTTACTTTTCTGGAAGCGGTTACCATTATTGGTAGTGTATATCCTTCCTCAGAAAAATTTCAATCCGTAAGCCGTTTTGTTCTAAGATACTTTAATTGTAATGAAATATCAGAAATTGTAGGATTAATCAAAGCGCGCCCTCAAGGGTCTGTATTTGCTGGTATTTCAATGTATGCACTTGGGGGTAGAGTTGCAGAGGTCGGAAGAGATGATACAGCTTTTTTCTATCGCAAGGCACATTTTATCATTTGGCTGGAGTCTATATGGGAAGAACGTAAATATGCAAGTAAAAACAGGAAGTGGATCAGTAATCAATTTCCATATCTTGAAGCAGTCACTACAGGCTCATACGTGAACTTTCCTTATGGAAAGCTTCCAAATTATTTAGAAGAATACTATGGGAATCATGTAAATGAATTAACACAAATAAAAAGAAAATATGATCCGTTAAATGTTTTTACATTTCCACAAGGTATTAAAGCAAGTTGCCATAACCGTTCAAAATCACCTATATCAAACTTATTAATGAAGGATGATGAAGGTATGATAAACCAACCAGATGGTATGAGCCATAGAGGATTCCGATATGTATCAAAGAAGGAAAGATAATATCAAATGGATTTGTAAAAATGGGGTACTGAAACTACTTGTATATTTGCAGTCATAAGCAGTCGCTACGCTGTTGACACTAACCCTATTTAATGGTAACCTATAAGTAGATATAAATTGGAAAATAATTTAATAAATCATTTTATGTTCTGTTTTAATTTGTTTAACTTATAAATTAGGATGGCTAAGAGGGAAGCAGGTGAGAGACCTGCGCGGTCCCGCCGCTGTAAACGAGGAATTTTTCTAAAATACCACTGAGAGAATCTTGGGAAGGTTAGAAAAGTGATGATACGTGAGCCAGAAGACCTGCATAAAATGAATAAAGTAGTATTCCGCGGGAAATCGGCTATACTGATTTAATATGTACATATTTAGATGTGATACATGGTTTTTTTATTTGCAGCAAAAACGGACTGTAGTATTTTTTTACTACAGTTTTTTTGTGCTCAAAATATAGTTGTGTGGCTGGTGCTTTACTTTTTCGGGAGAATACGGGTTTTATCTAATCTAAAAAATATAACGCATTATGCGATGATATAGATAAGAATAATAGAAGGAGAAGAGGAAGCAATGTTTTTTGAAATGAATAAAGTAAAAAAAGCGCTAGTGATTATATTAACCATTGCCATAATTTTTACAGGTTTTTGTATACCAGAAGCCGGTAACATAAATGTGTATGCAGATGAAGTCACAACGGGCAGCTCTGGTAACACTAGTGAACCTTCAGCAGGTGACGGGAGTAATGAAAACCCTTATGTCATAAAGACTGCCGATGAGCTGGCATGGTTTGCAGAGGAGGCCAATAAAAATCTGAAACTATGTGCCGTTCTGGGTGCTGATATTAATATGGGTGGGGAAAGCCGCCCTTGGACACCAATTGGTACAGGCGTTGATAGTCAAAAGCCCTATACTGGAGCCTTTGATGGGAAGGGTCACACTGTTAGCGGCATCTATATCAATTATGAAGGAAAATACCTTGGCTTTTTTGGAAACCTGGGTTCTGGAGGTATTGTAAAAAATCTCACAGTAAAAGGGAAAATTACCACCAATGCTGACAGAGCTACATACAGCGGAGGAGTTGTTGGATGTGCCAATGGTGGCAGTCAGATTGTGAATTGTGCCAATTATGCTGCTGTGAGTGCAAAGGACGGAACAACTGTAGGCGGGCTTGTAGGCGGCACAGAGGGTAATGCCAATAACAAGGTTAAGATATTAGGCTCTCTCAATGTAGGATCTGTGTCAGGAAAAATGATGGCAGGTGGTATCATTGGAAACGCTAAATTTGCTGATGTCAGTTACTGTTATAATAGTGGAAATATTAGTGCTTCAGGTTCTCATGTGGGAGGACTTTTAGGTTACATAGCTAAAATCTATCCTTCCAGCTTGCATAATAGTTACAATGTTGGAAGTGTTAAAGGAAGCAGTAATGTGGGTGCACTGGCTGGATATCCAGATGGTATCTCTACTAAAGTTAGTGATTGCTACTGGTTGGAGGGTTCAGCAGAAAAAGGCTTTGGAGGTACAGCTTCAATTTCAGGTACTAATGAAGTTAAGACTGCTGCAGACATGAAAACGGCAGACTTTGTTATGTTGATTAATGGGGCAAATTCTCCACAGGAATCTAAGTTCATAGCGGTTGAAGGAGAATATCCTGTTCATCAGTGGCAGCAGCCAGCCATGAGTGACGAGGATGCAGTGGCAGCAGCAGTGGACGCTTTGACTATGGATACTTCAAATCCAGTAAAGATTAATCTCACCCTTCCATCCACTGGAATCAATGGTACAGCCATTTCATGGAAGTCAGGAAATGAAGCAATTATTTCCCATGATGGTGTTATTAATCCTCCTGATGCAGATACAAAAGTTACTCTGACGGCTACCGTATCTAAGAATGGAATAGAGAAAATAAAAGATTTTGTTTTTACAGTAGCAGCCGGAAGTGACAGCCAGGATAAAGAAACTGTAGATAAAGCTATTCAGATTTTATCTAATAACATGATTCCAAAGAATGGTACAGATACAAATTTTATTACTTTTATAAATAGTACTTTGGAAAAGAAGAACATTACAGGGGTTAATGTAAAACTAATAAATCCGGGTACACCTGCAAGAGCGGATGTGGGAAGTATAGGGGCAAATGGAGAACTTACATATTTTTATCAGGACCCGTCAACACTGGGTTACAGTACAGCCTTCGTTTTTATTAATGACATTAAGCTGACTCTCTCTAAAGGGAATGTCAGTAAAGAGATTACAGTAAAAGCACGACTGGATTGGGATGAAGGTCAAGTGAAAGATTGGCTGAATAAAGCGGTGCTGTATACAATTGATTGGGAAAGTATAAAGCAGAATAATTCAGATCAACAAGCTGTTACGGATTCATTAAGCTTACCCGTGCGTAAACGTGATACAAAAAACAATTTGCTTGCAAATCTCACGTGGAGCAGCAGTGATACCGGTGTAGTACAAATTGCCAAAGGAGAGCTTGGTAGTGACAATCCGATTGTGGCAACAGTCAAGCATCAGGCAGAGGATAGGGAAGTTGTTCTTACGGTTTCTGCTGAGAGTACAAAAGCACTAGGCATCACTGGCACAAAAACCATTATACTGAAAGTGAAGGGGGATGGTAAATCTCTATCTGAACAGGGAAAAATGCAGGCAATGCTGGATAAACATTATACTGAAGGGTGCCTGACTCTGGTTTCTACAGGCAAAAAAATCATAGGTCCGGTCAGTAGTGATGTGATGATACTAAAGCATTCTAGAGACTGGTTTGATGCCGAATCGGGACTGGAGTTTGATTCAAAGATTACAGATCCTAACTCTGAGAGCAGTACACGGCGAAATTATGATTTTACTGCTACCATTTCCGATTCAAAATATGCTGATTCAGGATATCCTAGAATCAATGTATACCGCCCGCTGCCAGGCCAAAGCCCAGCAACGGTCAACGTAACAGTAAGTATGACTAAAGTCAGTGACAAAAGTATCAGCGCCAGTAAAAAACTTACTTTCCAGATTGCCCCATGGGAGCAGAAGGAACTGGACAAAGCCATTGCGGATGCAACAGAACTGATGGGTAAGGCAAAAGACGATTATGCCACAGCCCTATTGAATGGTACGAAGAATACGGCAGATAATATAACCGAAAATCTTGCTCCATTCCGTAATGTTACATTAAAGGATGGCAAGCCAGTATTCAGTAACAATATTAGTACTTCTGCAATTGGTCTGATTGCCGATGAATACCCGGGGTACGATCCAATGATGGTGTACAGCGGAGGATATCGTACCTTTAAATCCAGTCAGGAAAATACGATTTCCAATGAAATGCTTCAGCTGATTGGGAAGGTACCAGAAGACAAGCAGATAACCATAACTGCATGGCTTACACACTCAGAGCTTGGGAAATATTGGGCAAAATATGGAGCTGCAAAAAATGCCGCTTCAGAAGATCAAGAAGCCTACAAAGCTTTCAAGGATTTTTATAAAAATGAGGTAAGTGCTACTTATACGGTAAAAGGTACAGGCGGGGAACCAGATCCTTACGGTACCAGTGCGGATATCAATTTTGCTTTTTCTTATGATGGAAATTTTGAGGTGCAGCCAGTTCCAATGAAAGTAGAGGCAGGTTATGCAGCCAAGTTTGGTATAGGAAGTCCATCAACGAACCCTACCGTTTTAGATGCGGCAGTTATGGCTCATAAGCAAAAGTATGGGGATGCATTTACATCCGATTCAGCTCAAAACTATATGGATGGGGTTTTGACCAAGCTTTTTCAACATGATGTAACAAATACCTTTTTTGGTCATTACATCAATGGTGTATATAGTGCAGACTATGCTAATTCAGCGAAACTAAAAGACAATGATGTGGTACATGTCTTTTGTTACAAAGATAATAATGGAGATCCTGTAGCTAATTTTTACAAGGATGGCAACTTCGTTTCTGATATAATTACAACGGACGGTTCTCTGACTTTGAATTTAATGAAGGCAAAGGGATATAAAGAAACAAAAGCAACCCCTGCTGATGATGTACAGGTAGGTGTGATGGACAAAGATGGCAAGTTGTCTGGTGATAATATTGTGGCTATGGTAAAAAGCGATGTTGACGGCAGCTTTACTCTTAAATTTATAGAAAATGGAACTTTCTTTATCATGTCTGACCACACTTGTGATGGCAAAGATATGCAACCTGCATGGTGTAAAGTCACGGTGTCTGGTGCAATGACGGAAGCAGAGATGCGTGAGTTGGTGGAACAGGATAAGAATGTTCTGGCGATAGATGGTCTAAATACGGATGGGACAACCTCTTCAGAAATTCTAGGGTTAGCTTCTCAGGGAGCAAGTGGAAAAACCCTGATTAAATGGGAGTCAGATACTTCTTCCGTTATAACAAATAAGGGACAAATTATCAGAGATTCACAGAATCACACGGTTAAGCTAAGGGCAGTTATATCCTGTGGTAGTGTGAGCGAAAGCAAAGACTTTACTGTAAACGTTTCTGCACTGACAAATGATGAAGCTGAGAAAAGTCTGAACGAAGCAAAAGCAAAGCTGACAACTGAGGCACTTGCTCCAGTTGAATATGATGGACTTGATCTGGAAAGCAAGATGTATCTGATTAATTCAAATGAACTGGATACAATTCTGATTACAAAAGCCGTAGCCATTATAGACAACCCGGAGATTAAAGTAACTCTTGAAAGCTCTTCCAACAGTGCTGTTGATGCTGACGGCAAAATCACATATGGTAATACTGAAGTAACCGGACAGGCTGTATTTAAATTAACTGTTGGAAATCAAACGCAGAATCATACGGTTGATGTAAAAGTTCCAGCTCACATGAAGAATAAAAAAGAATATATGGAGGAGGTTGCGAAAGGTTTAACTTTTGAAAAGATAAAGGGAGAAAATGATACAAAAGACGATATTAAATGGGCGCTTTTACTTCCAAATGAACTGGATATGGATGAAAAATATAACGAGACAGAAATTATCGCAGAGTGGGTATCAGATCATCCAGAAATCATTAAAATTCCAAGTGAAAGCATTGTAGATCAGAACGATCTAAACGCAGTTTATAAGGCAGAAATCATAAGACCTACTGTAAAAACAACTGTAAAGTTAACGCCTATGTTCTCTTATTATACGGAAGAAAAATCAAAGAGGGGCATATTGCCTCCTGGACCTATGCCTGAAAACATGAACCTGGAGCCAATTGTAGTTCAGGTTAATCCACTTACAGAGGAAGAGAACGCGGCTATAACAAGTACGCTAAATGAAGCTCTTGCCACAATTGGAAGTGAAAAAATAACAGCTTATAAAGATGGTAAAGATAGTCAAAAATCAGCAGATCTAGCTGCAGTAATGGATGACTTACACCTATATGAGTTTGATAAAAATAGTGCATATAAGGATAGTGGTATTCGTGTTACTTGGTCTAGTAGTAATTCTGCTATAACCGTCAACGGACTGAGTGCTAAGGTTTCTCGTCCCACAGGAACACAAAACGCTGTGGGCCAGCTGAAAGTAACACTTTTCAAAGATAATATCAGTGTCAGCAAGGATTTTGACGTAACAGTTCTTGCAGATCCAGATGGAAAAGTTAAAGCCGGAATACTTGCATTTATGAACGCTATTACTGCAGGCTATGCAGGTAAAGATGCCTCCTGGTGGGGAAGAATAGATAGCGGGAAGTTTTGGAATGCAGTAGGAATGGAGGCTTATAAAAACTATCAGCCAGATACAAGAAATATGCTTTCAAAGGAAGCAAAACAGGCATTTATAAATAAAATGATTGCTATGTCTGTAAAAGGCGATTCAGAAGCAGTAAAGAATGCCAACATTCAGGCAAATGCTATAAACGGTTTAAGTGCTCTGGGCTATAATCCAACAGAACTTTGGACTGTAAACCATACAAAATTCAGCGCTGTGGATAAGCTAAAGAATATTAATATTGATAGCATGAATAATGATCAGAAGAAAGCGTATAGAACGATAGCTCCTTATGTATTATCTGCTTTCAGGCAGGGTGACTACTCTACAGAACAGCAGGAAAGTGCTCATATAAAATTCTTGATAGAGCAGTTAAATCTGGATGCAAACTGGACTATTGGCATAGATTACCCAGCAATGATGATGCAGGGGCTGACACCATATTATGACAGAACTGACGTAAAGAAAGCTCTGGATTCAGCAATTGAAAAACTATCTGCTATGCAGGGTGACTACGGAAGCTACGGAAATTCCAATTCTGATGCTATGGCAATTATAACATTGGCACAAATGGGAATTAATCCAGCAAATGACAATCGATTTATAAAAAATGAAAAAAGTCTCCTTGACGGAATGCTTTTATACAAAACAAAGGACAGCAAAGGTTTTAGTCATAAGCAGGATAAAGATTACAATGATTTGTCTACATCTCAAGGGCTGCTTGGATTAATATCTGTACTTAATGTGTTGGATACAGGTAAAGCATACAACGTTTACGACTTCAGTAAAACAGCTAAAACTGTAGCCTATGCTAATGGAACCATTGCAGGAGAACCAGACGAGCCAGAAATAAAACCGGAAGAGGGTAAGGAAATAACGGTTTCCTTTGCCATGAAAGCCGATAAGGGCACCTGGATTCCAACAACTTCAGTTACTTTGAAAAAAGATGCAAAAGTATATCATGCTTTTGTGAAGGTTTTAAATGATGCAGGATTTACTTATGTAGGAGCAAACAGAAACTATGTTTCATCCATCACCAATAAAGAGGGTAAAACTTTAGCTGAATTTACCAATGGACCTGATTCCGGATGGCTATACAAGGTAAACGAAAAAGTGCCGAATGTGGGACTGAAAGATTACACACTTGCCAATGGAGATAAACTAGTATGGTATTATACAAATGATTGGACAAAGGACCCAGGCGCTATAGAAGCTATGGGGGGAAGTAAATCCGTAAAGATTACAGAAGAAAAAAAAGGTACCTCTGTAGGAAGAGTGGTAGCGGAAGCCAAGATAGATAGAAATGGAACAGCTGCTGCAACTATATCCGATAAGGATATTTCTTCTGCCATAAAAGATATGCTGAAAAAGGCAGCAGAAAGCAAAACGAATCTGATTAAAAAAGTGTCTATAGAAGTAAAGGCGGATGACAAAGCCACAAAAGTAGAAACAACTATTCCTAAAGTATCCGTTACAGAATTAAATAAAAATGTGGATGCAGTAATGGTGAATACGCCTCTTGCAAACATCAGTATGGATAGAGAAACCTTGAAAAATATTGCAGAAAATATCAAGGGAGATATAAAGGTATCCGCTGAAAAAGCGGATTTACAAAAATCCATTATGAAGGACGAGAAGATTTCTAAGGATATAAAAGACAAAATAGAACAAAAGATAGGTAACAGGCCTGTATTTGATTTTACAATGCATTCTGGAAACGATAAAGTTTCTCAATTTGCAGGAAAAATCACTATTTCTATTCCATATAAGCTTCAGGCAAATGAAAAACCAGAAGGTATTGTTGTATACTATATCAATCAGGATGGAACAATGGAAAAACTATTTGATGCAAAATACAACAGTGGAAATGTTGAATTTACAACAAGCCATTTCTCCTATTATGCAGTAGGTTATGAAGAACCGTTAAAATTCACGGATGTGAAAGCAGGGGCATGGTATACTGAAGCAGTAGATTATGTAGTAAAAAATAACCTGATGAACGGAGTAAGTGCCACATCATTTAAGCCAGATGATAACACGACAAGAGCTATGCTGGCAACGATTATTTACAATGCAGAAGGAAAACAGACGGCAAAGGCAGAAAGCTCATTTGCAGATGTTAAGAAAGATGCATGGTATGGATCTTCTGTTATTTGGACATCAGAAAAAGAAATTGTAAAAGGCATGAACCAGAATTTATTTGTGCCTACAGGAAATGTTACCCGTGAGCAAGTTGCAGTAATGCTTTATAACTATGCTAAATTTAAGAAATTAAATATGGAAGTAAACAAAGCAGCAATAGAAAATATGACTGATTCTGAAAAGGTATCGACATGGGCTAAAGAAGCTGTAACATGGACGTTAGATAAAAAAATTATGAAGGGAAAAGGAAACAATGTCCTTGATCCAAAAGGAAACGCAACAAGAGCAGAAATCGCGCAGATGATAAAAAACTTCATAGAAGTTAAGTAATAAAAAGACCTCCTTTGCAGGAATAACATATATAAATGTTTCTTGCAAAAGGAGGTCTTTTACAGTGTACAATGCAAGATAGAAAAAGGGCTGCCAATTTGTCTTGACAGCCGATATTTATTGTTTAAACTTTGACTTTTCCCACTGAAAGTACGCATCATACATTTGAAGTGCTCGCTTCATATTCTTATCTGTTACTTTTGATGGGTCTTTTAGAATGCTCCCCATTTGGATGAGTTGCAACTCTAAGAATTTTGGGTTATTAATCCTGCTTTGAGGATTAGCATTCTTGTTTTTTGAAGAAATAATACTTTCTTTAAACATAAAAAGAATAAAGTTATGTTTCTTTTGTTTGGGTGCTTGTTTAGATGATTCAAAAACTTGCTCAAACATTTGATAAAGTTTTTTTCTTCTGAAACGTAAGTAGAATATAAGACCTATAATCGCTAAGATTAAGACTACTAAAATTATAATCCATGTTGTTATGTGCATATTGTATACTCCTTTTATAAACTTATATATATATTTTACAGCAAATTGATTAAAATGTATAGGGGTAGGATTCGACTAATATACAGCGCAGCAAATTAGATACATCAAGAACGGTTGTTCTTGATGTTTTTTTGTGCTAAGATGTAAAATATAAAGAATATAAAGATTAAGTAAGAGGAAAAATAATGGATAAAAACATTTCTTGGTTTATTGATAAACAAGTTGAAAAAGCTCTCAATGCGTTGCAAAGAAATAATATGAAAGGTATCTATGTAGAGGATGAGGACGAGTTACTTCAAGTTATTAAAGAACTTATTGAGGAAAAATCTGTTGTAGGAGTAGGGGATTCCATGACGCTTTTGGAAACTGGTGTATTGGATTTCTTACGCAATGGAAATTATACTTTTTTAGATAAGTATCGAGAAGGGATTACTAGTGAGGAAAAGAAGAGCATCTATATACAAAACTTTTCTGCTGACACCTTCTTATGCAGCACGAATGCATTAACAGAGGATGGACAATTATATAATATAGATGGAAATGGAAGCAGAGTAGCTCCAATGATATATGGGCCGAAACAAGTTATCATTGTTGCTGGTATAAATAAGTTGGTTCAAGATAAAGAAGAAGCTGAAAAAAGAGTAAGAAATTATGCCGCTCCAATTGATGCCAAGAGGCTAAACAAGGATACACCATGTACGAAATTAGGGCGTTGTGTAGACTGTAAAAGCCCAGAAAGAATATGTAATGATTTTGTCACCATAACAGGACAATTTGTAAAAGACAGAATAAAGGTTATTATCGTGGCAAAAGCTTTAGGGTATTAATGAATGTAAATTCTGTATACAGAACGTTGGAAGGAATATTATATGAGAATAGGATATGCATGCTAGCAGTAAGTATATATGAGACAAGCTATAAAAGTTGTTAGTATAGGAAGGAAAAGTATGCCAAAAACACGAAAAATGCTGAGTGACTGGGACACACCATATATTCAGTCAATTGTAAAAATAATTGAAACACAAAGTAAGGTTACACTTGTAACTTGGGCACTTGATTATTCAGAGCAAATTTTAGTGCCCTTGTTCAGCAAATACTATCCAGATGACTTGCGTCCACAAAATGCAATAAATGCAGCCCGTGAGTGGTTAGCAGGAGAAATAAAACTGCCCCAGGCTAAAACAGCCATTCTCCAGTGCCATGGAGCCGCCCGGGAAGCTGAAGAAAATCCTGCGGCACAAGCTGCTGCCAGGGCAATCGGACAATCTGCGTCTACTATTCATTCTGCAGGTCATTGTATGGGGCTAGCACTGTATGGAGCATTAGCAGTTGCATATGATACTCTTGGAACCAGTGCTCCCTGGGGACGGCTGGAGCAATGTGCTGCGGACGAATGCAGACGAATGTGGGATGCTCTGAATGCCCTTGCAGTGGAAAATGAACCAAACCCGGCTAAAATCACATGGAAATGTTGAAAGTAAACCGTAGAGTTATGCTAAGGTGAATACTTACAATTTAGTTGGAAACAATACACCATGGAGGTGTTTCTATTATGATATCACGTAAATCGGTAATTACTTTTGGCATGGTTGCCATACCTATTGCAATGCAAACAACTACTCAGGATCATGACATTCATTTTAATCAGCTGCATAAGGAAGATAGCAGCCGAATCCGTTACAAGAAGACCTGTGCTCACTGTGGTAAAGAGATTACTTCAGGAGATATTGTCAAAGGATTCGAGTATGATAAGGACAAGTATGTAGTTGTCACAGAAGATGAGATTGAAAAGATTAAAACAGAAAAAGAGAAATCTATTCAAATTCTGCATTTTGCACAGCTAAACCAGATTTCCCCCGTTTATTATGAAAAAACATATCAGGCAGTACCAGAGACAGGAGGGGAAAAAGCTTTCGAGCTGCTTCGCAGTGCATTGATGGCTCAGCAGAAGGTGGCTATAGGCAAAACGGTTATGGGTACCAAGGACACGCTGATGGCAATTATTCCCAGGGAAGATGGTATTCTCATTTCTACTATGTTCTACGCCGATGACATTAAAGAACTTCAAAAACAGTATATTAAGCCTGAAGTATCTGAGCAGGAACTAAATATGGCAAAAATGCTCATAGATTCTATGGATACGCCTTTTGATCCTTCCCAATATAAGGATGAATATCAGGAGAGACTCCGTGTTCTCATTGAGACGAAGATTTCTGGTAAGGAGATTGTTGCGGTAGAACCTGACAGTGCAGGTAAAGTCATTGACCTGATGGATGCCCTTAAAGCCAGTGTGGAGAAAGCAAAACAACAGAAAGAAATGGCATAATTTTTATGGTGGAAAATTTGTACGAATATAATAAAAAAAGAAATTTTGAGAGGACTTTTGAACCAGAAGGGAAAACACAAGACTCTGAAGATCACCTTAAATTTGTGGTTCAGCACCATATGGCCCGGAATGACCATTATGATTTGCGTTTGGAATGGATGGGAGTGCTTTTGAGCTGGGCGGTGCCCAAAGGCCCTACTTATAATATTCATGATAAGAGGCTTGCTGTAAAGGTGGAGGATCATCCATTGGAATACAGGAACTTTGAAGGTACTATTCCCAAGGGGGAATACGGCGGTGGTGTGGTCATGCTTTGGGATGAAGGTTTCTGGGAACCCTATGGAAATGTAGAAGAAGGGCTCCGAAAAGGTGAACTCAAATTTGAGCTAAATGGAAAACGCTTAAGAGGAAAGTGGGCACTGGTTCGGTGGAAATCAAAATCTGACGAAAAATCAGACAACTGGCTTATGCTAAAGGAAAAGGATGAGCATGCTAAAATGGATGATGGTGTGTCCCAATTTACAACAAGTATCCGAACTGGACGTACTATGGAAGAAATTGAAAAAGGGGAAGAAGAAAAAGTCGTAAGAAATCCTTTCAATAAAGCCGATGTACAGCTGGCCAAGCTGGTAAATAAAATTCCTGATGGTGAAGACTGGCTCTATGAACTGAAATATGACGGTTATCGAATCATGGCATTTGTGGAAGGTAATAATGCCCGGCTTATGACTAGAAATGGTAATGATTATGTGAGACAGTTTCATGAGGTTGCGGATTCACTTATTGATTTTTCTGTTGGAAGGGCTATGATTCTGGACGGAGAAATGGTAATCACCGACTCATCTGGAAAGACGGATTTTCAGGCTTTACAAAATTATACTAAAAATACAGCTAGTAAAAATCTAATCTACGTTGTTTTTGATATTCTTGCGTTGGATGGTAAAGATCTTAGGGGATGTCCTTTAATTGACAGAAAGCAAATCCTTGAAACTTTGATGAAGAATGCACCCCAAAAACTCTACTACAGCCGTTATATCAGAGGTAAGGGAGAGGAAAGCTTTGCTGCAGCTTGTGAGACAGGTATGGAAGGAATTGTGGGGAAAAAGGCAGATTCTGTTTACAGCGGAACAAGAAATGGTGACTGGATTAAACTGAAATGTGATAAAAGACAAGAGTTTGTCATCGGAGGATATACTCTTTCTGATAAGAAAACAATGGGGATAAGCTCCCTTCTACTTGGGGTTTATGAAGGTGAGGAATTGGTTTACGCCGGACGTGCAGGCACAGGTATGAGCGGGAATGATATGAAAATATTCGAGAAAAAGTTTGAAAACTTAAAGCGAACGGACTCAGCTTTTAAAATTGCACCTGAACCAAGAACAACTGAAAAAATTACATGGCTTGAACCTTCATTGGTAGCAGAAATAAAGTTTGCTGAGTGGACTAAAGAAAATCTGTTAAGGCAGGCAAGTTTTAAAGGCCTTCGAACAGATAAAAATCCGAAAGACATAAAAAGAGAAAAAACTGAAGAAGAACAACAAGTTGAATTACCGGAGACAAAGGCGGAAAAACCTATGGAAGTAAATACAAATGGTATTATTATTGAAGGAATAAAAATTTCGAACCCAGATAAGGTCATATTTGATGACCCGGTGATAACAAAGGCAGATGTGGTTCAGTATTATGCAAAGGTTTCAAATCGTATGCTGCCCTATGTAAATCACCGAGTTCTAAGTATTGTTCGCTGTCCAAAGGGAGTATCACAGACGTGCTTTTATAAGAAGCATCCGGGTTCAGAAAGCAAAGGGGTCATAACCATTCCTATTACTAACAGTGACGGTGAAACCGAAGACTATTTCTACATTGAGGGTGTTTCAGGGCTCATCAGTGAAGTACAAATGGGTACATTGGAATTTCATACTTGGGGAAGCCGAGTCCAGGAACTTGAAAAGCCCGACGTGATGGTATTTGATTTGGATCCAGATGAAGGAATGGAGTTGAGCCGGATACGTCAGGGTGTGCGTGATATCAAAAGTATTCTTGATGAGCTTTCACTGAATTCATATCTAAAGACCAGTGGCGGAAAAGGGTATCATATAGTCGTACCTTTAAAACCAGTGGTAACCTGGGATGCTTTTCATGATTTTGCAAAGGGCGTTGCCGAAGTCATGGAACAAAAGTGGCCGGACCGTTACACCAGTAATGTGAGAAAAGCAAAACGTTCAGGCAAAATTTTCATTGACTGGATTCGAAATGGCAGAGGTGCCACAAGTATAGCCCCTTATTCCATAAGGGCAAGGAGGGGCGCCAGAGTGTCCATGCCCATTTCCTGGGATGAGCTTGATATAGTGGCACCAGACGGTATTCATATGGCAGATGCACTTATTAGAATAAACGAAAATGACCCTTGGAAGGATTTTTTTCAAAATGACCAGAGGCTTAAATAAAAATATATAATTTACTTCTTGACAAAATAACCTAACACTGTTAGCATAATAATAGTGTTAGGTTACTTTGTGTGGAAGGAAGTGAAATTATGGATTATGCTGAGCTTGTTGAAGAGTTTCTTCAATACATGCATCAGTTTCAAAAATGCCACCATCAAAAAAGAATTGATGGAATTATGCGTGGTGAAACCTTTGTGATTATATATATTGCTCGAAAAGGAAGATGTGTTTTGCCAAGTGAGATTAGTACGGAGATGAGTATCAGCTCTGCCCGTATTGCTGCAACACTAAATAGCCTAGACAAAAAAGGGCTCATTACCCGTCAAATCGACGTGGATGATCGCAGAAGAATTTTAGTTGATTTGACTCCGTCTGGGAAAGAACTGGCGGAAAGGCACAGACAAACAGCAGTTACTACTACTACCCGTATGCTGGAATCCCTGGGGGACAATGATGCTAAAGAACTTGTACGCATTATGGCAAAACTTGCTAAAAGAGTCCCTGAAATCTTGGAAAATGAGAAATAAAAAGATAGTTTTAAAATAGCGGTCATAACAATGGCCGCAAAAAAATGCTTGAATTACTAATACTGTTAGTAACAAACGATGTTAAATAATGCTAATTTTACTGGGAGGTTTATATGCTTAAAATTTTCAAATATCTTAAATTAAAAGAATGGGCTCAGGCTGCTATCAGTCTTGTATTTATTGTTATACAGGTTTGGCTGGATTTAAAGATGCCAGATTATATGTCGGATATAACCCGGCTGGTACAGACCCCCGGCAGTGCCATGGGTGACATATGGGAGCAAGGGCTCTATATGCTGCTCTGTGCGCTTGGAAGTGTTGTTTCGGCGGTTATAGTAGGATTTTTCGCTGCTCGTATCGCTGCTTCATTTTCTCAACGGCTGCGCAGTATGTTATTTTATAAAGTGGATTCTTTCTCCATGGAAGAAATTAACCGTTTTTCCACATCCAGCCTGATTACACGTTCTACCAATGATATCACACAGATTCAAATGTTAGTTACCATGGGATTGCAGATGATTATTAAGGCACCTATTCTGTCCGTCTGGGCCCTTACCAAAATTGCGGGAAAAGGCGTGGAATGGTCCATGGCCACAGGAGCCGCGGTACTGATTATGGTTGTTATAATTGCTTTTATCATGATTTTTGTCCTGCCAAAATTCAAAAGGATGCAGACACTCACCGACAATTTAAATCAGGTAACTAGGGAGAACCTGACGGGTCTGAGAGTAGTTCGTGCCTACAATGCAGAAGCTTATCAGGAAGAAAAATTTGAACAGGCTAATGCAGAATTGACGAAGACACAGCTTTTCACCAGCCGTGGTATGGCTGTAATGATGCCTATGATGAGCATGATTATGAGTGGCTTGTCTCTGGCAATCTATTGGATTGGAGCATACCTGATTCAGAATGCCCAGGCTATGGATAAACTGTCCATTTTTTCCAATATGGTGGTATTCTCTGCTTATGCAGTGCAGGTAATCATGTCCTTCATGATGCTTGTTATGCTTTTCATATTGATGCCAAGGGCTACCGTATCGGCTAAGCGTATTAATGAAGTGCTGGATACAAAGCCCACTATTGTTGCAGGGAACCTAACAGAAGGAAAACCGGGCCTTGCAGGTGAAGTGGAATTTAAAAATGTCAGTTTTAAATATCCTGATGCTGCGGAATATGTGTTGCAAGATGTGAGCTTTTCTGTGAAGAAGGGAGAAACCATAGCCTTTATTGGATCCACAGGCAGCGGCAAGAGTACCTTAATCAATCTGATTCCACGTTTCTTTGACGCTACAGATGGTCAGGTGTTGATTGACGGGGTAAATGTAAAAGATTATGAAGGAGAATCCTTGTATAGTAAAATCGGTTATGTCCCTCAGAAGGCAGTTTTATTTCGTGGTAGTGTAAGTTCCAATGTTGCTTATGGTGAAAATGGTAAAGAGAGTGCCAGTGCAGAACAAATAAAAAAAGCGGTGTCTATCGCTCAGGGAACAGATTTTGTGGAAGCAATGGACAGCGGGTATCAGTCAGATATTTCACAGGGAGGCACTAATGTATCCGGCGGACAGAAACAAAGGCTGGCTATTGCCCGTGCAGTCTGTCGAAATCCGGAAATCTATATTTTTGATGACAGCTTTTCTGCATTGGATTACAAAACAGACCGTGTGCTGCGAAGTGCCCTTAAGAAAGAAACAGCTGGAATAACCAGTCTGATTGTGGCGCAGCGAATCGGTACCATTATGGATGCAGATCAAATCATTGTTTTGGATGAAGGAAGAATGGTGGGTAAGGGTACCCACAAGGAGCTGCTAGCAACATGTCAGGTGTATAAAGAAATAGCGATGTCACAGCTTAGTGAGGAGGAACTTGTATCATGAGTGAGAATATACAAAGAAGACAAGGGCCCATGGGAGGCCCGCAGGGAATGGGAACCACTGTGGAAAAGTCCCAGGATTTCAAGGGAACATGGGGGAAATTGATTAAGTATTGCAAAGGATATCTTCCAATCATGATATTTGCTTTATTGACAGCAGCTGCAGGTACAGTGCTGCAAATCATTGGTCCAGATAAACTGAAAGATATGACCAATGAAATTACGAAAGGACTGCCTGCATTGATAAACGGCCAGATGATTACAGGGGTAATCAATATGGATGTGGTAGTTCATATAGCAATACTGCTGGTATTTTTCTATGCCAGTGCTACCTTGCTGAATTTTACCCAGAGCTTTATTATGGCTACAGTTACGCAAAAAATTTCCAAAACCATGCGTACCGATATATCACAGAAAATAAACCGTCTGCCTCTAGGATATTTTGATAAAACAAGTTACGGGGATGTGTTGAGCCGCGTCACTAACGATGTGGACGCAATTGGACAGACTATGAATCAAAGTATAGGAACACTGGTTACCTCTGTCACCATGTTTATAGGGTCTTTTATCATGATGTTTTATACCAATTGGATTCTGGCCCTGACTGCAGTTTTTGCAAGTGTAATTGGTTTTACTCTTATGATAGTCATTATGAAGAAATCCCAGAAATATTTTTCTGCACAGCAAAAGGGACTTGGAAATGTTAACGGATACATTGAGGAAATTTATTCCGGACACAATATTGTTAAGGCATATAACGGAAGCAAGGATGCAAAGAAGAGCTTTGAAGAAATTAATGAAGGTCTATATGACAGTGCCTGGAAATCACAATTTCTATCCGGACTGATGATGCCTATGATGCAATTTATCGGAAACTTCGGATATGTGGCTGTCTGTGTAGTCGGTGCGGTACTGGCCATGAAAGGCACCATCTCATTTGGTGTGATTGTGGCATTTATGATGTACATCCGTCTGTTTACCCAGCCTCTTTCTCAAATGGCTCAAGCCGCAAACAATCTGCAGCGGACAGCCGCTGCGGGAGAACGGGTATTTGAGTTTTTAGAAGAAGTTGAAATGGACAATGAGAGCCAGAAGATGAAAGCGTTACAGAATATTAAAGGTGAGGTGGAATTTAAACATGTCAAATTTGGATATGTACCGGAAAAAACTATAATTGAAGATTTCTCAGCAAAAATAAAACCAGGACAGAAGGTTGCTATTGTTGGCCCAACTGGTGCAGGGAAAACCACCATTATGAATCTGTTAATGCGGTTTTACGAATTAGATGGCGGTGAAATACTGCTGGATGGAATGCCAATCAGCCAGGTACCACGGGAGAATGTCCACCAACAATTCTGTATGGTTTTACAAGATTCTTGGCTGTTTGAAGGCACTATAAAGGAGAATATTATTTACAGTAAGCAGGGCATCACAGAAGAACAGGTAGTCAAAGCCTGCAAAACTGTTGGTTTGCATCATTTCATCAAAACCTTGCCAGAGGGATACGATACTGTATTAAATGATAAGGCCAGTTTGTCAGAAGGACAAAAACAGCTTATTACCATTGCCCGGGCAATGATACAGAATGCACCGCTGCTAATTTTAGATGAAGCAACCAGTTCAGTTGATACCCGTACAGAGCGTATTGTTCAATCTGCAATGGATCAGCTGACAGTCGGCAGAACTTCCTTTGTCATTGCCCACAGGCTTTCCACTATTAAGAATGCTGACTTGATTCTGGTGATGAAAGATGGCGATATCATTGAAAGCGGTAATCACAAAGGGTTGCTTGCTCGGGGTGGATTCTATGCAGAGCTTTATAACAGTCAATTTGAGCCTGCAGCATAAATAATTAAAAGACCTCCTTAGGCGATAGAAAATTCATATTTTCTGCAGAAGGAGGTCTTTTGATTTGAGTTGTCATAAATGGTAAATTATGCTATAATTAGAAAAATGTAAAATTTAAATATATAAGGAGAAAATATATGAGTTTTATAAAAAGAGTTGCCGACCTATTGGATGCAAATATTAATGCATTGATTGATAAGGTTGAAGATCCTGAGGTGATGCTTGAGAAGTATATCATGGATATGGAACAGGAATACAAAGAAACACAGGCTATGGTTGCAAAAACTATTGCTGCACGTAATATGACCCAGAATAAGTATAATGAAGCGCAAAAGCAAGTTGATGTTTGGGAAAAGAACGCTATGCTTGCTGTTGAAAAGGGAAATGATGATTTAGCTAAGAAAGCACTTGAAGAGCAGTCAAGTTATGAGCAAACTCGTGATAGTCTTAAACCTGAGCTTGACAACCAATCAGCAGAAGTTGATAACCTTAAGCTGCTTCTTTCAAAGCTTGAATCTAAGATTAATGAAGCTAAAAGCAGGAAAGAGGTTCTTGTTACCAAGGTGGCTAATGCACAAACAAAAAAGAAACTTGCTGAATTCTCTGCAAAGATTTCCGGAAATGATTCTTCGGAAGGCTTCTCTAGAATGGAAGAAAAAGTAAACCGAATGGCTGCAGAAGCTGACGCCATGACAGAGCTTAATGGACAGTCTTTGGAAGCACAATTTGAAACACTTAAAGAAGATAGTGACAACTCTTCCATGGATGATAAGTTGGCGCAATTAAAAGCAAAGATGGGTAAATAAATCACCATTACATATCCCCGGCCCGTTAAGGTCGGGGTATATTTAAATAATATAGAAATAAGAGGCGAAAAATGACTGATATTCAATTATTGAAACGCTTAACTTTGTGGGAAAGACTAGGCTGGTTACTTAAAAAAAGAAAGAAAAAAGTTATTAAAGCAATAATTATTATTTTACTTGTTTTCTTTTTTATTTCGTTTATCCAGTCTATTGTTTCGACAAATCAGGCCAATGTTGCAGAAAATTACATAACAGAATCTGAGGCGCGTTTAGAGCAGATAAATTCTACTATTAATCAGGTTTCCAATCGTTTAGAGAATAACCCTAAGATGTATAAGGAGTATGAACTTTATGATGACCAGATTGGTGAAGAAAAAGATGATTATGAAAGTTTAATATCAGAACTGGCAGATATTAAAAAAGATTTTGACCATAAAGATATTAAAAAAGTAATCTATCAATTTCAGCATGATGAAGATGAAAAAAATGTTATCTTTTCCGATAAAATTGCGGCAATGGAGAAGTCGGTAGCAAGCTTTAATGAGAAGACCACAGAAGTCATTGAACTGGATAAGTATTTAATTTCAAAGTATCCCAAGTTCAGCAAATTTAAAGAATCTTTGGATGATCGGCTGAAATTAAGATTTGACAATCTCAATATCATACAATCAAAAGGTAAAAATGCTAGGGTAAAGAACAATGCCAATATGTATTTTACACAGATTAACGAACAAAAGAAACGCTTTATAAATGGATTGGAACATGTGAAAGAGTACACAAGTGATTCACATGGTTCCCTTAGTCTGACTGAACTTAGGCAGATGAAAGAAAAATATCTGTCGCAGAACACATTATTAGACAACGTTAATTCTTCAATTGCGAATTTTGATAATTATTGGAGTGAACTTCATAGTCAATATTATACGATTGTAAAAAATCAATATTCTTCAAAAAGTACAGATTATGTAACAGAGAATAATCCTAAGTATAAAGAATGGACTGAAACAGAAACATACCAAGATACGGAAACCTATACAGAAAAAGTATACGTAGGCAGTAGAATTGTGGATGATCAAAAAGAAGATATATATGAAAATGTTACGAAAGAACGCCCAGTGACAAAAACTAGAACGGTAACCAAAAATAATGGTCAGCCGGTTACCATTTCTGTTCCATATGATGTTTATACGTTTTATTATACTGTTGAAATGCATAGTCCAAATGGTGTTACAGAGGATACTGAAAAAGCTGGAGAAAAACATGAAAAATATGATACATCTGTTAACAGTTGGGATTACATTGAAAGTCAGAAGGTTGGCTATACGGAATGGAAGAAGTTATGGGATGACAATTCGGGAATATTGAGGGGGAAAAATCTTTCTCCAAGATTAGAGTAATGATAGGAGGCGGTTAAATGGATAGTCAGCTTAACAAACTGAATGAGCGCTTGGATTTTTATATGAAGGCCTATGAAGAAACTTCTAATGACTTAAAACCTTCTAAATCCAAATACATAACAATAGAAAAAGAAATCAATACAGAAGCTAAAAATATTTTAGATGAAGCAATACCTGATCCACTTAATGATAATCAGATTGATTCATTAGAAAAAGAATATCAGATGAATTTAGATGATATCATTTCCAATCATGAAGAAATAAAACGTAACTATATTAAAGAAGAAGAAAATTTAAAATCAGACAGCAGATATAAAGAGTATTTAAACTTGCTTATTAATGATGATCTTGAACTTGTTTCCCAAATGGAAAAGGATGAAGCCTTTGCCTATCTGATAGAACAGAATTTTGGGACTGCTGATTTTGAAAACCAACCTTATTTTTCTATCTTTGGATTTAAGTATCAACCAAGACTTTGGAAATTTAAAAAGATTGCAGATAAAAAGGCCAAAGAATTTGGTATTTCTTCCTTTGATGAAATGTATCAACTCTGGAAAGGACTGAGAATTAATTATCAAAGCTTAATTGGGAATAAAAAAATAGCAGAGGTAATCAAAGAATGTGAAGATATTGAAAACAAAATTAAAGCCTTGAAGAAAGCTGTTGAGGATTATCTTAATCCCCGAAGAGAGGATATTATCAAGGCAATTATTCAAAGAATCAAGATCGTAGACATTCCAGAACAAGTGAAGTCAAAGTTTTCAAACCTTTTACCACTTTTAAAAGAATTTAATGAAGTATCGGAACAAGTAGCCAATTTAGAGAATAGAAATACGATTATCATGAATAATGTAAATACAGTTGAAAAGATGATTAGTTTAGCTGAAGAAGGGAATCTGGTTCTAGATGAAAAATCAGCCGAAGCATTCTTTAATAATCCAAATCCTGATACTCCGATTTATGAAATGATTAGCAATGAACAATGGTCAAGTATAAAACAGGCATTGGAGGATAAAGGCATTAAAACTACTTCTAAATCAAAATATTCTGTTGTGCGTAAACAGATATCTAAGGAAGAAAAAGAAGATCTTCTGAAAAAGTATAATGTAAAAGAAGGAGAAATTTTCATCGACCCGGATTTAGTAAATTAGTAATCCTAATAGCAGACTAATATGATATTTCTTTTGTTTCAAAGAAAAATTAGGAGGTGTTCCTTACATGCGGTATGATGTTGTTGTTGTGGGAAGCGGAGCCGGTTTAATGGTTTTGGAAGAGGCATTGAATCAGGGCCTTAAATGTGCAATCATTGAAAAAGCAAAATTTGGTGGAACCTGTTTGACCAAGGGCTGTATTCCGTCTAAAATGCTTGTATATCCTGCGGACTTTATCCGGGAAATGGAAAGATCAAATCGAATTGGTATAAATACGTGCCCGCCGGAAATTAACTGGGATATTATTTCTCAAAAAATGTGGGAGCAGATTAATTTCCATAAAAAAATAGAAAGTAATTTATTAGATATACCGAATCTTGACGTGTATAAAGGTACTGGCGTCTTTACTGGAACGGACAGTATGGATATCCGTTACGATGACGACAAACCTGAGGATACGATTTATGGGGATAAATTCATTATTGCTGTTGGAGCCAGAAGTTCTGTCCCGGCATTCGAGGGGTTAGAGAACGCTGGATATATAACTTCAGAAACCTTTTTTGGAGAACAATTTCCTCAAAAGCCATGGAAAAGTCTTGTTATTATTGGGGGCGGAGCCATTAGCATGGAATTTGCACATATTTTTTCTGCCCTTGGAACAAAGGTAACAATTATAGCAAGATCCAGTCGTATTTTAAACAAAGAGGAAGAAGAAATCTCTGAATTTGTAGCGAAGCAGTTTAAAGGAAATGGTGTGGATGTGCTGACTGATAGCTCTGTCTTGTCTGTCTCTAAGGATCAGGACTCAAAGTATATAACAGTAGAAAATCAGTTTACAAAAGAAAAAACAACGGTAGCCTGTGAAGAAATCTTTGTGGCTTCTGGTGTTCAGTCAAACGCAGATTCCCTATCTTTAGAAAATGCTAATGTGGAAGTAGATGAAAAGGGCTGGATTCGTACTAATTCATATTTGGAAACTTCTCAGAAAAATATCTGGGCGCTTGGAGACATCAATGGAAAATACCAATTTAGGCATAAAGCTAATTATGAAGCCTTAATTTTGAGCGGAAACTTATTTGGAAAACAGAAAAAGGAGGTTAGTTATGATGTTGTACCATGGACAATCTTTACTCATCCTCAGGTAGCACATGTAGGTATGACGGAAAAAGAAGTCAAAGCGAAAGGCATTTCATATAAAACCGCCCAAAATTATTATTCTGATGTGGTGGGCGGAATTGCCATGGGATATAGAAAAAAAGATGAAGATAACGGGTTCATTAAAATAATTGTAGGTCAGGATAAAAAGATTCTGGGTGTTCATATTGTTGGCCCCCAGGCGGCTATTTTGTTGCAGCCATTCGTGTATCTAATGAATGAAGGTTACCAATGTAAGAAAAAAGTTGATGCAAGTACAGAAAAGGCGGGAATAAAAGAATTGAGAACCATGTGCCCGCAAATGGGAACTTACGAACCCATCAGTAATTCTATGGTGATTCATCCTTCCCTTAATGAATTGACTGCCTGGGTATTTGAAAAATTTCATTGACAAACAAAAACACGATTGACGTAAACAAGTAAGTCAGTTTTTAAAGCTATAAAAAGGTTAAGAAGAATATTCTTAGCCTTTTATTGTTAAAACAGATAAACCAAAATTAAGCATAAAAAAGACGAGGATTTATATAATGAATGTTAGTATAAAGCATGGGAGCACTGAAGAAATGCTAGAGCTGTGGAATGGCAGATATGAAAGTTTTGAGGAGAGCTATATTAAGAATATTGAAAGTGGCATTCAGGAAGTATGGCTGATTAAGGATGAAGAAACACATATTTTTATTGGTGAAATACATATTATTTGGGATTGCAATGACAAAAGTCAGGCAAATGGTTTGGATACCGCCTATATTTTATCTTTTGAAGTTAACCCTGCTTTTCAAGGCAAGAAGCTGGGGAGTGCTTTGATTCGCAGGGCATTGCAGAGAATAAGGGACAAGGGCTATGCAAAGGCAACAATTGGAGCTGACGACGCAGATGGTGAAAAATTATGTGCCATGTACAAGTCATGGGGATTTACTAAAGAAGTAAAGCGAGATTCATTTGAATATATGGAGGATGGGCAAACTATAATTTGTACCTATTCACCTTTATTAAATGATACATTATAATGTTTTAACATCATCTCTAATATAAATAAACATCATAAGAACATTATTGGGTCAAAAAAATATAATGTAATAAAAGGAATATTTGGAGGTGAAAATCATGAAGGAGCCAAAGAAAGATTATGATAAAAATGTTTCTTCTTTACATAGAGAAACAACAGCAGAAAATGCCTTAATTGAAGATACATTTATACGTAATAGAACCGGCTTTGTTACCATTTCATATGGTGTAATGGACCGTAATCGGGTGATACAAATGCAAGTAGTTACTCTTGTCATTGATAATAATACGAGAATAAGAGACCAGTTTGGAAATAAAATAGGTTTAAGAGAGTTAAGAGCAGGTAATATTATTAATGCCAGATTTTCTTCAGAAATGACAAAAAGTAATCCACCGCAAGCAAGAGCCTTTAGTATAGGTGTAGTCAAAGAAAAAAAATCATCAAAAATAGTAGAGGAAAGAGTAATAAATGTTGATGCCAGTGGAAATTTGGGATATATATTAACTGGAGTTCCAAACAATCCAAACCGTCAGATGCGATATGTGGTTAGTAATACAACAAAATTAAGGGATAGACGAGGTAACCGGATCCCTTTACAATCTATACAGCCTGGCCAAATAGTGAGAATAGAGAGAGAACCGTTTCAGACTATGAGTATACCGCCACAAACCAATGCGCTTTCTGTACAAATAATCTCAAACTAAATAACGAATCAATGGGTTAGGGAATTTAAAAGGAATGAATCATAGTAGTTATAAAATAGTATTTACCTAATTTGACAATATGCTAATACAATGATATAATGAGGAGGTTAGCACTCATCAGTGAAGAGTGCTGACAATAGAAATGAATATGGATTTTAAAAAGTCACTTAATTTATTTAAGTGGCTTTTTTTTATAAAAATAGCATCATTACACAGCTAATAGAGCTGTATGTGAAATTTATACAATGGAGGAGTTAACATAAGTGGATAAAAAAAAGGTATTAGTTGGCAGCCCCGTATATCAAAAACCGGAAATACTGGAGGCATTTTTGAAGTCCTTAAAAACCCTTAACAGGGATACTGTCTCTATAGATTATATGTTTGTAGATGACAATATTGATGAAAGCTCCAAGCAGCTTTTAGCTAGCTTTAAGAGAGAGGAATCAACCGTTACCATTGTTGAGGGTAAAGGTAATGGAGCATATTTGTGTAATGATGAAACGCATCACTGGGATGATAGTTTGATGTTAAAGGTGGCAAATTATAAGAACTTTATTATTGACTATGCCATAAGCAATAATTATGATTATCTGTTTTTTGTTGATTCCGATTTGATTCTGCACCCTAATTTGATTGAACATTTAAAGACTGCAAATAAGGATATTATATCTGAAATATTTTGGAGCAAGTGGCATAATGATAGACCTTTCGAACCAAATGTCTGGCTGTTTGACGAATATGATTTGGTGCCTAAGAGATTAGGAGAGACACTAAGCGAAGAAGAAATGAATAGAAGGCAGACTAAATTTCTGAATCAACTCAAAATTCCTGGCATATATGAAGTGGGCGGATTAGGTGCATGCACATTGATTAGCAGAGTTGCATTGTTAGAAGGCGTTAATTTCAAGCCTATTAAAAACTTGACAATACATGGCGAAGATCGATTTTTCTGCATACGAGCAGCGGTGATTGGCATTGATATTTTTGTAGATACATGTTACCCCGCATACCATATTTACAGAGAGCAAGATTTGGCTGGTGTGCAAGATTATGTAAAAAGCTGTGAAACAGACATTGCATTTGTACGTAAATATAAAAAATGCGGAAATAAAATTACTCTTTCTATGGTAGTGAAGAATGAGCAGGGACGGTATCTAAAGCAAGTGCTGAATAGCCTAAAAGACCATATTGATGAGGCTGTCATAATTGATGATGCGAGCACTGATGATACAGTTCAAATTTGTCAACAAATATTACAGGGTATCCCTCTATATATTACAAAAAATGAGAAATCCCTGTTCGCAACTGAGGTAGAACTCAGGAAAAAGCAATGGAATGAAACCATAAAAAGAAATCCTAATTGGATTTTAAACCTTGATGCAGATGAAATAGTAGAAGAAAGCTTTTGGGATAATGCTCAGAAACTTGTGGATAATATAAATTGTGATTGTTATTGCTTTAGACTATATGACATGTGGGATAAAACTCATTATCGCGAGGATGAATATTGGAATGCACACAGTATTTTTAGACCTTTTTTAATGAGATACCAGCCCGGTTTTAATTATGCATGGAATGAAACAGCACAACATTGCGGAAGGTTTCCGATGAATACTTTTTCTCTTCCGAAGGCTGAATCTAAATTCCGAATAAAGCATTTGGGGTGGTCAACGGTAAAAGATAGACTGAAGAAGGCTAAAAGGTATGAGCTTTTAGATCCTGATGCAATATATGGAAACAAGGATCAATACGATTCTATTATGGACGTAAATCCCAATTTGGTTAAGTGGAATGAGGAATCAAGATGAAAATTCAAGAAAAGAAAATAAATGTTGGTGTCGGATTTGTTACAGGACGTAAGAATTTTAAAAATGTAGTTAAAACATATGTAGATAACTGGAATGAATCGGGTCTTGTTGATAATAAAAAAATTGCGCTACATTTATTTGTTGCTTACGACTTAAAATATTCAAAGACAAAAGTAAGTGATTATAAAATTACAGATGAAGAAATATTAGATCGGATTGATTCTGTTTATTACTTAGGAAACTCTTCAATAACAAATGAGGCACAATACCTGATAGAAAAAAAGGTAATTAATTTAAAAGAAGCAAAATTGATATTTGGTGAAGGCTATGCAATGAAAAGAAATTTGGTTTTGTATTTTGCAATGAAAAATAAAATGGACTATCTTATTTTTCTTGATGATGACGAATATCCAATAGCAACTATTAAAATTAATGATAGCATTGTTTGGAAGGGGCAAGAGGTTTTATCCACGCATATTAGCAACATTAAAGATGCGGATATGACGCATGGTCATCATTGTGGGTATATTTCACCAATACCATATTTAGATTTTAATGACAAGTTATCTGAAGATGATTTTAAAATTTTTATAGAATCTATAAGCAATGACATTATTAACTGGGAGTCAGTGAAACAAAAAATGAATGACGGAGGAGTGACGTACGCTAATCTTGATATAATTAATAGTAAAAGAATTGAGGTTGTTAAAGAAATAAATGGAATGAAATTTATTTCGGGTGCTAATTTAGGATTTAACCTTAATAATCTGGATAAATTATTTCCATTTTATAATCCACCTGGAGCAAGAGGGGAAGACACCTTTTTAAGTACCTGCATTGGTGAGTGTACGATAAGAAAAGTTCCTTGCTATACATTTCATGATGGATTTTCTACTTATGACCATTTGCTCCTTGGAGTTCTTCCTAACAAATTAAAAGTTATAAAGGCGGATTCAGGAGCAATTACTAAAAGATTCTTAAAGGCTTCAATCGGTTGGGTTCGGTATAAGCCACTTTTGCTTTATATAACTCAAAGAGAGAGTTATGAAATGGAAATCACTAAAATGAAAAAGAATTTATCAAATGTAATTCCAAAGGTTTGTGACTATTTTGGCAGTGACGAATTTAAAAATATATTGGACGAACTTGAATTTTATCATACGCATGTAGAGAAACATTACAAAGATTTCGAAAGTACTAAAGTAGCTTGGCTAAAAGTAATTAGTTTTTTAAAGAATGCATAGCACTACGATTTACAGATTGTTTTATTATTGTAGTAAGGTGAAAAGTACAAGGATATTATAAAAAAAATTATATCTTCCTTGGGTAAATATGAATTATATGATATACTTACTTTAAAAAATTTGTAGAAATGAAGAAGGATAACGTTATGTTTTTTAAATTAAATGAATATTGCAAGCCGGATTTTTCATTAGATAAATTTATAAATTCTCCGGATGCAATTTTAGAATATGCACCAAAGGATATGGTAGCTCCCTTGGAATTTCATGCAACTTCTATTTTTCCCGAATATTACAAGATAAATGGTGAATGGCTCCTTGCTGAAGATTCAAGAATGGATTGCGTTGCAATATATGAAAATGGAAAGATATTTGTCAAAGAGTTTCGAAACATTCGCTGTGGTGATGCCGTGATAATGGGTCGTACAGAGAACTGTGAAGAAGGAATCTATGTTCATAATGACTGCTTTAGGTCAGAGAAGCAAAATAAAGAAGAGGCATTTGCCTTCAGGCAGGGCAGAAGCAGGGAAACTGGATTCTCCTGTGATTATGATTTTATAAATGGACTTTTGAAGCATGAAAAAGAAAACGGATATGTTGTCTGGGTCCTGGGCCCTGCTTGCACTTTTGACATTGAAGCAAGAAAATGCTTTTCAAAGTTAATAGAAAATGGATATGTTCATGCATTGTTAGCAGGTAATGCACTTGCGACCCATGATCTTGAAGCAGGTCTTTTGGGAACTGCCCTGGGACAAGATCTTTATTCACAAAGACCGCATTTTAATGGTCACTATAATCATATTGATACAATAAACAAAGTTAACCTACATGGTTCTATTGCAAGCTTTATCGAAAAAGAAAATATTTCGGATGGAATCATGTACAGCCTTGTAAAAAAACATGTGCCATTTGTGCTAAATGGATCCATAAGAGATGATGGACCATTACCAGACGTATACGAGCATACATATGACGGTCAGGATGCAATGAGATCACATCTCCGAAAAGCGACTACTGTTATTGGCATGGCTACAACTTTGCATACTATTGCATCAGGAAATATGACGCCTACTTACAGAGTCCTTTCAGATGGAACTATAAGGGAAGTGTTCTTTTATACTGTAGATACTGCTGAGTTTGCTGTAAATAAGCTAGGTGACAGGGGAAGCTTAGGAGCAAAGGGTATCGTAACAAATGTACAGGATTTTGTAGGAAATCTTTGCAAAGGTCTAAATATTTAAAGCCTAAATAGGAGGAGGAGACAAAATGATACGCAAGGCAACCCAAAATGATATACAAGGTATTGTCAAAATATATGACGCTATTATAAAAAAAGAAGAGGAGCAAACTTTATGTGTTGGATGGAAAAGGGGAGTATATCCTACAGAAGATACAGCTCAAAAGGCGTTCAATAGAAATGAACTGTTTGTGCTGGAGGATAATAATTGTATAGTGGCTGCTGCAATAATTAATCAAACTCAAGTTCAAGAATACAGAGATTGTAATTGGACGTACCAAGTACCTGATGATGAAATAATGGTTTTACATACGCTTGTAGTTGACCCAGAGATGTCTAATAAAGGATATGGAAAACAGTTTGTTGAGTTTTATGAGGAGTTTTCTGCACAATTGGGGATTGAATATCTCCGTATGGATACAAATGCTAAAAATCTAGGAGCAAGAAAATTTTATGAAAAAATAGGATATAAAGAAGTAGGAGTAGTTTCCTGCATTTTTAATGGAATTGAAGGTGTACAGCTTATTTGTTTGGAAAAAAGGCTTATTTTATAGATACAAATAAAAAATAAAAGCAGTGAAAAATAATGTGTTTTCACTGCTTTTAAATTATCTTTATTTGTCTGCTTCAAGGACTTTCCAAATATCATTGTCCGTTTTCTTATAGTCAGATAAATCCTTATAGTTTATTTCAAATTCAGCATAGTCACCCATGACGTGAGGCACGCTTATAACGATTACTAAGCTGTCTTTGGTTAAATAGGAATATTGGTTTCCACTATAAATATCAAAAGAATCAGCATTTTTTAGGAGATCTATCCATCCTTTAGTATCCGTTTCATCTAGTATATTTTTAATGGATTCCATTAATTCCGGAGTTTGATCTGGATAAGGTGACAGGTATTTTCCATTTTTAAATAAGTCAACAAATCCTTCGTTTATATTTACAAAGTCACTTAATTTTATGACTTTCTGATTCTTGATGTCTATATTTAAAGTTTCAACAGAGTTGCTTGGGTGAGCAGACTGAGTAAAGTTGACATAGTCATTAAACCTTATGCTCAGCAATTCCGGACTGCTGTACTTAACATCATATTTAAGCTCATATGAAAATGGTTCGCCTTGCTTTACCATTTCATTATAAGCTAAAAATGCTTTGTTTTTAATCATTTCATTTATTTTTTCCTGTGCAGAGGTGTCTGTAAGATTTATAAGCTGAGGATAATTAATAATCACATCTTTATCTTTAAATCTCTCTGATTTTAATTCATACATGGTCTCGATTTTCTTTGTATTTTCTTTTTGCACTTCTTTTTTTGTATCCTCAGACGGTGCTTTATTTTGGCTACAGCCTGATAAACATAAGCTAAGTGCTAAAATTAGAATAAGTGCTACATTATATTTTTTCATTTTTAATCCTTTCTGATTCTGGTTCTTTTATTTTATAATTCTTTTTAATTTGACTTTGGTCTCAAATTACTTGTTGCTTATAGGTAATATTTTATTATCTTTTATTTCGAATTTAGTTGTTTTGACTATATCTCCATTATAATTTTTTTTGATAAAAGTTAAAATACCGTTTAGACTGCCCTTATCCTGCCATGACGTTTCGTATACATATCTGGTTCCATTTTCAACAGTCTCACGGGTGCCTATCCAGTATGGATATTCACTATAGTTTTCAAAAATATAGTTGGCGGTCTCAGAGTTAATATCGGGTCTCTCTTTTTCTTTTTGATAAATATAAATTTCACCGTCTCTGCTGGCTTTTTTCAGGTAAGCTTTGGCATAAGCTTCACATTGTGAATCTAAGTCTGCTTTGCTTTTTTCACGATCAGTTGAGCTTAACTTTTCTAATGCAGTGGACGAAAATAAATCTTTTATAAAAGAATAATACTCTCCATCAGTAAGAGGTGCTTTTAAATTATCGTAAATATAATCCCCTTTACTGTCTTTTTTTAATGTAAGTACAGCCACATTTTCTCCATGGCCGCTACTTGCTGTTAAATTGTTATCTTCAAAAGAAAATTCATAGTACTCTTCAAGTAAATAAACCTTAGTAATACCATCTTTTTCTTCTGAATCAAGTGTTATATGTCCTTCTGCTGCTACTTCATACCAAGGACTATTGAATTCATTTTTGTAATGATTCAATAAGGCGTTTGAAATGCTTTGCTCTAAATTTGATGTATTTTCAGCAGTAATTTTAAGCTTATCTAAAGCTTCGGGTTTAGGGTTGGCAAGCAGGCCCACGCCTATAATGCATACCATTACAATTGAAAAAGCTATAATCCAAGGAACCGGTTTTTTGTAATTTAATACATTTTTTATTCTTCCTTTAACATTTCTTTCACCAAAAGCAAGAGGGCTGCCATTTATAATGCGGTGGTTTGTTGCAAGGGAAAGCAGGGAAGTAGAATAATCCTTTTTTATTTCTATGCCCATTTTTCTGATAACCTTTTCATCACAGGATAGTTCCATATCGGTACTCATTAGTAAAAACCCTATCCAGACTAAAGGATTGAACCAATGTATGCACAATATTAGAAAAGCCAAAAGCTTAACCATATGATCAAATCGTGAAATATGAGTTTTTTCGTGTTGAATGATATATCTTTTTTCATCTTCTGTTAATCCTGCTGGCAGATAAATTTTAGGACTAAGTATTCCAAGTACAAATGGGGTCTTGATATTGACTGCTTCATAAATATTAGATTTAAGGTGCTGGGCATGTTTTAAATGGTTCTTTAAAATCAATATACAAACAATACTGTAAATAAGCATTAAAACAATACCGGTAATCCAAATATACCCGGACCATGAATTAAAAAAGGTCTGCACAGGGGATACATCATAATTTGTTGGTGTCACCGTTAATGCTTTTCCAGTAAAGGTTTCTAAAGCATTATTATTTGTGTGAGTCATTTGATTATGGAATATGTATTGTGGAATTTCTTCTGTGCCGGTGGGTATAAAGCTTATCATACTTTCAAAGGAAAACGGGCAAAGAAGACGGAATGCCGCGATACTCCATAAAGCATAAGATATATTTTGGGGAACTTTTTTTAGTGGCAGCCGAAGTATAATGATAAAAAGAATGACATAGCTTGCTGTTATGCTCATATGTAAAACTGAAAAAAATAGTTCATTCATTTCTAATCCCCCTTTCTAATCCTCCTTATATTCATCAATCAGTTTTTTTAGTGCTTCTGCTTGTTTACTGCTTAGTTTATTTCCGCCAATAAAAGCTGTAAGAAATTTTGGAAGAGAGCCTCCAAAAAAATCTTCAACAAAGTACCTGCTTTGTTTTGCATAGAACTCTTCTTTTTTGAAACAAGATGTTACTGTAGCATTCTCATTTTGAAAAATACCTTTCTCACATAGTTTTTTTAAGACTGTATAAGTGGTTGATTTCTTCCATTTCATTTCCGCTTCACATAATTTGGCTAAGTCACCTGAAGTGATCGGTTCATTCTGCCAGATTAAATCTGCAAATTTGGATTCAGTTTTTGTCAGTTTATAACCGCTCATTAATTCACCTCCTTCATTTAAAAATATTTGAGACCCCTTTATTACCGCTTGGTCTATATCCTATAGACTAAGCGGTTTTTTTATTCTATAACTTATAGACCAGAATGTCAATATTTAAATATACCAAATTATTGAATAACTTTATGAAATAAAAAATTGTAATTAAATAGAGAAAAATATTCCAAATTGTCAAAATGTTTAGATTTTGTTTAGTTATGATTTGTATAATTAAGAAAAATTCTGTCGCCGAAATAATATCATAAAAGTGAATTTCAATGTGAAAGAAAGGAGTGGAATAAAATTCTTTTTTTAATCAAACTGAAATTATCTAAGAAGAGATAGATAACAGATTTTTACGGAAGGGGCGTAAATATTTATGAAAGAAAGGTCATTTAAAAAAGTTATTTCTTATATTTTAGGCATAACCATGATTATCACATTGATGCCATATAGTGCAGTATACGCAGACGAAAGTACAGTCTATAATCCTGGTAGCTCAAATTTCACCTATGATTATGATGGAATCAATTCATATGATCCAAATAAAGCAGGTATTCAAGATATAGTAGACCATAACGGAGAAATGTATGCTCTTCAAAATGATTATACAGGAGATACTAATAAAGTAAGAATACAAAAATATAACGGTTCTGGTTGGGAGTATATAAATAATGATATCGTGTCTTCTGATGGTTACTCATCTAGTATGGTTTTTTACAAAGACAAGCTCTATGTAGCATTTGTTGAAAATTTAGCGGGTTCGAGCAGACTAAAGGTAAAGGGCTATAACACAACGGGCTGGAAAGAAGTAGGATACAGTGAACCCTACGGCATAAATGTAAGTTCATCCGATAGTATAGAAAGCCATCAATTGATTGTTTTTAAGGATAAGTTGTATGCAATATTTGTATCGAAAGACAGTGAAGGTTATAAAGTAAGGGTTCTGGTATATGATGATGGGCAGGATAACTGGAATGAAGCAGATGGTGGTATTCCACTGGATTCTCATACTAAGAGTACTTCGTTTCGAGTTACCAAGACAGAGGATGCTATGTATGTAGCTATAAATAAATTAACGGGATTCGATCAGTATCAACGTACATTCCTGAGTAAAGTTATAAAATTTGACGGCATTTCATGGAGTGCATATGGGGGAGAGATAAACAATTTAATGAGTAAATTGGTTGTATACAATAATGAACTGTATGCATTTGAGAGTAGAATGGAGGGGATTTACTGCAGAAAATATGATGTTAAAAATAATCAGTGGGTTCAGATGACCTATAACGGAGGAAACACAGACTTTGAACCACCTCAGGCTACTTATTATTGTTCTAGTTTAACAAATGTTGAAGCGTACAATGGAAAATTATATATTTCAACAGTTATGAATTATTGGAAAGGCACTGTTCCTTACCAAACCTATGTTGCAGCATATGATGGCACAAATCTTATTTGGATAGGCGGAAGTACTACCATCAGGCAGGGAATTAATTTTGATCCATATGGAGAATATGTTGGAGCAATTAAAAAAATTAATGGTGAATTATTGGTCTTTGGAAAGCAGAAAAAAGCTACAGATTCTAACTCATTTGTTACAAAATTTGCAAAATATACAGATTCTGTTGCACCAGTGATTAGTTTTGGCACTGCCTCACGTATCAGTAGTACCAGCGGAGCAATAAAGATTACTACAAATGAACCGGGATATTTGTATTATACCCTTGTGGACGATGGAGCTCCAGTACCAGATATAGATACTTCAGGAATGGGAATTTTCTGCAACTCATTTGGAGCGGAGGCAAATATCCCTTTGACCGATGGAGAAAAGGATATTTATGTAACTGTAAAGGACGCAGCGGGAAATAACAGCCAGATAGTAAAATATGATATTCCCGCCATGGCGGATACGACACCTCCTGTGATTACCAGTCTTTCAGCTATCCGGTCCTCCGATGTGGATTCAAGTGTCCGCTTTACAGTAAATGAATCCGGAAAGTACTACTATAAATTGATGGCAGACGGAGCTGCAGAACCTACGGCAGCCATCCTTACCGGTACAACTGCCTTTAACTGTACAGCTGGAGAAAATGTCTTTACACCAAGTGGATTAACTGTAGGAAATAAGGATCTTTATCTATGTGCAAAAGATGTTGCAGGAAATATATCAGATGTTCAGAAAGTGGATTTAAATGATACGGTGAATCCGGTTATATCAGACAGCATCGCAGGGCGCAGCTCAGATACCGCAGCCCAAATAACCTTTACTTCCAGTGAAGCAGGAAGCAGCTATTATGTGGTAGTAGATGATAATCAGACAGCCCCTGTAATAAATACAGGAGGAACGGGAACAGCTTGCATCAAGGGTGCAAATACCATTGATATTTCAGGACTGACAGCGGGAGCAAAGGATTTGTACCTGCAGTTAAAAGATAAGGCAGGAAATTTAAGCACAGTATGGAAGGTGGATATTGATGCAGCAGCGGATACAACTATACCGGTTCTTTCCCAGAATAACGTTAAGAGAACAGCACCTGCATATGCAGATATAACCTTTGAAAGCAGTGAGGCAGGAAGTTATTACTATTTGGTTACTACTTCTGCTATTACTGATTCAAACCTTATAAATACTACAGGAGTAGGAAGCCCGTGTCAGGCAGGATTAAATACATTTAATGTATACTTAAACACATCTGAAGCAATGACAGTTTGCATTATTGCAAAAGATAAAGCAGGAAATTTAAGTCAGGTGCTCTCAGCTTATGTTGCACCATATCAGGTACCGGCCATAAATGATCTGGCAGCAATGCGTAATTCTCCAACTACAGCATATGTGAAATTAACTTCAACAGTCAGCGGTAATTTATATTGCAGTGTTGTAAACCATGGAGACCCTGTCCCTGTTATTGATACATCAGGTGCGGGAATAAGTGTTGAGGCTAAAATATTAAAAGAATTTACTGTTGATAACTTAACAGAGGGAGACAAGGATATCTATTTTCTGGTTAAAGATTTAAATGGAGCTGAAAGCTCAGTGACAAAAGGTACAATATGGCAGACTGTTGATGATCAGCCCCCTGTTTTATCCCTTGGCACAGCCTATAGATTAGAAGGCGGAACAATAGCAGCTATAAGATTCCAACCGAATGAATTTGTTTATTGGGATAAGGTTGTAGTTGATGAAGGTGTCACACCAGTCCCACCTACTGTAATTACGTATTCAGCATGTACGATAAATCAATTAGCATATGATGAGATTCAAGATTTAACCTCAGGAGCAAAGGATGTATATATCTATGCAAAGGATAAGGCGGGTAATGCAGCGACACCATATAAAATACGTATCCCGGCGTTTGAAGAGTCTGACACCACTAAACCTGTTTTGTCGGAAATCACTAAAACCCGTATTTCAGATGATAAGGCCACTGTGGCATTTGTGTCAAATGAAACAGGGACGTATTATTATAAGGTATTGGACAGTGTTACTGCAGATCCAGGTATCGATACAAGTGGAGCAGGAACTCCTTCCGGTGCTATGAATACTATTTCTATGACAGGTTTGTCTGCAGGAGTTAAGTATTTGTATGTTCAGGTAAAAGATGCGGCAGGAAATGTAAGTGAACCACTGCAAATCGTCATAGGCGGGTATCAGCCTGTAGTACCAAACTTGGCAATAGTCGGGTCTGCCACAAGTCCTAATTTGAGGCTCACAGAATACACAAAAGACGGAACTACATATAACTTAATTGAAGGACTGAATCCTATGGCAGAGAAGGTAAGTCAAGTTATGTCATACTTTAATGTGACAAACGGTACCGTTAAAACCTATAAATGGAACCCGACTTCTTCAACCCATACAGAGGTTGCCTCTAATGACTCAAGTACAGTAGTGGGAACCAACTTTAAGATAGAGCTGTATGATACATCAAATAATCTTGTGAAAACATATTATGTTGTAATCAGAGGAGATGTGAATTGCAGCGGAACTATAACTACAACGGATACATTAATGGTGAAGAACCATGTTATGGGAAAAGTAGGAATAACAAATCCTATTATGCTGTATAGTGCGGATATGAATAAGAGTAATACCATAACAACCACCGATACATTAGCTTTAAAAAATCATGTTATGGGTAAAGTAAGCATTGTTCAATAGCAAACGAACAAAAAATCAGAATAATATAAATGTTTAGATTCTGTTTAGGTACCATTTTGAATAATAGAGATAAATTCGTTATAAGAAGAAATTTTTTGATGGACAATCGTTTATTTTGAAAAGAGATACAAATGGCCATATAAAAATATGCAAAATCATAATATTTTGTAGAAGGAGGAATCAGTATGAAAAAAAAGTGCAGGGATTATTTTAGGCAAATAGGACTGTTTTTAGTATTACTACTAATTATCAATTTAGTCTATTTTCCTATGGAAGCACATGCAGCTACAGCGGATATAAAGCTTGAACTAAATGCAGATACGCCAGTAGTGTCTGTAGGAGAAACAGCTAAAATTACTTTAAAATTAACTGGCACCAATAACATTCATTATATGTTAACAAATGGAGATACAGGACTTTGGGGTGCTACAGTATATATAAAGATGAATGAAAATGTATTTACCAATCCAACGTTTGATACGACATTTTCTTCAGAAAATAAACTGAAATTAGAGCCTTCTATTCAGTGGCCATATTTTTCATCATCTGATAGATTTGCCTATGGGGCACATACTCCAGATAATGATTATATGCTAGATGATTGTGGAGGTGCAGATAACTCTGTAGACTTAGTAACCTTTTTAATACCTGTAAAGGCAGATGCTATTCCTGGAACATATGAATTTTCTTTTGTTCAGGATAAAATTGAGCAATTACCATTATTAAATGGTGACATAGGTTCGGAATATAATCCAAGTGTAAATTCTATATTTATTCAGGTAGTAGCAGCACAGACAAATCATACAATAAGCTTTGATGCAAACGGAGGAACCGGAAGTGTAACCTCAATGCAGGTAGCAGATGGACAAACTTCATCCGCATTACCAGATGGAAGCGGACTGACAGCACCAACAGGAAAGAAGTTTGACAGCTGGA